>JADGPU010000184.1 GCA_017882305.1 Bacteroidales bacterium | reverse complement strand
GGAGGAAATCTTTCGGTTCAATGTCATCCCCGTCCTGAGTATATGAAATCACATTTTGGTGAAGATTTCACGCAGGAAGAAACCTACTACATTCTTGATACTAAAGATAACGCAGTTGTATACCTTGGATTTCAGGAAGATATAGTTCCTTCAGAATTCAGGGAAGAACTGAAAGAAAGCATTAAAAAATCAAATCCGGTCGATATAGACAAGTTTGTGCAGAAACATAAAGCGTCAAAGCATGATTTGTTCCTGATTCCATACGGCACAATACATGGATCGGGTAAAAATAATCTGGTTCTCGAAATAAGCTCTACGCCATACATTTTTACCTTTAAGATGTACGACTGGCTTCGTCTGGATCTTGATGGCAATCCAAGGCCTCTAAATATTGAAAGAGGAATGGATAATCTTTTTTTTGATCGCAATGGGGAGTCTGTGAATGAAAAACTAATTTCTAAGCCTGTCCTGATTGATGAAGGTAAAGACTGGCAGGTATACCATCTACCAACCCATGAGACTCATTTATATGATATTCACAGGTATCATTTTAAGAAGTCAATTGAAGTAAAAACTGAAAATAAATGCCATGTGATGAGTCTGGTAGAAGGCAGCTTTATTATAGTCGAAACCGGAAATGGATTTTCCCAACGATTTAATTATGCTGAAACCTTTGTGATCCCAGCTGCAACAGGCAGTTACAGAATAATAAATAAATCAGATACTGAAGCTATTGTTGTTAAAGCATTTGTGAAATAAACCCTTTAAACCATCATGAAAAGAATTGTTTTATTATTTGGAATTCTGATAATTGCCTGTTATTCAATAGCAGCTCAATCATTCCTCACACCTGACGATTATCTTATTAATGGCTATTCGAAGAAGATTACAGGACTTGATTATGATTATCAGTCCTGCATCCCGGGTTTGCGTGAAAGCATGCTGCTCAGGGCTACCAGTGGCAAAGATTTTATAGAATGGGAAACAGAACCGGTTCCTTCAGGTATCGGGAAAAAGTATGCAACTTTTATCTGGGTTGCAGCATTAGGTTCAAGTCCGGGACGTGCGCGTATGGATCTGACCATAGACGGGAAACAAAACTTTTCATTTTATACCGATGGAGTGCCTGCCTGGGAAGTGAAGAATTCTGATGGTTCTTCCTTATGTTTTAATTCAATTATGGTAGATCAGCATGGTGATAATCATGGATATATGATTTTAAGGGTTTCTGCTAACAGATTGAATGCCGGTAAACCTGTAATATTAAAAGTTACGGGAAGCCAGGCGAATCTTACTTCGTGGTACATGACATTTAAGAAGGTTGTTAAAACAGGTGTAACGATGAATCCTTTCCCGGCAATAATAAAGAAAGGATCCTCACTGCTTCAGCTTGTAGAAGTAGCGATTTTTTACTTCGGAAAAGAGTCAGAAGCAAAAATATATGCTGATGGGAAACTGCTTGAAACAACTTCCCTGAAATTTGGATACAACGCAGTGAACCTTGGATTACCACCTGTCACAGAAAGCACTCCGATTGAATTGAAAGTTGTAGCAGGTGATTTTTCAATGGAGAATAAAGTCGCTCTGGATCCTGTAAAAAAATGGAACATAAAATTTATTCAGCACACACATACTGATATAGGTTATACCCGGTCACAAACTGAAATACTTGCAGAACACTTAAGGTACATTGATTATGCACTTGATTATTGTGACGCAACAGATAACTATCCCGAGAATGCGAAGTTTCGCTGGACATGCGAAGCGGCATGGCCTGTGGATGAGTATCTTAAATGCAGACCAGCAAGCCAGATAGAACGTCTGATTAAACGTATAAAAGAGGGAAGAATAGAAGTCACAGGAATGTATTTCAACTTCGATGAGATCCCCGATGAAAAGATTCTTGCTGCCTCTCTTGCAGCTGCGGGCAGAATCAAGGAAAAGGGCATTCCCATCACTCTTGCCATGCAGGATGATGTAAATGGAATCGGTTGGTGTCTGAATGATTATTTTAATCAGATGGGGGTCAAATACCTGAATATGGGTACACATGGGCATCGCGCACTGATCTGTTTTGATAAACCAACTATGTTTTGGTGGGAATCACCTTCCGGAAAACGGTTGCTGACATTCAGAGCTGAACATTACATGACCGGCAACACCGTTCTGGAAATGCAGTACGGAGATATTGACAGGTTTAAGAATAACCTGCTCAACTACCTGATCAGTCTCGATGCCAAACATTATCCTTACAATGAAATGGCAATTCAGCATTCCGGATATCTGACAGATAATTCACCTCCTTCTACAATTGCCAGCGATCTGATAAAGCAATGGAATGACATTTTTGTATGGCCACAGATTTCAACAGCTATTGCAGAAACCTTTTTCAGTGATATGGAAAAAGATCATGGAACTGAATTCCCTGTAATAAGAGGTGCCTGGCCCGACTGGTGGACTGATGGTTTTGGTGCTTCAGCACGGGAAACAGCAACCACACGTTTGGCATCATCTGCTCTTATTGCAAATGAAGCAGGTCTTTCTATGGCCTCCCTTGCAGGAGTTAAACTTCCTGATGAGATAAATAAAAGTATCGATCTTGCAGAAAATGCATTATTGTTTTATACTGAACATACTTTAGGGTACTCTGAGAGCGTCAGGGAACCTCTTAGTCAACCGACAATGGAGCAGCGTGCACTTAAAGAGTCATATGCCTGGGAAGCCAACCGCAGGACTGCATCCATAGGAGAAGAGGCAATGGGTCTGCTCCAAAGTAAATTCAACCGCGAATCACAACCTTCGTTAATTGTTTTTAATACGCTAAACTGGAAAAGATCCGGACTTGCAAAAGTTTATATCGATCA
>JADGPU010000042.1 GCA_017882305.1 Bacteroidales bacterium | reverse complement strand
TTTGAGACGAATTTAAATGGCACCCGTCTGCATTTTGCACGTTGCTGGGAAAGTTTTGTAGCCAGGATGCCTGAAGAATTTCCTCAGATCGAGGAGATGGTCAGACTGGCTCCATACAGACACACGGCTCTTAAAGTGGCTGAAAATAAGTTTTACTCCGATCGGGTTTTTGCCACTGATTCGAATTTTTCTAAGGTATTTGGTCTCGGTCTGATCTATGGAGATAGCGAAAATGCACTGAAACAACCTTTCTCAGCTGTTATCTCATTGTCACTTGCGCAAAAGTGCTTCGGAAAAAACAATCCTGTTGGTCAGACCATACTGATATCAGGCGAATATTATGATAAAATGCCTGCTTTTACAATAACAGGTGTTATGAAGGATTCTCCTGTTAATTCACATGTGCATTTTGATATTCTTACTTCATTTGAAAAACCGGAGGAAGATCCGGGCTGGGCCTATATTTATCTTCTCATCAGAAAAGGATCTGATAAAGAAGAGATAATCAGAGGGATCCCTCCATTCATAAAAAAGCTTGCTGGAAACAATGTGCAGATGGAATTTAAGCCATTTCTTCAAAAAATTACTGATATTCACTTGTTCTCGGATAAAGACAGGGAGATTGAACAAAACGGTAGTATAACCAGTGTCTATCTCTTCATTGTTATAGCTCTGGTTCTTTTAACTGTTTCGTGGATAAATTTTTACAATTTAAATAAGGCAAGGATACTCGGTCTGCAGAAACCTGTCCACATACAACTTTTAATGGGTTCTGATAAGTGGCTTCTTGTGGCTCAGAGTTTACTGGAATCAGCTTTAAATGTGCTGTTAGCTCTGATATTGACAGGATTCGTACTGGATTTGATCAACCAGCTGGCGGGCACCTGGTTCAGTTACCATATATTGAAGGAAGGGTTCTCAGATATTGTTAAAGTATGGCCTTTTATTGCAATCGTTATTGTGATCTCTGTTATTGTGGGAAGCCTGCCTTTGATTGTATATATCCTTCCAAATCGCAAATCAATATCCGGTTTTAAAAAAATATCATATGCATCCTCGGGAAAATTTTCTTCATATGGGCTGCTTATGATATTACAATTTTCATTATCTATAGTCCTGATGGTTGCCACAATAACAATTTATAAGCAGAAAAAATTAATACTTTCAAATAGCTTAGGCAAACAGCCTTCCGATATCCTGGTCTTTAAACGGCAAAACTGGGAGATACGCTCAAAATACAATTCAATTCGTACCCGAGCTTTACAGGATCCACTTATCAAGGGTTTCACCGCGTCAATGGAGGAGCCTTCCGGTGAAACAGTTGATGCTCTTGGGGTTGAATCTTCAGCTATCGATGAAACCCTTAAGGACAAACAATTATATGTCTTATCAGTGGAGGATAATTTCCTTACATTTTTTAATATCCCCCTCGTAACGGGAAGGAACTTTTCACCATATAATCCTGATCGTAAGGGAGAGGATTATATTCTTAATGAAGCAGCTCTAAAAGAGTTGAACTGGACCGCTGAAGAAGCAATCGGTCGTCCTTTCAAAATCAAATTTGATTCCCCGGATATTTTTTTTGGTGGGACAGTGGTGGGTGTGGTCAGGGATTTTAATATCACCACAATGAAACAAGAGATTAAACCATACGTTCTTTTTCAAAAACCTATTTTTTACTTGTGTTTTCTTGTTCAGGTAGATTCGGCCCGTAAACAGGAGGCGATTTTAAATTTCAAGAATATATGGGATCAGGAGTTGCCAAATTATCCTTTTCAGTTTGAGTTCCTTAACAACTTATATAATTCAGCATATCAGAAAGAATTTACACAGGCAAAGCTTACAGGCTTTTTTTCTCTTTTGGCCATCATCATAATTTGCCTTGGGCTCTATTCAGTTACCTCAGTACTTGTTGTCCAACGGACCAAAGAGATCGGTATTCGCAAGGTAACCGGAGCCAGAGTAGCAGAGTTGATGTTTATGTTAAACTCTAATTTTACAATCTGGTTTGCCACAGCTTTTCTGATTGGTTGTCCGGTTGCATGGTATGCAATGCATCTGTGGCTTCAGAACTTTGCTTACAAAACCGAATTGAAATGGTGGGTGTTTGGAGCCGCTGGAGTTCTTTTAATGATAGTATCACTGGCTACAGTCAGTTATCAGACATGGAGGGCTTCCACAAAGAATCCTGTGGAAGCGCTGAGATACGAATAACCTACCTTTAAGAGTGATTCTGTCTCGGGAGGGGTTAGGAGGCAAACAAAAAGGGGATTTTGGGGTTAATATTTTATAGGATTAGAGATTTATAGAACATGAATGACTTCGCTGCCAGATTAAAAAAAGAAATCTTGAAGGGTTTGCCAGGAACAGATGTTCAATGGCAGATGGCTTCATCTGACCGATTTGTAAAAAATTTTCCAAGGATCCCCGGAAAGGATGTGCGTATTGCCGCGGTATTGATACTACTTTATCCAGATAGTGAGTCAGTTCATACCGTACTCATGCAACGTCCTGATTACAATGGTGTTCACGGCGGTCAAATCAGCTTTCCCGGTGGAAAAGAAGAACCCGGGGATGAAAATGTGATTCAAACAGCTCTCCGCGAAGCATATGAAGAGACCGGCCTTGACCCGGTAAAATTAGATGTCATCGGGACACTAACTCCTTTATTTATTCCGGTGAGTAATATGATAGTTACTCCCGTAATTGGCTGGCTTAATGAGAAGCCCTCTTTTAATCACAAACCGGAAGAAGTTTTATTTCTTATTGATGTCGATCTTAAAAAACTCCTTGATCCATCAATAGTCAAATTAAAACCTTTTGAGATAAGAGGTGAAATGCTTGAAGTTAAATATTTTGATTATGATACCAACACAATTTGGGGTGCAACAGCTATGATTCTCCACGAATTACTGATCATTATCAGAAGGGGTGGGATTTTTCTTCCGGAATAATATTCTTGTAATGTTCAAATCTTTCGAGTATCTGACTTACAAAATGCACCGACTCTGTTCCCCTGAAATATCCGTTTTTAACTACAGTATCATTATAATATTGGGGTTCAGATTTTTTTAGAAGCCATATTGCGACATTTCCATCCCATTTTTTAGGATTCATCCCGTTTTTCTCAGCAAGTTTCATGGCATCAAGAACGTGACCCGGACCGGCATTATATGCCGCCAGGATAAATTTAATTCTTTCCTTTTCGTTGGGTATCCTGGGATCGAATATTGAATGAAGCCAGTTAATATAACTAATACCTGCTGTCAGATTATTTTCAGGTGAGGAGGTAATATCAATGCCAAAATTATTTCCTGTATCAGGCATTATCTGCATCAATCCGAACGCACCGGTGTACGATTCAACAGTCGGATCAAAATGCGATTCCTGGCAAATAAGTGATGCAAGTAACCTCCAGTCCCAGTTAATGATGGCACTGAATTGTCTTATCATATCATCGTATCGCGATATTTTTCCCCAATTTCCGAAAGAGTGTTCAAGGTGTTTCTCATCCGGGAATGACTTCAGGAGTTCATAATTAAACCCCATTGGCTCACCCTTATAAATAAAATAGTCAGTTGAATTAAAATCAGTCACTGCAATTAATTTGCCTCTTTTCCTTATTGAATCAAGATCAAAGGAGACTAAATTCTTATTCATATTATTAGAGGAGTGGTGATCTGAACAGGAGGTAAAAACTGTTACAAGCAAAGCGAAAAGAAATATTGATTTTTTTATCAAAGATGTTATTTTAGTTAAACATTTACTTTCAAAAATAGGTGCAAAGGTACAACAATTTTTTTAATCGTAAAATGTCCATGCAAGGCCATATCGTAACATTCTGATATTCATTGGATAGGATGGTATCATTTCATAGTTGTAGCCCATCAATTTGGCATTTACATGATCAAACATTACAAAGAGTCGTGTTCTTTTAACTTTAAAATTCAAAAAGACATTAATAAAAGGATAATCACCGGCAGTTACATTATCCTGTCGATAAAACCTTCCAGTGGCCGGCATATAGGCATAGGGATGATATATCGTATTATATGTTACATCAACACCCAGCTGAGTATTCAGCTTTCCTCCGGTTTTTACAAATCTGAAGAGGTGCTCAAAATAACCTGCAGAACGGACAGTAACAAGCGGGAGGTCAAGTATATTTGAATTAGAGCTTTTCTGAATAATTACATCAGATGCCAGATGAAATTTCCAGGCTCTCAGTTCATTTTTAAGTGCAATAGCAGCTATCGAAAGTCCTCCGGAATACTGTGAAGGTTGGGCTGTAGTATCAAAATCTGCATAATTCTTTATTATAGCATAATTGAATTTTAATTCAATCTTCCTTGCAGGATATCTGAATGCCGATCCAAGATCGATCCGGAATTCCTTTTTCAAATTATTATGCCATTCAAAATTGTTACTGCCCCAATGGTCGTACCAGATTGATGGCTGTCTGTTCATCATTGAACCCGTTAACAACCAGGATGCTGTTCCCTTTTTCCAATTAAATGATTTTGAAATTTCACCGTTCAGATTAAAGTCACCAGCCCGGTAACCTGTCACATATAATTCTCCTGTTGCTAACCAACCAAATTTATCTCCAATGTTGTTATACAATCTCCCGATCAAAACATTACTGTTTTCGTGCAATACAGCAGTAGTGGCAGATAATGTATAATGAGTAGGAATTATATAACTATATGTTGAAATTTCATTTCGTATCCCAACTCCCCCACCCAGAGTAAACTTCCTTGTTTCATCAGTTGTAAAATCAAACCTGACGGTATTTTTAATGGTTCTGGAATAGATGGAGTCAAAAGTGATATCCTTAGTTATTAATACAGTATCATAAAATCCTGAATTTGGAACGGCGTCCTGATATCTTCGTATATTTCTTTCAAGTATAAAAATATGTGAAAAAGTACCGCTTAATCCAAAAAATCCTGATCGTTTATGTGAAGTACTGTCATTTTTTACTACAGGATTGCTGCTGATGGTATATCGCTGTACCAACAGCAAGTTGCGGTTCTTAAGTGTGCTGTTTGCCTTATCGAGTGCACCCAGTTGTGTAGGAACATTGAAGGTATTCGGCTGATTAAGATCTGAAATCTTAATTATCCCTCCATTTTCATATGATAACAGGTTATTTATTCCTGCTGAAAAGTAGAGTTTATATTTATCTCCCGTATATGAGGAATAGAAAGTAAATGTTTTATCTGCTGACCTCTGGTAATTATATTGCCCAAGACTGAAGACTATATCATATAATAGTCCAAAATTAATAAATCTGTTTATGTTCTGTGAATGCCTCACTCTGAAAGATTGTTCCGAATTTACTACCGGCCCTGCAAAACTCCAGTCAAGTTCTGTAAATGGAACCTGTGTTTTCATAAAAAGTGGATTGGAAGGGAGATGCATCAGAGGATAATATGACGTATAAAGGAATTTATCAGGGTCAGTAATCCTGTCAAAAAAACTGAGCTGATAAAAAGGCAGGCCATAATTACCAAGACTTGCATTAACAGGTGAATATTTGTCTGCTATTTTGAACCGGTTAGATAATGAAAATACTGTGTCAATGGGGATATTTACCTCTTCAGAGTAGTCGGCAGAAAGAGTCCATTCCTTTAATATTCTTGGCTTCTTAATAGAATCTTGTTTATGTGTATTTGATATTCTTGAAATTCTTATAGAATCCTGTTTCTGGGTATTTGACATTGATGGAATGATATTTGGTTTCTGGGCATATAAACCTGAAGAAATCGCGAAAAGCAGTACTATAGAAATGTGTCTGATCATCAGGTGCAAATATAGAAAATATGAGGAAAAATTAGCCGCAAAGGACTCAAAGGTTTGCGCAAAGGGTGCAAAAAATTAAATTTCTTTACTATGATAAGGGGCATTAAGTGTTAACAAAGGAAGCTGAGCGAAGTTTGCAACTTCGCGTTTAACAGTTACGTAGTTTGAAACTAAGCTGTTTTTAAGGGCGAAGTTGCAAACTTCGCCCAGCATAAAGAACTAATCTACATTATCATTCAGATAGGCATTGTTTTCCCTTAATACAGGTTCGTCATCGTCATCTGATGTCAAGGTGAACTTTGACAATTTGCTTTCAGTTGCATTCTCTGGTGGCTCTATTGACAGGTTTCTTCTGACATATGCAGGCACATCTTCAAAAGTATCAATATTTTCCTTCATTGTTTTGTTTGAAAGACCTTCCCTCTTCAGGATGTTTTGCATATGTTTTACTTTTCTCAAAGTTGCTTCAGGCTTTTCACGGCTCTCTTCGTTCTCATTTGTCCTCCTGTTTCTTATCTCATCCATCTCATGACTATGTTCAAGACTGAAATCAATTACTCCCTGAGATTCTTCTTCAAAATCGGTAATGATAGACTTTTTCCTCTTTTCATGGACAGAGAACACATCTTCTCCGATTTCAGGTATTATTCTGGTAGGAATTGCATTTTTATTTGTCAGTAATTCGACCTTGCTTGGTTTTTTAGGTTTATAAGGCTGAAAAATACTGTTTGATTCAAATCCAGTTGCAATTACGGTCACGCTAATTTCCTCATTAAGGTTTTCATCTTTAGATAATCCTCTGATGATCAAGGCATCATCTGAGGCAGCATCATACATATAATCAGTTATTTCACCTAGTTCATCCATTGTGATCTCATGTTCCCCGTTCCCTGAGGAAATATTTATCAGAATACTTTTTGCCCCTGTGATATCATTTGAATTTAACAAAGGTGAGGTGAGTGCATTCTCGATCGCCTTTATTGCTCTGTTCTCTCCAGCTGCCTTACCCATTCCCATGATAGCAACACCCGAGTTTTTCATTACAGTTTCCACATCAGCAAAATCAACATTAATATAACCTGTGACAGTAATGATCTCTGCAATTCCTTTCACAGCTACAGTCAGAATGTCATCAGCCTTCGCAAATGCAGTAGAGACAGGCTGGTTACCATATATTTCCCTCAGCTTTTCATTATTTATCACCAATAATGAATCAACATAATCTTTAAGTTCCGTTACACCATCAATAGCATGCCGGATACGTACTTTCCCTTCAGATTTAAAAGGGATTGTGACAACTGCAATGGTAAGTAGTCCTGCTTCTTTGCAGGCTTTTGCAATTACCGGTGTAGCTCCGGTACCTGTACCTCCTCCCATCCCTGTTGTAATGAAAACCATTTTAGTGTTTCCCGATAACGCATCCATTACATCGTCTATGTTTTCTATAGCTGCCTGTCTGCCAATTTCAGGTTTGCTACCGGCTCCTCTGCCTTCGGTAAGTGATTCTCCGATCTGGACTTTTATAGGCACCTGGTTTTTTATCAGAGCCTGATGGTCTGTATTACATATCACAAAATTCACATCCGTGATGCCCTTTTCAAACATGTGATTGACAGCATTATTGCCTCCACCACCTATTCCAAGAACTTTTATAATCGACGACCTCTCAACAGGCAGATCAAAGTTCATTATATCGTCTGACATAGTATAGTTATTTAATTTATTATGAACAGCTTATGTTTATATGCACTCATATTTATTTATTAATTGGCTGATCTTCAACCTCAAACATCTTTGAGAGCATGATTTTAATTTTTTCAGTTAGTGAAATTTTTTCCTCTCCCTGTACAGGTGTTGCAAAAGATTCTTCCTCTTCCTCCCCATGCTGGTCAGCTATCACCGGTTTGGGTTTAACGAATTCTTCAGAAGTGCCGGCATTGAATGACTTTTTGTAGGTTTCAAGATATTCAAACCCCCGCATTATCAACCCGACACTTGTTGCATACATTGGCTGGTTAATTTCATTTTTTGCTGATCCTGCAAGATGCTCATTAGGCAGGCCAATTCTTACATCCATGGCAGTTTTGAACTTCATCAGCTGAGGCAGGTGTTTCAGCATAGCGCCTCCCCCCGTGATTACCACTCCTGCAGCAAGTTTATCTGCATATCCTGAATTTTGTATTTCAAAATTAACTGCGTCAATAATCTCTTCCATCCTTGACTGGATTATATAAGCAAGGCTCTTGAAAGAAATCTCTTTGGGTTCACGTCCACTTATGCCTGGTATGGAAACAACCTTATCTTCGGGTGCAATATCCCCAAGTGCTGAACCGTACTGAATTTTAAGCTGTTCAGCGTGTCGTTGCAATATTGCGCAGCCTTCCTTGATATCTTTTGTCACCACATTCCCGCCAAACGGAATCACTGCAGTATGCCGGATAATATTATCATAATAGACAGCCACATCAGTTGTCCCGCCACCGATATCCACCAGAACGACTCCAGCCTCTTTTTCGTCATCAGTAAGCACCGCATCTGAAGAAGCCAGTGGCTCCAGGATCATATCCTTCACAATCAGATTTGCTTTCCTGATACATTTTTCGATGTTCTTTGCTGCAGCGACCTGACCGATCACAATATGAAAATTAGCTTCCAGGCGCCTGCCGCACATTCCGATAGGACTCTTAACCCCGGTCTCGTTATCAACAATGAAATTCTGAGGGATTACATGAATTATCTCTTCCCCGATGTCGATATGTATCTTATGCATATCTTCAATCAGCTTGAAGACCTCCTCTTTCTTGATTTCATCATCATATGCTTCACGCATTATATAGCCTCGGTTTTTCATACTTTTTATATGTTGCCCGGCTATACCAACAAAGACCTCAGAGAACATAATCCCTGATCTTTTCTGTACATCTTCCACGGTAGTCTGAATGGCGTTTACTGTCTCCTCAATATTAAGGACAACACCTCTCTTCACACCTTTTGAAAGGGCTTTACTAAGGCCGAGAATCTCAATTTTTCCATTCTCGTTTTTCTTACCGACAATTGCCACAATTTTTGTGGTGCCTATGTCGATGGCTGCTACATACTGTTCCTTTTTGTTCATAATTTAAATATGGTTATTTCTGATTATCTCTTTTTTTACAAACTATCTGATCTTTGAATTCAAGGTTTATCAATGAATATTTATTCCATCCTACTTCAGGTAACACCTTATCGTAGAAAGCTTCAAGGTTTCTGAGTTTCCCTTCGTAATCTTCAGCAGTTCCGAGGTGTATCTGCTGGTTTCCGACACGCGGCACAAGGTCAATTTCATCATTTCCGTCTACATAGATCTGATCGATCTGAGCCGACCAGAATTTGTCATCATTTATATAATTCACCAGGTGATAAATATCTTTAAGAATTGAGTTTTTTATACTTGAATCAAGAACACTTACCCCGTTAAGCATTGCTGAACTGATATTAACATTACCTTCGACAATGTGTAGTCGCGGATTATAAAGATTTCTTCTCCTCATAACTACTCCGTCTTCATCTACAAAATAGTCTCCGCCGTTGTCGGGCATTACTCTCATTACCGGATTACGTTGTTCAACATAAACATGTACAACTCCGTCAATTGTCATGTACACTTCAGCTCTCTTTAATTCTCTTAATGCATTAATCCTGCTTTCAATTGCCAAAACTGAAATTTTTTTAACGGGTTTACCGATGATTCTGTCTGAGTTCCCATATGCCAGGTTTAATAGCTGCCTTTTTGTAACAAAATGATAATCAGATGAGTCGCTTATATCAATAACTATTCCTCCACATGGCCTCGAATTTGTTGAGCTGGCCATATAAACCGGTATTATTATAAGGTATAATACAGGGATAATCAATAGTATTTTCAGGAACTTCTTCATTTCACTCTCTCTCTCCTAAGCTTTTCCTCAATTGGCACAACAAGTGTATCAATATCACCGGCTCCAATTGTCAAAAGAACATCAAGTTTGTGTGTATCAAGTTTATCAGGGATATCCTCTTTTGCCAGCAGCCTCTTTTTACCTGATCTCATTTTATTTAATATCAATTCGGATGTAACTCCTTCTATCGGTTTTTCACGGGCAGGATAAATTGGTAACAATATTACTTCATCCAGTTCATCGAGTATTTTAGCAAACCCTTCAGCATGGTCAAGCGTACGTGAAAAAAGATGCGGTTGAAAAATTCCTGTAATTTTCCGTCCGGAAAAAAATTCTTTAATGCATGTTATGCATGCCTTAATCTCTTCAGGATGATGTGCATAATCATCTATAAAAGCGAGACCTGGTAAATTTATCCTAATATCAAACCTGCGCTTTACACCCTGGAAGAGCAAAACAGCTTTCCTGATTTCCTGTTCCGTTACACCGCACATTAATGCGACAGCAATAGCTGCGGTGAAATTTTCGATATTAATTATACCGGGGAATGCAAAGTGCAGATCCTCAATTGTTGCTGAAGGTGTTTTAATATTGAAACTGTAATAATCTTTACATCGCTTAATACCCGACGACCCGAAATCAGCATCATTATCAAGTCCGTAGGTATAGCAGGACACTCCTTCGGGAACAATAATTTCTTTACGTATTTTGCTGTTTACTATTAGTTTGCCTCCTTGTCTGATTTTTCCGCAAAATTCATTGTATGCCTTTATCATGGTACCCTGATCTCCATAGATATCGAGGTGGTCAGCGTCAAGTGAGGTGACAACAGCCATAAGTGGTTTCAGCCTGTGGAAGGAACGGTCAAATTCGTCAGCTTCCATAACTGTGTATCTGCTATCTCCCAAAAGAAGATTTGAATCATAGTTCTTTGATATACCTCCAAGAAATGCCGAACAATCAATATTAGACTGCTTCAACAAATGTGCTATCATCGTTGACACCGTGGTCTTACCATGAGTCCCCGCAACAGCAAGAGTATCAGTATTCAGAGATATTTCACCGAGGATCTCGGACCGTTTATAAATCAGGTATCCGTTACTTCTGAAAAAAGAAAGAATTTTATTTTCGGCAGGAATAGCAGGAGTGTAAACTACTATAACCCTGTTTTTATTTGAAACAGTTCTAAAAAGATCAGGAAGAACACTTAAATCATCTTTATAAGTTACTGCACAGCCATTTTCAATTAATGAGAGAGTTATTCCGCTTTCCGATCTGTCGTATCCTGCAATTGTATACCCGCCTTTTGCAAAATAAAGAGCAAGGGCGCTCATGCCGATACCACCGATACCGACAAAATACATCCCTTCTATTTTTTTGAACTCAATCATTTTCCGGTGAGCTTTAATACTTCTTCTGCTATCCTTATGTCAGCGTCCCTGTCGGCCATTTTCAATATATTCCCGGATAGCATGTCTCTTTTGCTTCTATCTGATATCAATTTAATTGCCTCATCTACAAGAGTTTTTGCTGCCTGCTTATCTGCAATTAACACAGCTGCATTCCTGGTTGATAAAGCCTCTGCATTCCTGGTCTGGTGATCTTCTGCAACATTCGGAGAAGGAATCAGAATTACAGGTTTGCCAACAAGACATAATTCAGAGATTGTTCCTGCTCCAGCTCTTGATACAATTATATCCGCAGCAGCATAAGCATAATCCATCCGGTCAATAAACCCATGCACCGATATATTTCCGCTGAATGATAAGGAAACCAGGGCCTTAACATTTTCAAAGTAATACTTCCCTGTCTGCCATAGCCACTGGCAATCGGAGTCCCTTAGTATATTTATATTTTCTGAAAGGCTATTATTAATAGTTCCGGCTCCGAGTGAACCACCCAGGACAAGGATCACAGGAAATTCTCTTTTCAGGTTAAAAAATGAGAGTGCTTTATCCTGTAAACTTTTAATGTTGTCAAAATTATGCCGTACAGGATTACCTGTTTTAATTATTTTTTCGGGAGGAAAGTATTTTTCCATCCCATCGTATGCGACACATATAGCTGAAGCCTTTTTTGACAGAAGCTTATTTGTCACGCCGGCATAGCTGTTTTGTTCCTGGATCAGGGTCGGGATTCCCATTCTTCCTGCCTGCCTCAGGACGGGACCGCTGGCATAACCACCTACACCAACAACAACATCGGGTTTAAATTCCTTTATAACCTTTTTTGCTTTGTTTAGGCTCTTTAAAAGTTTTATAAGCACTGAAAAATTTTTCAGGGTGAGACTCCTGTATAAACCTGCAACAGGTAAACCGATTATTCTGTAACCAGCGGCAGGAATTTTTTCCATTTCCATTCTTCCTTCGGCACCCACAAACAGGATCTCAGTTTCAGGATCAATTTTCCTGAGAGCATTTGCAATTGATATAGCCGGGAAGATATGCCCCCCGGTACCACCGCCACTGATTATCACCCTTTTATGTTTTTGCAGGCTCATATATCTTTTCTCCTTCATCAGAAATTTCTTCTTCAGGCAGTTTTTCTTTCTTTATTCTTGCATCTACCACCCTGCTTACACTCAGTATTGCACCTATTGAAAAACTCATTACAAGAACAGAGGTCCTCCCCCAACTTACCATTGGCAATGTCTGTCCTGTAACCGGAAACAGTCCTACCGCGACCATCATATTCAGCATTGCCTGAATGACGATCATCACAATCAGGCCCAGAACCAGGAAGGCAGGGAACGCAGTTTCACATTTTTTCGCAATTGTGATCCCTCTGAACAGCAGTATCATATATGCCAGTATGAGCGGGATAGCGCCGAACAAAAGACCATACTCTTCTATAATAATTGCAAAAATGAAGTCAGAATTCGATTGTGGAAGCATATTTCTCTGGGTGCTTTTGCCCGGAGCTTTTCCGAATAATCCTCCTGTTGAGATTGCTATCTTTGCCTGGTTTGATTGATAGTCTCCATCTTCACTCCCCTTGCCTGAGATAAATTGTTCGATCCTGTTTTTCCAGACCTGGACCCTGTTATCCTTCTTAACCACAGTCAGCACCATGGCGAACAGGAGAACTGCGACTACTCCTATACCTATATAGGCCAGAAGGAATTTGAATGGGACCCTGCCGATGAACATTATTATCATGCTCATTCCAAATACCATAAGTGCTGTAGATAGATTCTCAGGCATTATCAGTCCACAGACAATACCAACCGGGAGAATAAAATACTTTGAGACCAGCATGAAATTATTCAGTTCTTTCTGGTATTTGGCAAGAGATCTTGCGAGATACAATACGAGAGCAACTTTGGCAACATCTGATGTCTGAAGTCTGAAGCCGGTCCCGGGGATAACAATAGAGCGGATTGCTTCATTGACTCTCGAGCCAAGTGCAAAAGTCAACACCAGCAATCCTACAGAACCGATAAGAATCAATCCTGCCATAGAAAAATAAATTCTGTATGGAAGGTAATGAACGACTACTATTATGGCCAGACTTATTATAAGCATAAGAAACTGACTCTTAAGAAAGTATGTTGTATTCCCTCCATATTTCATAAAGGCCACTCCTACTGAAGAGCTGTAAACAGCTAAAAGTGAATAGACCATAAAAAGAGCCACAAGGCCCCAGATCGCCTTGTCTCCCTTAAATGTCTTTGTAAGCCAGCCTTGCTGCATTAATTTATTTATTAAAGGTTCCTTACAGCCTGTTTAAACTGACGACCCCTGTCTTCATAATTCTTGAAAAGATCAAAACTTGCACATGCAGGTGATAAAAGTACTGTTTCACCTTTTTTTGCCAGATAATAGGAGGACCTTACTGCTTCTTCCATGGAAGTTGTTTCCACAATAGTTGCTATTTTATCTTTAAAAGCTTCTATTATTTTCTTGTTATCCTTTCCCAGGCAGATTATAGCTTTGACTTTCTTTATTACTACAGCGAACAGTTCTGAATAATCATTTCCTTTATCAACACCACCGACAATCCATATAATATTGTTTTCCATACACTCTATAGCATACCAGGTCGAATTAACATTTGTGGCTTTTGAATCGTTTATGAAATTGATACCACAGACTGTAATAACTGGTTCAAGACGGTGTTCAACTCCCTGAAAATCAGCCAAACTTTCCCTGATCACCACCTTACGGATATTAAGAATCTTCCCTGCAATGGCTGCTGCCATTGAGTTGTAGGTGTTGTGACGGCCTTTAAGCGCAAATTCATGAATTGTCATAAGGTTGGTTTTATTTTGGTAATCAATTATCAATTTGTCGTTTTCAATATAAGCAGCCATGCCTTCCTTTATTTCATCAGAAAAAGGCAATAGTGTCATTTCAGTTTTTTTCCGTGATAATTCAGCTTTAATGATCGGGTCCCCTTCCCAGTAAATCAAAAAATCATCTTTTTTCTGGTTTTGTATTACTCTGAATTTGGAATCTATATAGTTCTGAAGCTTGTAATCGTATCGGTCGAGATGATCGGGTGTAATATTTAACAATACCGCAATATCAGCCTTGAAATCATACATCCCGTCAAGCTGAAAACTGCTCAGTTCTATTACATAATAATCATACGAACCTTCTGCAACAGCCATGGCGAAGCTATTACCTACATTGCCTGTCATCGCAGCATTCTTTCCAGCTTTTTTCAGAATATGATAGATGAGGTTAGTTACTGTTGTTTTACCATTGCTACCGGTTACACAGATCTTTATACCTTTAGCATATCTGCCGGCGAATTCTATTTCTGATATGACAGGAATCCCTTTTTCGCGGATCTTCTTTATTATTGGAGCATTTTCAGGTATCCCAGGGCTTTTAATAACTTCATCTGCTGAAAGTATAATTGATTCATTATGATTTCCTTCCTCCCATTTAATACTATTTTTTTCAAGAATTTCACGATAGTTTTCTTTTATCTGACCTTTATCAGAAACGAAAACATCGAATCCATGTTTTTGTGCAAGTACTGCCGATCCTGCACCACTTTCACCTGCCCCCAGTATTACAAACTTCTTAGTCATTTTATTATCTGATCTTAAGCGTCACGATACTTATAACTGCCAATAGTATTGCAACTATCCAGAACCGTGTGACAATCTTCGGTTCTGGAAAACCTTTTTTCTGATAATGATGATGAAGCGGGGCCATCAGCAATATTCTTCTTCCCACCCCATACTTTTTTTTCGTCCTTTTAAACCAGCTTACCTGAAGAACAACAGACAGATTTTCAACAAGAAATATCCCACATAATATCGGGATCAGAAGTTCTTTTCTTATTATTATAGCAAATACTGCTATGATCCCCCCGAGAGCCAGACTACCTGTATCACCCATGAATACCTGGGCTGGAAACGAATTGTACCAAAGGAACCCTATAGTGGCTCCGATAAAAGCGCTGGCAAAGACAACAAGCTCTTCAGTACCTGGTATATACATTATCTGAAGATACTTGGCATAAATGATGTTACTGGAAACATAAGCTAGTATTGCCAGTGCCGTTCCTATTATTGCCGAAGTTCCCGTTGCAAGTCCGTCAAGACCGTCAGTCAGGTTTGCACCATTTGAAACTGAAGTAACAATGAATATTACTATAATCACGAAGACAATCCAGGTATATGGCCTCCTTTTTTCTTCACTGATAAATGAAACCAGCCATGCATAATCGAACTCATTATTTTTTATAAAGGGGATAGTGGTCTTTGTTGATTTTTTTTCCATAGTTATCACACCATGAGCCGGAATCTGCATTGAAGTGTCGAGCATCTCATGTCTTTCCCTCAAAGTAAGATTTGCAACATCTATTTTCTCTGCAATTTTGACTTCATTACCAAAAAACAGGGTTAACCCTACAATAATTCCAAGTACAATCTGACCAGCAATTTTGAACCTGCCCGCAAGCCCTTCTTTGTTCTTTTTAAAAATCTTTATATAATCATCAAGAAAACCAATTAGTCCCAGCCAGAATGTTGTTATCAGGATCAGGATGATATAAGTGTTCCCAAGCTTTGCGAATAACAGAGTAGGAATAATAATTGATGCAAGAATTATAACCCCTCCCATTGAAGGTGTTCCCTGCTTCTTGCATTGTCCCTCAAGACCCAGATCTCTCACAATCTCTCCAACCTGCTTTCTTTGAAGATATTGAATGATTCTTTTGCCTATCAGGAGCGAAATAACAAGGGAAGTGAGAACAGCTGCAGCTGACCGGAAAGAGATGAACGTAAATAACCTGGCCCCGGGGAAATTAAGTGAGTCAAGATAATTAAATAAATAGTAGAGCATTTCCCATCTGTTTTATTTAAGTAATAATGCATTTTTCAATTCTTCCCTGTCGTCAAAGTGATTTTTCACCCCCATAATCTCCTGGTAAGTCTCATGGCCTTTTCCTGCAATGAGTATTACATCACCCTCGTTTGCAAGCATAACTGCTGTTTTAATAGCTTCATGCCGGTCAGTTATTCTGAGAATTTTTCTTTTTAAATCAGGGGTTATTCCAGCTTCCATCTCATCAAGAATCTTATCCGGATCCTCACTTCTGGGATTATCGGAGGTGAGAATGACTTTGGTGCTTCCTTCAGCCGATATTGCAGCCATCTTCGGACGTTTTGTCCGGTCACGGTCACCTCCGGCACCCACGACAGTTATAAGCTGAACACCTCCTTCACGGATTTTATTAATTGTATCTATCACATTTAAAAGAGCATCAGGAGTATGGGCGTAATCGACTATACCTGAAATACCTCCCGGAGATTTGATTATTTCAAGTCTTCCTGAAACAGGATACAGATCGCTGAGAACAGTTAATATCTCTTTTTTTGCAGCGCCAAGAAGATCCGATGCAGCATAAACCGCAAGCAGATTAGATGCGTTAAAATCGCCGATAAACCTTGTCCAGACTTCCTCTCCCTCAATTTTAAATCCCATTCCCCCGAAACTTTGCTCAATAATATTACAACGGTAGTCGGCCATCCCCCTTATGGAGAAAGTGTAATGACGTGCCTGGCAATTCTGCAACATAACCCTGCCATTCCTGTCATCAACATTTACAAGCGCAAATGAATTTGAGGGCAGAGAGTCAAAAAAACTCTTTTTTGCAGCCAGGTAGTTATCAAATGTCTTATGATAATCGAGGTGATCGAGAGTAAGGTTCGTGAAAATACCGCCTTCAAATTTTAGTCCTGCTATCCGTTTCTGATGAGCTGAGTGAGAACTTACTTCCATAAATGCAAAATCACATCCCTCACCGACCATCTCTGATAAAAGTCTGTTGAGCTGAACCGGATCGGGCGTTGTATGAGTTGCCTCAAGTTCTTTTTCATTAATAAAGTTGCAAACAGTTGAAAACAGTCCGCATTTAAAACCCAACCGCATAAACATCCTGTATAGCAGAGTAGCAATTGTAGTTTTGCCGTTTGTTCCTGTAACACCAACCAGCTTAAGTGAAGATGAAGGGTTTCCGAAGAAGTTAGATGCTGCCAATCCGAGAGATTTTGCTGAATCGTTCGTTTTAATCCAGCAGACATTTTTAACGGGGTTTTCAGGAAACATTTCACAAATAACAGCAGTGGCACCTGCAGCTATTGCAGAGTTAATAAATTCGTGCCCGTCACTTTTATATCCCTTAACGGCTACAAACAGGAAATTCTTTTTCACCTTCCGTGAATCAAACTCAACACCGGATATAACTCTGTTTTTTGGTCCGCTCACAGAAACAATTTCAATTCCGTTTAGTATTTCTTCAATCTTTATCATTTCACATATTCATCTCGAGAGAAACGACTGTCTCTTCATTGTACCTTGCGCCATGTTCAGGAGATTGCCTCAGCACTTTCCCTTTACCACTGATTTTTACTCTTAACCCGGTGTTCTCAAGGAGATAAACCGCATCACGCAGACTCATTCCTCTCACATCAGGTACAAGACCCGGCTGTATCTTCACACCTGTCATACTGACGGTATCTCCATTTTCACGGGTAGCGACCCAGTCATCATCAGCAGTTCGCCGGTATCTGACATCAAGGTTTTTAAGGACTTCATTTATATCGGCCCTGTATCCGTTACCGGCATCAGGTGCAGATGGTTTTATATCATCCTTATTTTCAGGCCGGTAATCCCGAAAAAATCTTGTTGAATAAACCTTATCGGAAATCTCTTTGAATACTGTTCCTGCAACTACGTTTCCGAAATAAACCCCGTTCGAAGGAGAATTAACTACAACTATACAGGAATAGAGAGGATTCTCTGCGGGAAAATATCCGACAAAAGAGGCCTGGTAGGATACCCTTGCTCCGGTTTTGTAACCATACTTATTTCTTGCTATTTGTGCTGTACCTGTTTTTCCTGCGATTTTATAATTAGGATTTCTGAGATTAGTTGCTGTGCCACGTTCAACAACACCTTCCATCATTTTTTTCGCTTTTCTTATTGTTGAGCGTGATGCTATAGAGTTGATTATGACCTCAGGTTCGTAGCTCTTGATAACGCTACCATTTCTCATGACTGCCGTCACAAAAAGCGGGCGCATCATTTTGCCATTATTAGCCACTCCATTATAGAAGGTGAGTATTTGCAAAGGAGTCAACTGCACTTCATAACCATGTGACATCATCGGCAATGAAAGGCCCGACCATAATTTATCTCCCGGATATCTTATAAGTGGTTCCCCTTCTCCTTTTATCTGCAGATCAAGCGGTTTATTCAATCTCATAGCATAAAGACGGTTCACAAAATCTTTGGGCTTGTCTTTGTAATGCTCATAGATAAGCTTGGAGGTTCCCACGTTAGATGATTCTTCAAATACCTGTTTAACTGTAATTATCCCATGTTCTTTTGTGTCCTTTATAATCTTGTCGTAGAATTTTACAGATCCGTTACCTGTATCCACAAGATCACTGGTATCAATAACACCATCTTCAATTGCAGCCATAAGAGACGGAAGCTTAAAGGTTGAACCCGGCTCGGTGCTCTCGCCAATTGCATAATTGTATGTTTCGTGATAGTCACCATCGCTTTGCAGCCCCAGATTAGCTATAGCTTTAATATTACCTGTTGAAACCTCCATCAGGACAGCGCAGCCATGATCAGCGCCATTTTTTCTGAGCTGATTCAGGAGGGCAGTAGAAGCGACATCCTGCAGGTCGAGATCAATGGTCGTTACGACATCATTACCGTCTTTCGATTCAACACTGTTTGGACCATCAACTGTTATCCAGTCGCCTCCTGTAAGCCTTTGTTTTTCAGATACACCATTTTTCCCTGCCAGATCTTTATCAAATGCGCCCTCTACACCAACCTCATTGCCTTCAATACCCAGATTGAGATAACCGATAGTTCGGGATGCAAGCTCACCACCTGGAAGTATCCTCCTGTTTTCAGCCTGAGCTACCATACCTCCTTTATACTGGCCCTCTCTGAATATTGGCAGTTCTTTCAGCTTCTTAAGTGTTTCATAGTCAATTTTACGTTGAATGAGAAAATAGCGATCACCCCTTTTCCTGGCATCTGATATTGCTGATTTCCAACCTGAAGCGGACCTGTCGCCTAATAGTTGGGCCAGACCCGCAGATAATCCGTTTATTCCATTCGACCATGTAGCAGATGACATTCCGCTGCTGCGGGTATCCATATAGATTGTATAATATGGGACTGAACTGGCAAGAAGGCGTTCATCACTAGTTAATATATCACCCCTGTTTGCTGGCATCTCAGCTGTTTTAAAGACAAATTTCTCACTCATATCTGCCCATTTGCCCCGCTGAACATATTGCAGAATTAGGATACGTATAAGCAAAGCAACAGCCAGCAATCCAATTGCAAAATATACCAGGCCGCCTCTCCATACAATTTCATCCCTTGCTGCCATTTCCTTTACTTCTTAACAACCAATAGTTTATAAGGTGGAATTTTCAGTTCTTCGAGATTCAGCCCCTTTTCCCTGACCATACTGAATACTTCAGACTGCTTACTGATATACATGAGACCCGCAGATGTTGAAAGAGATTCAGCTCTCAGGTCCTTTACCTCTCTCTGAAGACGAGTTGTTTCTCTTGTTATTTTTTCAGCGTGAAACCTGTTCCCAATGTAAACAGCACTGAGGAAGGTTATCAGCAAAATATACCCAAGGTTTTTAAGTATGATCTTTTCGGAGACCATGCTCCCGCTCAGGAGTTCCTTAATGAAACTTCCGGGGTTTATCTGCTTATTACTATTTTCGTTATTATTCTCCTTATTATCATCCATTTGTCAGATCTTTTCAGCTATTCTGAGTCTTGCACTCCGTGCCCTGTTATTTATAGCGATCTCTTCATCGTCGGGTGTCGTTCCCTTCCTGTTTATTATTCTGAAGGGAGTTTCTAGGTTTCCATAAAAATCTTTTTTCTCTTCTCCTTTAAAATTGCCAGTCTTCATGAAGTTTTTTACCACTCTGTCTTCGAGTGAATGGTAGCTGATGATAACGAGCCTCCCACCGGTATTTAATAGTGAGAGAGCCTGTTCAAGCATCTCCTGCAGATATTCAATTTCGTGATTGACAGCGATTCGCAAAGCCTGAAATAACTTTGCGTAGAATTTATGTTCCTGACGGAAGGGCGCCAGCTTTCCAATCGTGTCAATAATATCGTTTACTGTTACAATTGGTCTTGCAACCCTGTGTGCGACAATTTCACTGGCTATTCTTCGTGAATTTGACAATTCGCCATACCTGTAAAAAATTTCAGCGAGGGATGGTTCATTCATTGTCTTAAGAAGGTGGGCAGCTGTTACAGTACCATTTTTGTTCATCCTCATATCAAGAGGAGCATCCTGTCTGAAAGTAAATCCTCTTTCCGGTTCATCAAACTGGTGAAATGAGACTCCAAGGTCAGCAATCAGTCCATCTATTGAATTGATATTGTTGAACAGTAAATTGTTTTTCAGAAATCTGAAATTCTGGTTGAGAAAGAGAAACTTTTCATCTTCCGGAGTTTTTATCCCGGCATCCTCATCCTGATCAAAGGCGATTAGTTTTCCGGTCTTAAGATGTTTAAGAATTTCCATTGAATGCCCTCCTCCTCCGAATGTTACGTCGACATAAATCCCATCAGGCTGTACGTTCAGCCCGTCAATACTCTCCTTGAGCAGTGCGGGAATATGGTAAATCATTATGCTTCAGTATCATTTATGCTTCCACCCATCAGTTTCTCAGCCAGGTTGGCAAAATCTTCAGCAGGCATATCAATTTTATCATAGATATCAGCTGCCCATATCTCAATCCTTCCATCCTGTCCCGCAAGAACAACATCCCTGTCAGCACCAATCAGATCTAATAATCTTTTTGGTACTAGCATGCGGTTATTGTTATCAAGCGAGAGTTCCGCAGTTCCTTTAAAAAAATTCCTGAGGAACATATTCTGCTCACGGTTATAGGGGTTGATTTTTTTCCTGATCTTGTCCAATTGCCTGTTCCAGTCTTCTATGGCATAGAGCACAAGGCAGTTTTCGAAGATATCCTTACGTACCACAAAATGATCCTGTGCATCAGCCGGCATCTGCTTCTTAAATGACATCGGAAGTATTATCCTCCCTTTGACATCTACCTTGCACGTATAATCACCTATGAATGTGGCCATCCTTGCTTTTTTCAATTAAAGGGCTAAAATAAAGAAAAAATATCCACTTTGCTCCACTTTACCCCACTTTTTTTTATTTTTTGTTAATAACTTTTAGGAAGGGAAAATCAGCGTGGTTCTTTGTCCAGCTTAACTATTTAACTGCTTCTTCCCTCCTTTGTATTCACATGTACTCACCCCCTTAATCCCCCTCTCTACTTCGTAAAGAGGGGGAAATGGCTAATATTCAAAGTATTACATCTCCCTCTCTAATTCTTAGAGAGGGGGACGGGGGTGAGTTCATTGCTTTAAAAGAAAAGGTTCCACGGGTCGAGAACAGAGTGGGATTGGCTTATTAATTTTTTGGTAAATTTGAACCAGTATCCATATTAAAAACCGTTGGAAAAATGGAAAGTGCATCGGAGAATAGAGAAAATCAGAAAATAGATGTCAAAAATGTCCTCTATTCAAAAAATCCGGCATTCGCAAAGGCTATTCCTGGCTTTGTCATAAATTATTTGAAAAGGATTGTCCATCAGGATGAATTAAATGAATTCCTTAAAAAATGGGGGCACCTGAGAGATTCAGAATTAATCGCTGCCGGGCTTGAACATTTTGAAATTAAATTTAAAGTAAGTGGAAGTGAGAACATCCCAAAGTCCGGCAGGTTTATATTTGTTTCAAATCATCCGCTCGGAGGACTTGACGGGCTGGTATTTATTTATGAATTATCGAAACATTTCCGGGATCTTAAATTCCCGGTAAACGACATACTTACCAATATTAAAAATCTGTCGGGCATCTTTCTTCCTGTAAATAAACACGGAGTGCAGGCAAAGGGTGCAGCCAAAATGATTGAGGAGGCGTACTCGTCGGACTGCCAGATCCTTTATTTTCCTGCCGGATTATGTTCCCGAAAAAAAAACGGAGTAGTTAAGGACTTGCAGTGGCATAAAAGCTTCATAACTAAATCCATACAACACAAGAGAGATATTGTCCCCGCATTTTTCTCGGGGAGAAATTCCAATTTTTTCTATAATCTGGCCAATATCAGAAAGTTCCTGGGTCTAAAAGCAAATATTGAAATGTTGTATCTTGCGGATGAGATGTTCAAACAAAAGGATAAAGAGATCAAGCTGGTTTTCGGTGTACCTATTCCCTGGGAAACTTTTGATAAAACAAGATCTGCATTGGAATGGGCCGATTGGATGAAATCAAAATCGTACGATCTTGAATCATTTGTTTCCGGATAAGCATTAAACAATAAAAAAGATTAAATTGCGTTAGATTTTGTGAAAATAATATTCGGATAGATCACCCCCATTTTTTAATATTAAATGAAACCAGTTGTTGACCAATTACCAAAGGATCAGATTATTGCTGAATTGACAAGTGATAAGCTTCTGCGCAAAACCAACAATGGCAACAATGAGGTGTATGTATTTGATAATAATAATTCTCCTGCCCTCATGCACGAAGTAGGCCGGGTCAGAGAACTTACCTTCAGACATGCCGGAGGCGGAACAGGCAAAGAGATAGATATAGACGATTTTGACACCGCTAAAGTAGATCCTCAAAAACAATTGATTGTATGGGATCCTGAAAATAAAGAGATGATTGGCGGATATCGTTTCTATTTTCCTGAAAAAGGGTGCACAGACTGCGATATTACCAAACTTGCCTCGTCTGCTTATTTCCATTTTTCTGAAAAATTTCTGACAAAGTACTATCCTCATCTGATGGAACTTGGCAGATCATTTGTTCATCCCGATTATCAGTCACGTTCAATGGGGAGGAAAAGCATGTTTGCTCTTGATAACCTTTGGGATGGTCTTGGTGCCATAATAATCGATAATCATCACCTGAAATATTTATTCGGGAAAGTGACAATGTACCCTCACTTCAATCCGAAAGCCAGAAATATGATCCTCTATTTTCTAAGGAGACACTTTAGAGATTCCGACCACCTTGTTACTCCGGTTGATCCTGCAAGTATTGATATCCATAAGGATGAGATGAAAAAACTTTTCAGGGGCTGGAGATATAAAGAAAATTATAAAATCTTATCAAGGGAGGTCAGAAACCTTAATGAGAATATACCTCCTCTTATCAATGCCTATATGAATTTATCGCCCACGATGAGGACTTTCGGTACCTTCATAAACCATAAATTCGGAGATGTGGAAGAGACCGGAATAATGATTACTCTCAGGGATATTTATGTTGAAAAGATTAACAGGCACCTATCTTCATATAAGAAGGATTTTGAAATCACATGGTTTTCACACGAAAATCAATAAGCCCGGATATTTTTGCCTTCCACATAGTTAATGAAAGACTGGTTAACTACCTTATTACCTCCGGGGGTTGGATAATTACCCGTAAAATACCAGTCACCCAGATGTCCGGGACAAGCTTCATGAAGACCTTCAATTGTTTGAAATACAATTTTAACTTCTGCTTTTATTTCACTTGATTTAAGCATTGATGCAATTTTCGCTGATATCTCCACGGTAGAGAATGGTTTATAGATTTCGCGTACAAGATTTTTCATCTCATCAACAGGTTTCTGAAGCTCAGACAATGCCTTATTATAGACAGATTGAATTATTGATTCTTTTCCCGTATCTTTTAACAGTTCAATAGCTGCTTTGAATGCAATAAAATCACCAAGTTTAGCCATATCAATTCCGTAACAATCGGGGTATCTCAATTGTGGTGATGAAGAGACAACAACTATTTTTTTAGGATCAAGTTTATCAAGGATCCTTATTATACTTTTCTTCAGGGTAGTACCTCTTACGATGGAGTCATCTATAACGACCAGGTTATCTACACCTCGCTTGATGACTCCATAGGTTACATCATAAATATGTCCGACGAGATCATCGCGGCTAATGTCTTCCGTTATAAATGTGCGCAGTTTTGCATCTTTTACTGCTATTTTTTCAACTCTTGGTCGCTGGTTAATAATTTTTTCAAGTTCCTCCCTTGTCAGATAATTTCCCCTGCTGAGAATATGATCAGTTTTTACCTGATTGAGATAATTCTCGACTCCTTTTATCAGTCCATAGAATGCACTTTCAGCAGTGTTGGGAATATATGAAAACACTGTATGGTCGAGGTCATAGTCGACAACCTTCAGAACACTGTCTGCGAGCAGTTCACCTAGCTTCTTTCTTTCTTTGTATATTGTCTTATCAGTTCCTCTTGAGAAATATATCCTTTCAAATGAGCATTTTCTAAGTTCGGTTTCCTCCCTTATTTTTTCAACTGATGTTTCACCTGACGCCTTAATTATGATAGCACTTGCAGGTGGAAGTTCAAGGACATTATCAGTTCTTACATTAAAGATTGTCTGAATAACAGGCCTTTCAGAAGCTACCACAACTACCTCATCGTCAATATAATAATATGCAGGTCTGATGCCTGCAGGATCTCTCATAACAAATGCGTCGCCATGGCCGACCATTCCGGCCATGGCATAACCACCATCCCAGCTACGGCTTGCTTTTTTCAGAATTGAAGTAACATCCAGGTTTTTCTCTATCATCGGTGATATCTCCTTTTTCGAAAAACCCTCTTCTTTGAATTTGCGAAATAATCTCTCGTTTTCTTCATCGAGCCGATGTCCGATATTTTCGAGAATTGTAACAGTATCGGAAAAATCAACAGGATTCTGACCCAACTCAACCAGGCTGCTAAAGACTTCTCCGACATTTGTAAGATTGAAATTACCTGCCATAACAAGGTTTTTTGACCTCCAGTTATTTTCACGGCTTACAGGATGTACATAGTCAATATTATAATTTCCATAAGTACCATATCTAAGGTGTCCAAGGTATATATCACAGGCAAAAGGAACATTTTCTTTAATAAAATCAGGATTCTTAAAACCCTCAGGATGTGAATTAGTTAATGCATCAATATCCTGATAAATGAGGTCGAAAACCTCTTTAATAGGATTTGCTTTGTTTGATCTTTGTCTGAAAATATACCTGTTTCCGGGAGGAACATCCAGCTTAATTCCTGCAATACCTGCTCCGTCCTGGCCCCTGTTATGTTGCTTTTCCATCATCAGGTACATCTTCTGAAGACCATAGCTCCAGGTACCATATTTTTCAATATAGTATTCCATCGGCTTACGCAATCTTAACATTGCAATGCCGCATTCGTGTTTGATATTATCGCTCATAATTATTT
>JADGPU010000118.1 GCA_017882305.1 Bacteroidales bacterium | reverse complement strand
ATGGTTCAAAAATTAATATTAATTAAAATTTATTATTATGTCGGACATTGCCACAAGAGTAAAGGAAATTATAGTTGATAAACTTGGAGTAGACGAATCTGAAGTTACTCCTGAAGCCAGTTTCACAAATGATTTAGGTGCGGACTCTCTTGATACAGTAGAGTTAATCATGGAGTTCGAGAAAGAATTCAATATTGGAATTCCCGACGATCAGGCAGAAACCATCGGCACTGTTGGTGATGCTATCAAGTACATTGAGGAAAATGCAAAATAATTTGCATTTTTAAAAAGCCATTTATGAGAAGAGTTGTAGTAACAGGGCTAGGAGCCTTAACTCCTTTAGGTAATAATTTGCATGAATATTGGGAAGGATTAAAAAACGGTGTCAGCGGATCAGTAATGATTACACGTTTTAATACTGAAAAGTTCAAAACAAAATTCGGCTGCGAATTAAAAAACTACGACTCAACAAAGTATTTTGACAGAAAAGAAGCCAATAAACTGGATTTATATTCTCAGTATGCACTTGTGGCCACTGATGAAGCCATAATTGATTCAGGGTTAAACCTCGACAATGTTGATAAAGACAGGGTTGGAGTAATTTGGGCTTCAGGTATCGGTGGACTTGAGACCTTTTTTCTCGCTATTAAAAGTTATGTCCTGGGGGATGGGACGCCCCGATTCAGTCCTTTCTTCATCCCCAAGATGATCGCAGATATTGCAGCCGGATCGATCTCAATAAAATATGGATTCAGAGGGCCAAACTTCGCAACCGTTTCTGCATGTGCATCTTCTACCAATGCTATTATTGATGCTATAAATTATATCCGCTGGGGAAAGGCAGATATTTTCATTACAGGAGGTTCAGAAGCCAGTATCAATGAACCGGGAATTGGTGGTTTTAATGCTTTACAAGCGCTCTCTACAAATAATGCTGAATTTAAATCTGCATCCAGACCTTTTGATAAAACCCGGGATGGATTTGTTCTGGGAGAAGGTGCCGGTGCTTTAGTGGTTGAAGAATATGAACACGCTAAAGCAAGAGGTGCAAAAATATATGCTGAATTAGTTGGTACCGGATTAACTGCTGATGCCTATCACTTAACCGCTCCGCACCCTGAGGGCCTTGGTGCAAGGAACGTAATGAAGCTTGCTGTCGGTGATGCCAACCTTAAGCTTGAAGATATCGATTATATTAACGTTCATGGAACAGCTACTCCCCTGGGAGATGTCTCTGAAATAAAAGCTATTGTAAGTGTTTTTGGGGAACATGCTTACAAACTTAATATCAGTTCAACAAAATCTATGACGGGGCACCTTCTTGGCGCTGCCGGCGCTGTTGAAGCAATTGCGGCAATCATGGCTGTTGTTCATGATATCATTCCTCCTACTATTAATTTCAAGGTTCCTGATCCGGATATTGATCAGAACCTGAACTTAACACTTAACAAAGCACAGCACCGCAAAGTTAATATTGCCATTAGTAATACATTTGGATTTGGTGGTCATAACGCTTCTGTCGTTATAAAAAAAGCTGAAGTTTAGTGTCGCTATTCCGTAAAAGAATAAATGGTACCTACTTACTGGATAAACGGGAATTTCGTTCCTGCTTAAAAAAAATTTTGGGATTCGCTCCCGGAAAGCTGGAATTATATGAAATAGCTTTCATACACCGTTCAGCAACTTTTGTCCTTCCCGATGGTAAAAAAGTGAACAATGAAAGGCTTGAGTATCTTGGAGATGCAGTATTGGATGCAATTCTTTCAGATTACCTTTTCGAAAAATTTCCCGATGCTAATGAGGGATTCCTTACAAAAATACGCTCACGGATCGTTAATCGTGATGTCCTTAATCAACTTGCTGTATCCATGGGGATTAATAAAATCCTCATAAGCAAAATAAGTTCATCCCATCTTACAAAAAACCTTTATGGAGATGCTTTTGAGGCGCTTATCGGATCTGTTTTTTTAGATAAAGGATTTAAAAAGACAAAAAAACTTTTTATAAAAAATGTGCTGAACAAATACCTCGATCTGAATGTGATAGTTAAAACCGATTCAGATTATAAGAGCCTTGTTTTTGAATGGGTACAGAAGCATAAATCAAACCTGATCTTCACATATAACGAAGAATATGATTTCAATTTAAAAAAGTCAGTATTCTCAACAATCCTGTTTATTGATAAACAGGAGTTCGGGGAAGGTCATGGTTCATCAAAAAAGGAGGCAGAACAGGAAGCAGCCAGTCAGGCCTGGAAAAGGCTTAAAGATAATTTCAGCAGTTAAGAATTTGTATCTCTTTTTTTTTCTAACTTTATCAGTTTCAGTAATGAGAGATGAAGAGTACTCAAAAAGTCACAAGGGTAAAACTTAATATTGAACAGAATAATGACTACGTCCTGCTGGGACTCGTTTCTGCCGAACCAGATTACAAACTTTCACTTTCATTAAATAAAAAATTCAACATTTCTCTTAAAAACATTCCACCTCTAAAACTCACAGGGGGTACCAGATCGGAACTGGCATTCAGCAGATTTTCAAATAATAATGATAATTCAGATCTTATATTTAGCCTGATCTCAAACCGAACTGGTAAAAATTTTCTACTGAATAAACTTAAAAACATTGATTTCCTTTTGCAAATACAGATTTCTGAAAATGAAATCAACCTTAACAATATAACTTCAAGTTTGAGGGAAATTGACACTGTTACCGCAGTTTTTAATATCGATATTAATACAATAAAGGATAAGAATTTACATTACTTAACCCAATAGAGTATGGAAAATGTGTATTACAGTCTGTCAGAAGAGGAGTTTTCAAAAGGAAGAAAAATCCTCTTATGGGGTTTTGCTGCATTGTTTTTCCTGGCCGGAGCGTACGTTATATTTGTAAGTCTCATTCTGGGGCAAAAAAGTATATCTCCGGTACTTTCAGTAGCTCCCTTTGGAATTAGTCTTGTAGTTTCTGTTATCGCCGGTTTCGCTACTTTTAAAGGAACGAATCTGTTCTTTTCAATTGATAAAGATAAAATAGAGTACAAGTTTGGAATTTTAAGGCCCTTGACACGTTCATTCCAATGGATTGATATCAAGGAGCTTATAATGCCCCGTAAACAAAAAAAAGTCAAGCTGATTTTTAAAGATGGCTCATCTTTTGTTATCAATCTTACATGGGTACAGAAAAAAAAATCGAGCCTGATCAGGAAGCAGATTTTCTATGCGGCAAGAGAGAAAGATCTTAATGTCACAAAGGTTGTAACCCTCTCAAATAAAGGGTAAAAAAGAAGTGGGCCGCCATGATAGCGACCCACAGTTTTGATAACCCTAAAACTAACCTAACCTATGAAAAAAACCTCTATATCTTGTATTTCAAATATCGTGCCAAATCCTGTACAAATATATTACACATTCGCGGGATAAAAAAATGATTTTATCTAAATAGCTGAAAATTAACAATAATTTAATGAAAAGTTAAAATTATTTATTTATTGGTCCACAACGAATCAAGCAAGAATCACAGGAATCCTATTCAGTTGTTAAAGAAAGTTAAAGTGTGACAATATAAAATTTATACAAGTACTTTTGTAATTGTATGAAGCGGATAACCATTGTATTACTGGCCGTCTTTTTTTTTCTGGCAATCTCAGGTCTGATCCTTATACAATTATACTGGATCCGTAATGCAATTGCCATTACCGATCAACAATTCCGGTACCTTGCTAATAAAGCTCTGGAGTCTGTGGTTCTTAACCTGGAGGAAAAGGAATTAATCAAAAACATCGTCGACGATATTGGTCCCGGATCAACTGATTCAGTTACCGCAATTGTTCCCGCCAATTCTCCGCTGGCAAGAAAACTGCAGGGATATAGATCCAACTCAGCACTTCTCGAAATGTACGGGTTAAATAACCCGGGCGAACCGATTGCTATAACCAGTTCAGGTCATAAGATATTTATATCATCCGAAAGTATTTCTCCTTTCTCCACGGATGAAACAACTGAGCCTTCGCCCCAAATCACAAATTCAGAAATTACAGGAAGGGTATCCAATAAAATCGTTTCTCTTGAGAAAATAATGGAGAAAATTCTTCTCAATACGCCCGATATAAGAGAAAGAATTAACCCTGAAAAACTTTATGAGGAACTGCGTACCGCACTTAATACTGTCGGAATATATCTCGATTTTGAATTCTCAATCCGGTCAGGACGTTATGGGAGTATTTGGAAAACGCAAGGATTCACAGACAGACCCGGGACTAATAAATTCATTATTCAGCTTTTCCCTAACGATCCAGTTCCCAGTCAGAATCAGATAGTCTTATATTGTTTGCAGGAAAGACAATATAAATTTGAGAAAATCGGGAACCTTGGATTCATGTCTTTGCTTTTTACCCTGCTGTTATTGATCCTTTCTACAGGAACATTTGTCGTTATCTTCCGTCAGAAAAAGATTTCAGAAATAAGGAACGATTTTATCAACAATATGACTCATGAGCTTAAAACACCTATTTCAACTATCTCTCTTGCCTCACAGATGATGGCTGACAAATCGATTCCCTCTAAGGATAAAGATATTGACAGCCTTGCAAAAGTTATTTCTGATGAGAGCATGAGACTAAAATTTCAGGTCGAAAAAGTCCTTCAGATGGCCATTTTTGAAAGAATGAAAATGAAGCTCAGCCTCACTGAGATGGATGTTCATGACATAATTGATAAGGCTGTTGACAATTTTGCTCTTCAGATCAATAATTGTAACGGTACAATCAATACTGACCTCCAGGCAACAAAGACTCTTGTTTTTATAGATGAAATTCATTTTTTAAATTCAATCTCAAACCTTATTGATAATGCAATTAAATATTCAAAGGATAATCCTGATATAACTATCTCCACACGGAATAGCAAGAAAGGCATTCTGATAACTATTGAAGATAAAGGCATAGGCATTAGTAAAGAAAACCTGAAAAGGATTTTCGACAAATTTTACCGTGTCCATTCAGGTAATGTCCATAATTTTAAAGGATTCGGTCTTGGTTTAAGTTATGTTAAGAAAATTATTGAAGAACATAACGGATCAATTAAAGTTGAAAGCCAGATAAACAAAGGAACAAAATTCACATTATTCCTTCCACAAAATAGATTAAAATGAATAATATAAGAATCCTTCTTGCAGAAGATGATAACAATCTGGGCAACTTGCTAAGGAACTATCTTACTGCTAAAAACTATGAGACTGTACTGTTTATTGACGGAAGTCTGGCTCTTGAAGCATTCCCGACCGGGTCGTTTGGCCTGTGTATACTGGATATTATGATGCCTGAAATGGACGGGCTCACTCTTGCGAAAGAGATTCGTCTTTCAAATCCTGCTATACCAATTATATTCCTGACAGCTAAAAACCAGAAAGAAGACATTATTGACGGATTCAAATCGGGAGCTGATGATTACATCACAAAACCATTTTCAATGGAGGAGCTTCTTTATCGAATTGAAGCAATCCTAAGAAGAACAACATCTCATGCTGTAAACAAAAAAGATGAATTCTATACTATCGGTGGATATTCGTTTGATCCTCTGAAACAAATGCTTTTGTACGTGGATCAATCAATAAAACTGACAACCAAGGAATCTGAGCTTCTTGAATTGTTATGCCGGCATGGGAATAAGATACTGGAGAGAAACTTTGCATTAAAAACCATCTGGATCGATGATAATTATTTCAATGCCCGAAGTATGGATGTTTATATCACCCGTTTAAGAAAATATCTCAGGAAGGATCCTTCAGTAAAAATATTGAATGTTCACGGGAGAGGCTATAAGCTTATCAGCTAGGTCTAAAATATTAGAACCACACCACCTCCCCCCTTCGGGGTACTCCTCCTCCACGAGGAGGAGAAAATTATAATGCATAACATTAGTTCTCCCCTCCTTTTGAAGGAGAGGTGTCACGCCGTCAGGTGTGACAGGGTGGTTGATTAAGTATACAAGATAATTATTTAATCCAGCTTCAAAACAGCCAGAAATGCCTGTTGTGGAACTTCAACATTCCCAACCTGCCTCATTCGTTTTTTCCCTTTTTTCTGTTTCTCCAGAAGTTTCCTTTTTCTTGTAATATCCCCTCCGTAGCATTTTGCTGTTACATCTTTTCTGACTGCTTTTACTGTTTCTCGGGAAATAATTTTAGCTCCGATAGCTGCCTGTATTGCAATGTCAAACTGTTGACGGGGAATCAATTCTTTAAGTTTAACACACATTTTCCGGCCAAATTCATATGCATGTCCCCTATAAATAAGGGTGGAAAGTGCATCCACCATTTCGCCGTTTAAAAGAATATCAAGTCGCACGAGATCTGCTTTTTGATAGCTTGTGTAATAATAATCAAAAGAGGCATATCCTTTAGAAATACTCTTAAGTTTATCATAGAAATCGAAGACAATTTCGGCCAGAGGCATCTCAAAAGTAAGTTCAACCCTGTCGCGGGTGAGGTAAACCTGGTTCTTGAGAACTCCTCTTTTATCAATGCAAAGATTCATAATGGAACCAACATATTCGGATGATGTGATTACCTGTCCGATTATATATGGTTCCTCAATACGTTCAAGATGATTGACAGGAGGTAATCCCGACGGGTTATGAACATCAATTTCTTCTCCCTTTGTTGTATAAGCCTTAAAAGAAACGTTCGGAACTGTTGTAATAACATCCATATCAAATTCCCTGTCAAGACGTTCCTGTATAATTTCCATGTGAAGTAACCCGAGGAAACCGCATCTGAAACCAAATCCCAGCGCAGCCGATGATTCAGGGATAAATGATAATGAAGCATCATTCAGTTGTAATTTCTCGATAGAGATTCTCAGATCCTCATAATCATCTGCATCAACCGGGTAAATTCCGGCAAATACCATAGGTTTGACATCTTCAAATCCGGAAATAGCCTTATCGCAGGGATTTTTTACGTGAGTAATAGTATCTCCTACTTTAACTTCAGCTGAAATTTTAACACCTGTGATAATATATCCAACATCTCCCACTTGCATAAAATCGCGAGGGTCCGGCTTGAGCTTTAATACCCCTATTTCTTCTGCATTATATTCATGATCGGTATTTACAAATTTGACCTTGTCACCCTTTTGGATTGTCCCGTTCACAATTTTAATATAAGCTATAATACCTCTGAATGAGTTGAATATCGAATCAAAAATGAGGGCTTGCAAAGGAGCATCCGCAGTGCCAATAGGAGGAGGAATTCGGGTAACAATTTCACGAAGTATTTCTTCAACTCCCATTCCGGTTTTGGCACTTGCCTCGATAATATCTTCCCGTTTGCACCCTACAAGATCAACAATCTGATCCTTAACCTCTTCAGGCATTGCACTTGCCATATCCATTTTGTTGAGCACAGGAACTATTTCAAGATTATGGTCGATAGCCATATATAGGTTGGAAATTGTCTGGGCCTGTATTCCCTGTGTAGCATCAATAACTAGTAATGCACCTTCACATGCAGCAATTGAACGTGATACTTCATATGAGAAATCAACATGGCCAGGAGTATCAATCAGATTAAGGATATACTTTTTACTATCGTGGAAATATTCCATCTGAATTGCATGGCTCTTGATGGTAATGCCTCTTTCTCTTTCGAGATCCATGTCGTCCAGCACCTGTGCCTGGTATTCCCTTTCAGTTATTGTATTCGTCTTCTCAAGTAACCGGTCTGCCAGTGTACTCTTACCATGGTCAATATGAGCTATAATACAGAAATTCCGGATATTATTCATCAAATAAGCTGGCTTTAAATCAGGTGCAAATATATAAAAATATATAAATATGTAAGGTCCATAAATATGTAGAGACGCCCAAATTGGGCGTCTCTACTATAAATATATATTTGAAAAATTGAAATCTTACATCATTCCTGGCATCCCACCACCCATGCCCTGAGGAGGACCTGCCGGAGCATCTTCTTTTATCTCTACAATTACAGCTTCGGTAGTAAGGAACATACCGGCAACTGAAGCAGCATTTTCGAGTGCAACACGAACAACTTTAACAGGATCTATAACACCTGATGCATAAAGTTTTTCATAATTATCGGTTTGTGCATTGTATCCATAATCTGCTTTTCCTGCTTTTACATTCTGGGCAACGACCGCACCCTCTTTTCCTGAATTGATAGCAATCTGACGTAATGGTTCTTCAATTGCACGTTTCACAATCTCGATACCTGTAGTCTGATCTTCATTATCACCTTTAAGTCCTTCCAGGACACTTATTGCACGAATGTATGCTACACCGCCGCCGGGAACAATACCTTCTTCAATTGCAGCACGTGTTGCATGAAGTGAATCATCAACGCGGTCTTTCTTCTCTTTCATTTCAACTTCAGATGAAGCTCCAATATAAAGAACAGCAACACCACCTGCAAGCTTAGCCAGACGCTCCTGTAATTTTTCCTTATCGTAGTCAGAAGTTGTAGTAGTCATCTGCTGTCTGATCTGGGCTACACGTGCTTTGATCATCTCTTTGTCACCTGCACCGTTTACAATTGTTGTATTTTCTTTATTAATTGTAACTTTTTCTGCTGTTCCAAGCATGTCGAGAGTTGTATTCTCGAGTTTCAGACCTTTTTCTTCTGAAATAACTGTACCACCTGTCAGAATGGCAATATCTTCAAGCATCTCTTTCCTTCTATCGCCAAATCCGGGAGCTTTGACTGCACAAACCTTGAGAGAACCGCGTAATCGGTTTACAACAAGAGTTGCAAGAGCTTCACCTTCAACATCTTCTGAGATAATTAAAAGAGGACGTCCGGTCTGAGCGGTAGCTTCAAGAACGGGTAACATATCCTTCATTGTGGAAACCTTCTTGTCATAAATAAGAATGTAGGGATTCTCCAGATCTGCTTCCATCTTTTCAGCATTAGTCACAAAATATGCGGAGATATATCCACGGTCGAACTGCATACCTTCAACAACTTCAACTGAGGTTGTAGTTCCTTTAGATTCTTCAACTGTAATAACGCCTTCTTTATGGACCTTACCCATAGCTTCAGCAATGAGTCTCCCTATCTCTTCATCATCATTGGCTGCAATTCTTGCTACCTGTTCAATTTTTTTAAGGTCATCACCTATTACTTTTGCCTGTGATTTAAGATGTGCCACCACTTTTTCAACAGCTTTGTCGATGCCTCTTTTAACATCCATCGGATTTGCGCCAGCTGTAATATTCTTCAGTCCGACATTGATAATCGACTGTGCAAGAACTGTGGCAGTGGTAGTTCCGTCACCGGCAATTTCGCCTGTTTTTGAGGCTACCTCTTTAACCATCTGAGCACCCATGTTTTTATAAGGGTCAGAAAGTTCAATGTCTTTCGCTACTGTTACTCCATCCTTAGTGATCTGAGGAGCACCATATTTTTTCTCAAGCACCACATGACGACCTTTTGGTCCAAGGGTTACTTTCACTGCATCAGTCAGCTGATCAATGCCTTCTTTAAGAAGGGCACGCGCATCAATATTGAATTTAATCTCTTTTGCCATATCATTATGATTTTTAGAAGTTTGTGAAATTAAGCTATAAAAAGGATATCTGTCTGTGAAACAAGAAGATAATCGTCCCCATCAATAGTCAGCTCCTGACCCGCATATTTACCGTAAAGAACGACATCACCTTTCTTTACTTCCATCTCTTCATCTTTCTTTGCTGCGCCAACAAGAATTACTTTACCCTGTCGTGGTTTTTCTTTTGCGGAATCAGGGATTATTATTCCACTTGCAGTTTTTTCTTCAGCTTCATTAGGTTTCACAAGAACCTTGCCTGCT
>JADGPU010000117.1 GCA_017882305.1 Bacteroidales bacterium | reverse complement strand
ACAAGATTCTTAGGGATAACCGTATAGGCACAGCGGGTTCCTGTAAATCCTGCCGTTTTTGAAAAACTGCGGAATTCGATAGCCACTTCTTTGGCTCCTTCAATTTCATATATGGAATGCGGAATTTCGGGGTCAGAAATATAAGCCTCATATGCTGAATCGTAAAGTATGATGGCTTTATTTTTAATTGCATAATCGACCCATTTTTTTAACTCCAGTTTGCCAGCTGTTGTTCCTGTGGGATTGTTAGGATAGCAGAGGAAGATTATATCCATTTTCTTTTTCGGAATTTCCGGGATAAAGCCATTTTCAGCGTTACAGGGCAGGTATACCAGCCCGTCGTAGTACCCGTTTCCCAGATATTCACCAGTCCGGCCTGCCATTACACTTGTGTCGACATACACCGGATAAACAGGGTCCTGCATGGCAATGACATTATTCAGGCCAAAGATCTCCAGAATATTGCCGGTATCACATTTTGAGCCATCCGAAACGAAAATCTCATCAGCATGTATATCAGCACCGCGATCCTGGTAGTCGTTTTTCGCAATGGCTTCGCGCAGAAAATCATACCCCTGTTCGGGCCCGTATCCTTTAAATGTTTCGGCTTTCGACATTTCTTCAACACCTTCATGAAAAGCACGGATGACAGAAGGTGCAAGTGGCTGCGTTACATCGCCAATCCCCATTTTGATGATGTTGGCCTGCGGATGTTCTTTCTGAAAATCACGGACCCGCCGTCCAATTTCAGGGAATAGGTAACCAGCCTGAAGTTTAAAATAATTATCGTTAATCTGCGCCATTTTGTATATTTTAGCCGCAAATATATTAAAGTTACTTTTCATCCTGAAACAATGAATTATATTTATTCCAAAGTAAGCAGCGAAAAGAAGTTTTTTGGCAACACCGACCCGATTCAGCTATCCGAAAAATACGAAACCCCACTCTATGTATATAACGAAAATATTCTGCGTAAGCAATGTCGTGATCTGAAAGGACTTATTTCCTATTCAAATTTCACTGTCAACTATTCACCCAAAGCAAACAGTAACCCGGAACTTCTTAAGATTGTGAGGAGTGAAGGATTGCGGGTGGATGCCATGTCACCAGGCGAAATATATGTAAATATGCTGGCCGGGTATAAACCTGAAGAAATTTTATACATCAGTAATAATGTCAGTGAAGATGAATTTCGCTATGCTATTAATGCCGGAGTAAAGATTTCAGTTGATTCTGTTTCGCAGCTGGAAATGTTTGGTAAGATCAACCCGGGAAGCAGAGTGGCATTCAGGTTGAATCCGGGTGTCGGGGCAGGGCATCATGAAAAGGTGATAACAGCCGGGCAAAAGACCAAATTCGGGATCGAAATGAACAGTATTCCGGAGGTAAAAAAAATCATCAAAGAATATAACCTTAAACTTATAGGGATTAACCAGCACATAGGTTCACTTTTTATGGATAGTGAAGCCTTTCTGGAGAGTACCGGAAATATACTTTCCGTAGCCAGGCAATTCAACGACCTGGAGTTTATTGACCTGGGGGGCGGATTTGGAATTCCATATAATAAACAGTCTAATCAACCTCCACTCGATCTGAAAGAGCTGGGCGGGAAACTTTCGGAGGTTATTCATTCATGGGTAATAGAGTATGGAAAAGATATCGAATTCAAGATTGAACCCGGACGGTACATAGTGGCCGAATCAAGTATCCTGCTGGGGAAGGTAAATGCAATTAAAACGAATTACGACATTAAATATATTGGCACCGACCTGGGTTTTAATGTGCTTATTCGTCCTGTTATGTACGACTCACATCACGATATTGAAATATACCGGGGAAATGGCACTCCCTCGTTAAAAGAGGAAACCGTGAGTATCGTGGGCAATATCTGTGAAACAGGCGATATAATTGCAAAAGACAGAAAACTCCCTGAGATTATTGAGAATGACATTCTTGGTGTGCTGGACAGCGGGGCTTATGGATATTCAATGAGCTCGAATTACAACAGTCGACTTCGTCCGGCCGAAGTCCTGATAGAAGCCGATGGCAATCCCCGGCTTATACGCAGAAGAGACACCCTTGATGACCTCGTCAGAAATTTTGTACTTTAGTAGCCCGACTATATTAGTTGACAATGGAGAAGAATAGTTTTGTTAAAATGCATGGACTAGGCAATGAATATATTGTCCTGGAGAGTACAAAAATTGATTTCCAACTCACAAAACAGGCTATAATGCGTTTGTGCAACATCCATTTCGGGATTGGCTCCGATGGCATTGTTATGATGGTTCCGTCGACAAAAGCTGATTTTGGTTTCAGGGTTTATAATCCAGATGGTTCGGAGGCGGAAAAAAGCGGCAACGGGCTTCGTATTTTATGCAAGTATCTCTATGATTATGGCCATGCAAAGTCCCGGCAATTTTCCCTGGAAACTATGACCGATATTGTTTATGCCGAGATCGTTGAAGAAGAAAAAGGAAAAGCAATGCTGATTCGGTTGGATATGGGGAAGGCAATCTTTGCGCCACACGATATACCGGTTAATTCGGATCAACCGGAATTCATCGGGCAAAAAATAATGGCAGGCGGCAAAGAATTTGAAGTGAATTGTGTGTCAGTAGGCAATCCGCATTGTGTTGTTATCAAACAGGAGCTGGATGAGAACGAAATCCGCACCTATGGTCCTTTACTGGAAAATCATCCTTTGTTTCCCAACCGCATCAATGTGCAATTTGCCAGGGTCCTTTCCGATCACGATGCAGAGATTCTGATCTGGGAACGGGGAGCTGGTTACACCCTGGCATCTGGCAGCTCATCATGTGCAGCATCATGCATTCTCGTCAAAAAAGGTCTGATCAAAGGCGATCTTACCATGCATATGCAGGGAGGAACGCTGAAAATACAAATCGATAAGAACTGGAACATTCGCATGACAGGCGAGGTGCGTGAAATCGCCAGTGGAGTGCTGGGTGGTGAGCTGTTGGAAGATCTGAACAAACCCTTTTCGGGTTGAAACAATAGAAGCTTGTTTCTTATAACAAGGTCGCGCTATTGTTAATTGCCAGCGGCCAATACATGATTAGCAAAAGTAATAAATGTAAAAATCAGGACAGGTTAATATTTCATTAAAAGCTTATTTTTATGGTAACAGTTGCAAAAACTAGCGTAAATTTGTTATTAGCAAGACGTTAATAATTCTGTTAAATAATTTGAAAGGGAATCATTGTTATTATAAATAATACTTAAGTCATGAACAAGTACATCTATTTAACCTGCAATCCTGAAGCACTTGTTGCTTCAATGCTTCCTCCCGAAAGCTTTGGTTTTTATCTTTCTACCGGAACCAAAAAACGAAACAAAGGTCAAGCTATTTTCTTTGAAGTCGACCTGGGAAAAATAGAAAGTCTGATAGATCTTGAAAGCCTGAATAAAAGATGCGTCGCCAAACCCGATGGATCACCAAAGAGTTCAGTGTATCTTTCTGTATATAAAGTATTGGAAATCATTCCCCTGTCATCCCTCAGAAGCCTTTATCTTACTACAGATCATGGTTGTGTTCTTGAATTGAAAAAATCAGATTATGAGACGACAGGGGAATCGGGAAATGATCTTCACCTGTACCAGGAGTTATGCCCAGTAAGTCCTATGGTCGCAAGTAGTCTTGCGCCATCTGTATTCCTCAGGAAGCTTACAGATGGATCAACCCCAATTGTTCTTCCCAAACTTTTCTTTGTTGAATTAAAACTGGGAGAACTGGCTGCCAATCCGCTCTCAGGTTCTTCGGAAAACTTGCCTTACTCTAATATCGGGCATTTAAGAGACTGTCTTGAAATAATAAAAGGTGAATATGAGAAACATATGAAAACCGTTAACCGGATATTCTCGGGAGAACTCCTTTACAGAACGATTGATACAGGTTTTTATGTAGGTTCTAAAGATGAGATAGTTTATTATTCCTATCCCAGGATGAAGGAGCTGGAAAAATTAAATTATAATTTTTTCCGGGCTATTTAACCGGTTCCAATTTTAATAAATTCTGAATATAAAATGTAGATACAGATTTAAGACTTGTCTCTGCATTTAAAATTTCAGCTCAGACTAAAAAACTAAAACCTTTTCAGGTATTTCAGAATTAGGGAAAGTAAAAACTAGTTCATGGCGGTCTGTCAAAGTACTATTACCATTTTGGTTCTTTATTGTTTTATTTGTCCTGACTTTTCTGCAATTTTCAACCTCAGCCAAGTCAATTATTGTTCTCAGTACTTCATCTTTTAGTTTATTGGTATAAATTATTTTTTTGAATCATTATCTATACCGATTGCGTAACTATGATTCCAGAATTCTCTTTAAGAGATTATTACCTTTTCTTTTTGAGCGAGATTTGTGAAATGCTTCAGGAATTTTATTTTAACGTTTTTTAATATAGAGAACTGGAATGTTCTGGCATTGCTTTTTGGTGGTACCTAAATCTATTCTATATTTGTAACTTCCGTACTTTTGTTTTTTTCACAATTTGATATTCTGTATAATATTGATTTGAATTGATATGTAATAATAATAAACCTATGAGTAAATTTATTTATTTAACAGCAACTCCTGAAGCATTGATTGCTTCAATGCTGCCTCCGGTAGAATTTGGGGCTTACCTTTCAACAGGTACAAAAAAAAGGAATAAAGGACAGGCAATATTCTTTGAGGTTGACCTTGGACAGATTGAAAAACTGATTGATATGGATAGCCTTAATAGAAGATGTGTTGCAAAAGCTGACGGCAAGCCTAAAAGTTCTGTCTACCTTTCAGTTTACAGGGTGCTGGAAACAATACCCTTGACGGCTCTTAAGAGTCTATATCTTACAACCGATCATGGCTATACTCTGGAATTGAAAAAATCACCTTATGATCCTTCAAAGGAAACAAAAGGTAAGCTACATCTTTTTCAGGAGTTATTGCCTGTAACCCCTTTGGTTGCAACAGAATTAGCACCTTCAGTATTCCTGAAGAGGCTGACTGACGGATCAATTCCCATCGTTCTTCCTAAACTTTTCTTCGTTGACCTTAAGCTGGGAGAATTGGCAACTAACCCTCTTAAAGGTTCAGCTGAGTATTTACCGTATTCAAATGTCGGACACCTGAGAGATTGTCTGGAAATACTAAAAGGTGAATATGAAAAACATATGAAAACCGTTCAGCGAATTTATTCCGGTTCACTTCTCTACCGGACAATCGAGAGTGGATTCTATGTTGGTTCAAAAGATGAAATAATCTTTTATTCATATCCGGATATGGTAGAATTGGAAAACATTAATTATGAATTTTTTAGATCTATATAGTATTAATCTTTTTAATTGAATATTTATTATGGTTAGTTTACCTGGGGCAACCCCTTTTGAAGTTATAGCAATCTGGAGTGTTCTTGTAGTTGCATTTTTCGGACTTGCTTATGCAATGTTTCTGCGCAGACAGGTTATGGCATGCGATAAAGGAACAGAAAAGATGCAGGATGTATGGGATGGTATACGGTTGGGAGCAAATGCTTATCTGAAAAGACAGTTAAAAACGATTGTTCCACTTATTTTTGTTTTTACAGTTATTCTTTTCCTTTCAGTTTACGTAGTCCCTCCGACAGAAGAATCAAAACTGCGTTTTGTAGGATATTCAGACGAATCCCTAAAATTAGTCATTGGTTTTGGCCGGGCGATTGCATTCATTATGGGTGCTGTGTTTTCTCTTATGGTTGGTCAGTTTGGTATGAGAATGGCTGTTCAGGCAAACGTTCGGGTTGCATCAGCCTCAAGAAGAAGTTTTGCGGAGGCGCTCAAAATTGCCTATCGTGCCGGTACTGTTACAGGAATGCTTACAGACGGTTTAGGGTTACTTGGCGGAACGCTGATTTTTATAATTTTCGGTGTTGCATCTCCTGATACACTACTCGGATTCGGTTTTGGTGGTACCTTGCTTGCTCTGTTCATGAGAGTTGGTGGAGGTATTTATACAAAAGCTGCAGATGTCGGAGCAGACCTGGTTGGGAAAGTTGAAGCAGGTCTTCCTGAGGATGATGAACGTAATGCTGCTGTTATTGCTGACCTCGTTGGCGATAATGTTGGGGACTGTGCCGGTATGGCAGCCGACATATTTGAATCTTACGAAGTCACAATTGTTTCAACATTAATACTTGGGGTCGTATTGTTTACTCAGACACATGAGCTTTCATGGATTATTTTCCCGTTGCTTGTAAGAGGTATTGGAGTTCTCTCTTCAATAGTTGGAACCTACCTCGTAAAAGGAACCAAAGGCGATAAAAGCAACAACGCCCTTAAATCAATTAACAAAGGTTTCTATTCCTCGGCAGCGATAAGTATTACAGCATTTGGAATTCTCTCCTTTTTCTATCTCCATGACTGGCGCTCATTTCTTTCAGTAGTGGTAGGGATTATACTTGCTATTGTACTTGATGAAATAACCAAACATTTTACCGATGGCCATTATCATCCGGTTAAAGATATAGCCAAGAACTCAAAAACGGGTTCCGCAACGCTGATCCTGAAGGGAATGAGTTATGGATTTGAGATTGCCGTTTGGCAGACGATAGTCATTGCTGTTACAATTTTTGCATCGGTTATGATCTATTACGGACAACCAATTGTATATGTCCTTTATGGGGTTGCAATGACCGGTATAGGAATGCTTACGCTTACCGGAAACAATGTAGCAATGGATGCTTTCGGACCTATTGCAGACAACGCAAACGGTATTGGGGAGTTATCACATCTCGATAAAGATGCACGTAAAATAATGGATTCTCTCGATGCGACCGGAAATACTACTAAAGCCATTACCAAAGGGGTTGCAATTGGATCAGCCGTCATAGCAGCAGTAGCATTATTCGGATCCTTTATTACGGATGTAAGTAAAGTTCAGATTCAGATGGGATTTGAAAAAGCATCCCAGCTGATTGAAACGGGGATACGTATTTCGGTTCCAATGGTTTTCATTGGTTTGCTTATCGGTGGAACGATTCCATTCCTGTTCTCTTCTCTTACAATCAATGCAGTAACACGAGCTGCCGCACAGATAGTTGAAGAGGTTCGTCGTCAATTCAGAATACCCGGTATTATTGAACGTACGGTTAAACCTGATTATCAGAGAGCTGTTGATATCTGTACAGTGTCGGCACAAAAAGAACTTATTCCGTTGGCATTGATCTCAGTATTATCTCCAATACTTATCGGAGCCTTACTTGGTGTTGAAGCATTAGGCGGTTTTCTTGCCGGAGTTATTCTCTCAGGACAGCTCCTTGCAGTCTTCATGGCTGGCGCCGGCGGCGCATGGGACAACGCTAAGAAAACTATTGAAGATGGTTTATATGGTGGCAAAGGATCGGATGCTCATCATGCGGCTGTTGTTGGCGATACTGTTGGCGATCCTCTCAAAGACACAGCCGGACCAGCACTTAACCCGATGATTAAAGTTATAAACCTTGTTTCACTACTTGCAGCTCCTGTAATAATAGCTTATCAGAAGCCCGGGCATGCATCAGTTGGCATGTTTATCACAGGTGTAATCTGTCTTGCAATTATAATTGCAGCAATAACATTCTCTAAAAGGGGCGGATTTAAAAAAGAAATATTCGAAGCATAAAATTTCCGTTTAATCCGGAAGGATTAAACCAGCATATTATTTTAATTTAGAGACAGGTCTCAGACCTGTCTCTACGTTTTTATTGACCTGCCACTATTAACCTGCCGCGACGTTTTCATAGAAATTATATCCCAATGTTTTCAAAGAAATTATATTGTAGAAATTAATGCCAGCACCCTGTTTTCTGTTGTTAACAAAAGGTAAACTATAATTATTGCGAAAATCATTGAAATCAAAATATTTTTACTAATATCAACCCCTGAACTAATAAAAACTTATCGTTCATTTTAATTTTTGATCATTAGTGATTACCTGAATTATTAAGGATAAAAAAAATGTTTTGATAATTGTTGAACATAAAAAATTTTAATCATGATTAGTAGTTTATTTTGGATTGTTCCAATTTCAGCGCTCATGGCATTACTGTTCGCCTGGATCTTTTATAAAGGTATGAAAGTACAAGAGGAGGGAACAGATAAGATGAAAGAGATTGCTGAGTACGTAAGGGAAGGTGCAATGGCCTACCTTAAAAGCCAGTATACGGTTGTCGGCAAGATATTTATAATTCTTGTTGTATTATTAGCCATACTGGCATATATGGGTGTTCAGAATCCATTTGTTCCGGTGGCATTCCTGACCGGTGGTTTCTTCTCAGGTCTTTGCGGTTATCTCGGTATGAAAACTGCAACATTTGCATCCAATCGTACAGCCTGGGCTGCCTCAAAATCACTCAACAAAGGATTACAGGTAGCTCTGCGTAGCGGGGCAGTTATGGGTCTCGTTGTTGTTGGATTCGCCCTTCTCGACATTGCCGCATGGTTCATTTTCCTGACTAAAGTAATATTTACTCCGGAACATATGGCTGCAGGATTAAATTTTCTGGGTCTTACATTTGTATCGAAAGGAATTGATGAACACCAGAAATTTGTTGAGATTACAGCTACTATGATCACATTTGGTATGGGTGCCTCTACACAAGCCCTTTTTGCACGTGTTGGTGGAGGCATCTTTACAAAGGCAGCTGATGTGGGTGCTGACCTTGTTGGTAAGGTAGAAGCAGGAATTCCTGAAGACGATCCACGTAACCCGGCAACTATTGCTGATAACGTTGGTGATAACGTTGGTGATGTAGCAGGTATGGGGGCTGACCTTTATGAATCGTACGCTGGTTCAATACTTGCAACAGCTGCTCTCGGTGCTGCCCTTCCTGCTATGGTAGGACAAAGTGATTATCAGATTAAAGCTATTATAGCCCCCATGCTTGTTTCAGCAATCGGGATTTTATTGTCAATCGCCGGAATATATATGGTAAGAACAAAAGAATCGGCTTCTCCTAAAACCCTTCTCAGAGCACTTCTGCTCGGAACAGGGGGAAGTTCAGCTCTTATACTAGTTGTTTTGGCTGTAATGGCTAATGCACAATGGATTACCTGGGGTGTTTTCGGAGCTGCAGTATCAGGTCTTGTTGCGGGTGTAATTATCGGGCAGGCAACTGAATACTATACATCTGATGGCTATAAGCCTACACAAGGTATCGCAAAACAATCTCAGACAGGACCGGCAACTGTAATTATTGAAGGTATGGCTGTGGGTATGTTCTCAACCTGGCTGCCAGTCTTAACTATAGTCGGCGGTATTATTGCTGCCTATTCATTTGCAGGAGGATTCCACAACTTTGCAATGGGTGTTTATGGTATCGGTTTCGCATCTGTTGGCATGCTCTCAACTCTTGGAGTAACTCTGGCAACTGATGCTTTCGGACCGATTGCAGATAATGCTGGTGGTAATGCTGAAATGGCAGGACTTCCTGAAGAAGTAAGAGAAAGAACTGATGCTCTTGACGGGCTTGGAAACACAACAGCTGCTACTGGTAAAGGCTTTGCAATTGGATCAGCTGCACTTACAGCCCTGGCTCTAGTTGCCGCTTATATGGAGGAAGTGAAACTCTGGCTTGGCAGGCTTGCTGACAAAAGCGTTGATGGCTATAAACAGATAGGTGATGTATTGTTTTATAAGAGTCATGTCCCTGCAGCTCTTCAGGCAGGACAAAGTGCAGTTGAAGTCTCACATGCCGGAATCAAAGATTTTGTATCAGCCTATAACCTTTCACTCTTTAACCCGATATTACTTGCAGGTCTTTTCATAGGAGCAATGATGTGTTTTGTATTTGTTGCAATGGCTATGAAAGCTGTTGGCCGGAATGCAGGACGAATGGTTGATGAAGTA
>JADGPU010000116.1 GCA_017882305.1 Bacteroidales bacterium | reverse complement strand
GCACATCCGACAGCAGACCCTGCTCCTGGACAATATTGTCTTCGATTACATTATATTTTCCGATAACATTCTGCTCTGTTATCTTTAGTAAGCTGCAGCATGCTTTATTGATGCGTATGAGTATGCCCTTATCGTCGGAAATCCACATTGAAACCGGGCTTTGATCGATGATATTGTTCAGAAATGCTTCGGAATTCTGCAGCGTCTCCTCCGCACGCTTGCGCTCGGTAATGTCCATCAATGTTCCTATAAAACGAATCGGTTGGCTGGAATCGTCATAAATAATCTTCCCTTTGCCATTACAGTATTTCAACTGTCCATCGTTGGTAACCAGCCTGAGATTGACATCTAACGGTTCACCTGTTTGAAAAGAATGTTCGAATGATTTGCTGTATCTTTCGATATCATCGGGATGAATAAACTTGCCGTTTGCTTCGAAGCTCGGAACGAAATCCTGCGGCGTCACGCCGAAAATTCGATAAGTCTCATCCGACCACGAGACTTGATTGGTTTGCAAATTCCACTCCCAACTTCCGATCATGGCAATATGTTGGGCTTCATTCAATTTTTGAAAGTGTTCCGATTTGACTCGCTCGCTTTCTTTCAGCACTTCTTCCGCCAATTTGCGCTCGGTGATATCCTGGAAAACCACAGCATATTGATTTTTTTTGGACTGGTATGCAACACAGTCATACCAGCGATTGTCGCTCTCAAAAAATTGCTCAAAGTAGATCTGTTCTCCAGTTTGAGCTACATGACCAAATGTTCCGATCCAGTCAAATGAATATTTTTCAATGCCGGGGAAAGCTTCTGTGACTTTTTTACCTTGCGGATCAAGCCCGATTATTTTTATGTAAGCTTCATTAACTTCAAGGAATCGGTAATCTATCGGTTTTCCCGAAGGATCAAATATCATTTCATTATATGCTATTCCTAAAGGATTCTTTTCAAACAGGGAGCGAAACTTTTCCTCGTTATCCTTTATTTTTTTATCGGCTTCTTTGCGCTCGGTGATATCAACCATTGTTCCATCAAGATACCCCTCATCGCGGTGAAATTCTATGGATGCAATAATATCCCTGACTTCCCCATTCCTGGTAAGAACCTTGGCCTCATAATTATTCAAAATCCCGCCTTGTTCTTTAATAAGTCTCATCATCTTGTCCCGGTCTTCCGGGTCGGCCCATCGGATGCGTCCTTCCGTACCACGCAACTCCTCACGGGTGAATCCAAACATTTCGGCAAGTTTATTGTTCACGTCCAGGAACGCGGACCCATCTATCCTTGAACGATACATGCCAACCTGAGCGTTTTCGAAAAGCATCCTATATTTGGTTTCGCTTCCTTTTAAAGCCTCTTCCGTAAGCCTCAACCTGGTGAAATCTGTGAAAGTTCCTTCAATTCTTACAGGCTTGCCCTGTTCGTCCTTCACCAGGTGGGAATTCACCATGACAACTACTTTTTCACCCCCGACTGTCTTTGCATCTATTATATAATTCCTTATGAATCCCATGGTCATTAACTCCTGCAGATATACTTTTCTGTCATCAGTGTTCAGCCAGAAATCGGGTAGTTTTGCTCCTTTCAAATCTTTAGAGATGTCAATACCAAGAATCCGGTTGAATGCCTGGTTGTGTTCAAGTACTACTCCATCCATCATGCAACTGTAATATCCCTGATCGAGGAATTTTATAGTATCACGGAACTTACGCTCACTTTCCTGCAACGCGGTTCCTGTTTCAAGCAATTTCCTGTAAATATTTTTTTGCCGGATATTGTAAAGCCATGAAAGTCCAATACCAAAAAACAGAAGCAGGAGCAGAGTAATAATGATGATGATTACAGTCCTGTATTTGAGTTCAGAGAAAATTTCGCTTTTATCGACTTTGGCAATCATGAACCAGGGAGTACCTGGAACCGGACGAATATCGGTAAGCACTCTGACTCCGCGGTAATCTATCCCCTCAAAAATTCCTACATGACCCAAAACTGCCTGTACCGCCGCAACTTCTATTCTCGTTAATGGAATCCGTAGTTTCAGAGCAGTGTTTGAGATGTGGCGCAATTCATTTTCATATAGCACATTATCACCATCCTTACGGATAATATATGTCTCGGCAGACTTACTGGATGTGGGCCAGGATTGTATGAGCGGATACAGATAGTCATACGGATTTACTCGCAGAACCAAAACCGCAACCGGAACATTTCTCTCATTCAGAATCGGAGCAAAAACATCAATGTGAATAGAATCGTGTGCCGGAGAAAAATAAAAATCACTCAAGAACGCTTTTTTGTCCTGCAACGCTTTTTTGCAATAATCAATGGTTTCTGAATCAATGTGTTTGAGGTTGGTATTGAGGGCAAGTAAAAGTTTTCCCCCATCAGAAACTATAATGACATCTTCATACTTATAGTTATATCTCAATAAGGCAAATCGCTCAAGGAGATCTTTTCCCAGAGTGCTATCTTGTGAAAGAAGCCATCTCTGAAAGTTTTGTCGGATAAAAGGGCTTTCTGCAATTACATGAGCATCTGCTAATCTTTCCTCACGCCAATTTATAATCTGGTTTATTTTCAGATCAGCGATCGTCTTCAGATTACTGTACTGTTCCTTCCGGATGATCTTCTTTTCGTACCGGTAATAGAAATATCCGCCTGAGATAATAAGAATGAAGACAGCCAAACTCAACACTAGCATTGGTTGCTTTTTAATCAGAGGTTTTTTTTGTTGATTTTTCATATATATCTTCCTCAATCATCAGCATCAGGTAATAAAAAAAATGTCCAAATATCAGATTTTAAAAGTTAAGCATTTGTCGGACAATTGGTTATAGGTAAAAGACTAGTATTTGTGTAGGTGTTTGGACTACAACTACGGGCTGCAGCCTGTCTGTCGCTGATTTCAGCCCTTAGAGTCAATTTGGAATTAACACTTAGATAATTGAATCGAGTGAGTAAGTAAGCCCGAAAGGCAAAACTTCAAGACTTCTCTTTCAAACTTTCCAATATAGAATATCTAATGAGGTCAGCTGTTGTATGAAGTTTTAGTTTTTCCAGTAATCGCTGCCTGTAAGTGCTTATGGTTTTTGGACTGAGAGACAATTCTAAAGCAACCTGAGCCACAGTTTTCCCTTCAGAAAACAGGACTAACACTTCCATTTCCCGTGCTGAAAGCAAGTCATGAATCGGTTTGCTGCCGTTCGTAACTGCACTATCGGCAAGATTCTCTGCAAGAGTAGAACTTATGTATCTCTGTCCTTCTGACACTTTAATTATGGCCCGGATCAGTTCCTCTGGTGCACTCGATTTTGCCAGATATCCGGAAGCTCCCGATTTTAAAGACTGAATAGCATAAATCTCTTCGGAATGAATACTCAGTATCAAAACTGCAGCAGATGATTGTATCTTTTTTACCTGGCTGATTAATTCCAGTCCGCTTCTCCCGGGCATTGAGATATCGAGGAGAATTACATCATACTTCTGATCTTCCAGTTTTCTGATTAATTCCTTTCCGTCAGCGGCTTCGTTAATCAGACCTATCCGTTCATCATCTTCAAGAATCTGCCTGATCCCGCGTCTGACAACAGGGTGATCATCTGTGATAAGAACATTAATCATTGGTTTTCACTTTTAGTAATGGAATTACAACTCTGATCATTGTTCCTGATCCATGTACACCGCTGATAGCTATTTTACCATTGACAGATTTAACTCTTTCATTGATACCTGCTATTCCCATAGATTTCAAGGAAATAATTTTGTTCTTTTTAATTCCGATCCCGTCATCCTTAATAATCAACTCTACTTTGTTCTTAAGTACGTACAGGTTTACATCGGCAGTTGAGGCTCCTGAATGTCGAGCTATATTTGTCAACGATTCCTGAAGAATTCTGTAAAGTATTAGGGAGAGCCTGTCTTCAAGTAAAAATTCTTCAGGTCTGAAATAAAAATTACATTTAATCCCGGTTTGTTTTTCAAAATTGACAAGCTGTGATTTGATGGCCGGAACCAAGCCCAGATCAAATAATATTGCAGGTCTGAGAAATGCGGATGTCTTTTTAATACTTTCTATTGTTTCTTTTATCATACTGCTCATCTCTTCAAATTTTTCCTTTACGGTCTTCGACTGAACTCCGATCCTGCTTTTCAGCCAGACAATATCAAGATTAATTGCCGTTAGTTTCTGACCAAGATCATCATGAAGGTTGAGAGCAATCTGATTTCTCTCATTCTCTCTGACTTCCACCAGATGCTGATTCAGTTTCTCGAGCAATTCCTTGGATTTCCTGAGTTCTTCTTCAAATTCCTTCAGCTCGGTTACATCATGGGCAGCAGCGAAGACACCCTGAATTTCACCGGATTCATTTTTAAATAACGTAGCGCTATATAACACGTCGATTTCCCGTCTACTGGTATGCAATATTGAAAGAGGAAAATTCTTTACAATTCCATTTTTGAAAACGGTCCTATATCCATCTCTTGCTTTATCAGGATCAGTAAAGTAGTCAGCAAAATCCGTTCCGATCAACTTTCCGCGTTTAATACCGGTTATTTGTTCTGTTGCAATATTCACATCTGTGATTTTCCCGTCAATATTGATCGTTACAAGAGGATCGAGACTTGCTTCTATCAGGCTTCGTGCATAAAGTGAGGCAGAGTACATTTCTTTCTCCAGTTTCTTCCGCCTTGTAATATCAAAGTGTTCTGCCTGTAAATAGAGCATTTTTCCAGAATTATCTTTTACCTGTTTAGAAGCAACAATGGCCCAGAATTTTTCTCCATTACGTCTGTTCAATTCAAATTCGGTAGGGGGCATATAGCCTTCCTTTTCAAGAGTCTCGAGCACCTTAATCCTGTCATCCGGATTGGAAAAAAGTTTTTCCGTATCATCGGAAACTTCTGTTAACATTGTTTCTATATCAGGATAACCATACATTTCAGCATAAGCATTGTTTATCCTCTTACCCCCTTCCGGATAAGATTGTGAGATACCCATAATCGAATTTTCAAAAAGGCTGCGGTATTCTGCTTCCGATACTTTCAGTTTCGTCTCAGCGATTTTGTGTTTAGTTATATCTCTGATTATCATAGTTGTCAACTGGCCTCTTTCAGCACTGGGAAAAACTGAAGTTGAAATTTCTGCAGGAAATTTTTCTCCCGATTTTTTAATCAAAATCAATTCACCAAAATACCTGCCAGAAGCGGCCCGTTCCTTTATGGCGTCTTCAAGATGCTTGTCAGTTATGTCTGCAATCCCATTTCTGCCTATTCTGCAAATTTCTTCTTCTGACCTTTCAAATAATTTACATGCAGCCGGATTAGCAGAGTGAATTCTTCCATCAGGGCTTGTAAGTAATATAGCATCCATGCTGTTTTCAAAAAAAGCTTCGTATTTTTCTTCGCTTTCGGTTAATGCCGTTTTAAATTCCTTGTTAGCATTGGTTTTTGCATTGTAATCTTCTTTTAGTACAGGCTTGCTCTTCAGACTCTTCTTTTTATCGGTTGTGATTTTCATAACGATACCAACATAAAATTTAATAATTTTAAGGGTCAACAACCATATCAAAAGGTTAGTAACAGCAATTTAAGCCTTTTTTTGGATTTTACTTTATTTAAAATTAAATTTACAGGAATGATCTTAATATTTAAAAATAAAAGAACATGAAAAAAGTTAATCTGATAATCAGTGTATTAGTTACACTTTTTATTTTCAGTGCAAACTCCTTTTCACAGGACTGGCCGCAATGGCGGGGAATTAACCGCGACAGTAAAGTAACCGGATTTAAAGCCCCTGCATCCTGGCCGGCTGAACTTAAACAGGAATGGAAAGTTACAGTGGGATTTGGAGATGCCACGCCGGTACTTGCTGGTAATAAAATTTATCTTAATACCCGGCAAGGGGAGCAGGAGGTTGTACTTTGTTACGATGCAGCAACTGGAAAAGAGTTGTGGAAAAGTGCTTATGCTTCCATGGCCGTTACAGGACCATCGGCGTCACAACATCCGGGTCCGAGAGGCACTCCGGCTGTTTCAAACGATAAGATAGTGACGTACGGTGCTGCAGGTATACTATCATGTCTCGATGCAGCAAACGGAAAACTACTCTGGAGAAAAGATAATCCATCAAATGCTTTTCCGGCATTCTTTACCGGAACCTCTCCATTGATAACCGATGCAATGTGTATTGTGCATATCGGGAAAAAAGACGATGGTCAGGTAATTGCTTATGACCTGAATTCAGGTAATGAAAAATGGAAATGGTCAGGTGAGGGTCCCTCATACTCGTCACCGTCGGTTATGACGATTGAAGGAAAGAAACTCCTGATTGTAATCACAGAAAAAAATATTATGGCGCTGGGTTTAGCAGACGGGAAACAGCTCTGGCAGATTCCGACTCCAGTTCAGCAGAGGTTTTATAATTGTGTAAGTCCATATATTGACGGACAAACAATTTATCTGACAGGCCAGGGTACAGGAATGAAAGCAATTAAAGTAGAGAAATCAGGTAATGAATATGTTACCAAAGACCTGTGGAGCAATACAGAAATTGGCGCAAAATGGAATACCCCGATCCTTAAAGATGGATTCCTTTATGGTTTTACTGACCAGAAAAGAATTTACTGCCTGAATGCATCAACCGGTCAAACAGCATGGGTTGATAATGCAGTAAGCAGTGACTTTTCAACAATAGTGGATTGCAGTTCAGTCATTATCGGATTAACAAGCACGAATAATCTGATAGTTCTGAAACCAGACGGAAAAGTGTACTCAGAAGTGGCTAAATACAAAGTCGCCGATACCCCTATCTATGCCTTTCCTGTTATCTCAGGAAACAGCATTTATGTTAAGGATGCTGAAACGCTGATGAAGTATAGTTTTTAAGGCCTCTCCCTAAATCCCCCCAGGATAGATGGATTTAAGCATTCAAAGGCCTCTCCCCAAACCCCTCCCCCAAGAGGGAGGGGCACAGAATTAAGAAAAAAATAGTTTCGTCATTCATGATATATTAAGATTTGAATTTGGAATAAGCCTCCCCCGCTCTCCTGGGAGCGGGAAACGGGAGGGGTGAGGCAAAATGTATCTGAAAGCGAAGGACGGGAGGGGGTGAGGCTACTACCTCTCTTTCCTCATAAATTGACCTTTCGAATTGGTCAAAAGGTTCTTGGTCAGATAAGATACTCCTGAACCTATTGCTGCAATAACTACTGGCTTAAGAGTTATCCAGTTAATGATACCCTCGTTTGCAAAAAGCTGGTAAAATCCTGTTAAAAAGGTGCATAAGATTGCTACGATAAACCCTTTTATAAAATCACGTCCGTTAAGTCTCAGAAATTTTGATCTCATGGTTTTATTTTTTCAGACAGACAGCATTTTATACCAAATTTACATTATAAAATGATAAAGATCAAGTAACAGATATAATATTTTCAAAGGGCGCGAGGCTTCCGGCTTGCGGTGTGCGGAACCTTCTCTATAAGAAGGATATTCCTCAGCTCATTCGGAGTTATATTTTCCCTGATCTCCCCTGTATCAACTACTGAAATAAATCCTGATTCTTCAGAGATTACCACAATAAGTGCATCCGAATGTTCAGACATTCCGATCGCTGCCCGGTGGCGCATCCCGTAATGGGGAGGTAGTATGACCTGTTCAGTAGTCGGTAAGGGACATCGGGCAGCAAGGATCAGTCCCCCTTCAATCAGTACAGCTCCATCATGCAAGGGAGTATTCTTAAAAAAGATAGTCTCAAGCAACTCTGCACTAATCTGAGCTTTAAGTATTTCGCCTCCTTCAGAAATGATATCAAGACTACTTTTTCTGCCAATTACTATCAGCGCTCCTGTTTTCTTTGAGGCAAGCCTTTCACAAGCTTTGACTATCTCTTCAGCTTCTCTGGGACTTCCGGGTTCATTTGTCACCAGGGAGAATATTCTGCTGAATGAAAACCTGCTTCTTGTGAGATACTTGTTTCCGATGACAAGTAAAAACCTCCTGACCTCTTGTTGAAACACAACAATAAGAGCTATGACACCAACCCCGATAACCTGACCGAGTAATGCACTTATGAGCTCCATATTAAGAGCTTTTACAACAAGCCAGAACAGGTAGATAAAAAATATTCCAAGGAAGATACTCAGAGCTGCCGTACCTCTTATGAGTCTGTAAAGCTGGAATAGAACTACTGCTACAAGAACTATATCTATTATATCAAGTATGGTAATATGAAATGGCATAGGATCCTTTCCGAGTTACTGGTTACTTGCCCCGTGAAATAAGGCTTAAGCGTGTGCTTTGCGCTATTTCACGGGGCTGGTTGCTGGTTGGTTGTTTTTCGGGTTTCTCGTTAAAATCAGAACTTGATTACTTGCACCGTCATTGCGAGCGAAGCGAAGCAATCTTTTGTCTTTTTACTTTTATCTTTTATCTTAATTTGCTAATTAACTGTATTGTTTGTACCGCCTCTTTAACATCATGAACACGCAGAATATCAGCACCTTTAAAAAGCGCAATTGCATTCAGTGCAGTTGTTCCGTTAAGAGCCTCATCAGCAGAAATATCAAGGGTCTTCCAAATCATCGATTTTCGCGAGATACCGACAAGAACCGGCAAACCTGCTATTGAAAAGTCGCCAAGTTTCCTGAGCAATTCAAAATTATGATCAATGGTTTTGCCAAATCCGAATCCCGGATCAATAATAATATCCTTTACACCTGCAGACTTTAATTTGAAAATCCTTTCACCGAACCATTTCAGAATATCTGCTACAATATCTTCATAAACCGGATTATTCTGCATAGTACGCGGATTCCCTTTCATGTGCATCATAATATATGGTACATTCAGCTTCTCAACAATTAAAAACATATTGTTGTCAGCATCTCCGCCTGAGATATCATTTATCATATGAGCTCCGCACTCAATCACAGCCTCCCTGGCAATATCCGACCGGAAAGTATCGACCGATATTATTGTCCCGGGGAGTTCCCTGCTTATCAGTTTTACAGCCTTTAAAACCCGGTTACTCTCCTCTTCCACAGTGATATCTTTCGCCCCCGGACGCGAAGAGTACCCTCCGATATCAAGAATATCTGCCCCATCCTCCAACATCTGGGTTGCTGCCCTAAGTATTTCTTCATTTGTACTATAACGGCTTCCTTTATAGAAAGAGTCGGGTGTAATATTTAATATTCCCATCACTTTGGGAATCTCAAGGTCAAGCAGTTTGCCCCCTGTGTTAATATATCGTGGTTTTTCCTGAAGCATAGTTTTTAAGAATAGCCGAAATTAGCGAAATTATTATTTAATCCCTCTATACATTTCCATCTTTGCCCGGTGGTTATTACATTTGTAGTGAATGAAATCAATTAAATGATGAAGCTTTTTGTTATCGAAGGGGTCGATGGAGCCGGTAAATCGACACAGATTAAATTGTTAAGAGATTTTTTTTTAAAGAAAGGATTTAACTGTGAATATCTGCACTTTCCAAGAACAGAAACCCCATACTTCGGTGAACTTATTGCAAGGTTTTTAAGAGGAGAGTTTGGCTCACTGAATGATGTAGATCCATATCTAGTGGCAATGCTTTATGCAGGTGACAGAAAAGATGCTTCAAACTTAATAAGCAATTGGCTTTCAGAAGAAAAGGTTGTACTGCTCGACAGGTATACCTATTCCAATATAGCGTATCAGTGTGCCAAGTTACAGGATGTATCAAGCCAGAATAAACTCATACACTGGATATTGTCTCTCGAGTTTAACCATTTTGCAATACCAATGCCGGATCTTAATATTTTCCTCGATGTACCTTTTGCTTTTGCAGAAAATAATTTGACAAAAACAAGAACCGGAAATGACCGGAATTATCTTAACGGAACCAGGGATATCCA
>JADGPU010000115.1 GCA_017882305.1 Bacteroidales bacterium | reverse complement strand
GTATTTGGATAAATAGTTGTAATACGTCCGCCATATGGGCTATAAATTTCATTGATCGTGACAGACATTGCCCGACGCCTGAACCCTAAACCTCCATACCAGTCTGTTATTAAACTACGATTATATGATTGTATGCCAATCATTATGCCAATCCCTAGAATATTTGAATATTTAGATTCTGTCTGATAATGTGAAAACCCACCATAGTGCATGGCAAATGTCTGATCCTTATAATAACAGAATTTATATGTTAACTGTGGGGCATAATAGAAAGAATTTTTATGGTTTGTTGTTTGAGGTGAATTAATTTCTCTGGAATAGATCCTGAATTCCATTTTCAGGTTTATTCCAAAATCATTATTAAAAGGGCTTCTCCTGTATGAATAAATCCCCTTGTCGGTTGCCATACCTTCCTCTCCATTAGAATTAAAAACAGTTTGATTCATCTTACTATTTCTTCTCGGGAAAATGAAGCCAACCTGGAACTGCAAACTCCTCCCTGGTGTTCTATAGATCTCAAATGAAACAGGGATCTCACTAAAAATCGGTTGAAATGGATTGATCTTTAATGTTCCGAAGGCTCTCTTTTCAGGGATTGAATCTGCATTTGAACTGCCATATAATTCATTTAATAATATGCTGCCATTGTCGATACCGAAGCATTCTAAATAAATACAGAGAAAAGCGATAATAAAAAGCGGAGTTTTCATGTTTGACAGGTAAAAAGGCTAAAATTTAAATTTACGACATTGTCAGGCCAAAGTCAATTTTATATTTGCGTTGCATTAGAATATTTCTGAAATTTGATATCAGCGGCATTTCCTTCTCTAACTTGACTTTCACGAATCACACAATGAGACATTTCAATCAGCAGGTACCGCTTTTAATGCACTTGATTAATTCTTCTAATTAGTACTTATATTCAATTCGAATCCCAAAACAAAGAAAGTAACATGTACTTGCGACGAATAAAAAGTTACTTTCCTCCGGGAGGACAATTCTTTCTTAAATAACTGGTATAAAGCGTCGCCAGGTGAACAAAGGTGCCTTCCCCTTCAGAAATACCATGTGTCCGGTTCGGATATGCCATAAACTGAAATTGCTTATTATATTTAATCAGCTCATTGAGAAGCATCTCGGCATTCTGATAATGAACATTATCATCACCGGTTCCGTGAATATACAGCAGGTTCCCTTGCAGGTTTTTTGCATAGGTAATTGGAGATCCTTTTATAAAATCCTCCATGTTTTCCTGGGGCAGTCCCATATAACGTTCCTGGTAAATATTATCATAAGTGAGCTCATTGGCGACAGCAGCAATTGCTATTCCCGTTTTATAGATCTCAGGATACTGGAACATGAGGTTCAAAGTTGCAGATCCTCCTCCGCTCCATCCCCAGACAGCAATTCTTTCAGGGTCGACAAAATCCCATTTCAGTATTTCTTTGGCTGCCATTGCCTGGTCGTGAATATTGATTTGTCCGATTTTTTTGTAAATGGATTTTCTCCATGCTGCTCCTTTCGGTGCAGGTGTCCCCCTGTTATCGAGTGAAATGTAAATGTAACCATCTTTCGCCATGTCTCCCAGATACAGGTAGTTTCGGCCTCTACCATAAGAATCAGTTACTGTAGCTTCGAAAGGTTCAGTGTAAACATAAAATACCACAGGATATTTCTTTGCCGGATCGAAGTTCACAGGTTTAACCATCCAGCCGTCCATCTCAACATTGTCAATGGTTTTAATTTTGAAGAATTCTGTAACAGGCTTAACCTTAAGTGAATCGAGCCGGGCAACAATACTCTCTTTTTCATTTAATGGTTTTTGATTGGCTACAGTGATAAACTCGCGCGCCGGACGTGTAAAACTGTTTGAGAATGAATGAGCAGCATATTTACCGTTGGGCGAGAAGGAATAACTATGAGTTCCCTTTAAAGATGCCGGACTTACCAGTTCGGCAGTACCGGATCCATCAAGCTTCGTGCGGTATAGATAGTTCTGGGTCGCATTGTCGGGTGAAGCCATAAAATACACGTACCCCTTTTTATGGTCGACATATGTTATGTCAGTAAAATCGTAGTTGCCTTTAGTTACCAGTTTTTCCGGTTTCCCTTCCAGAGAGACCTGATATAAATGTCTCCAGCCATCTTTTTCAGAATCCCAGAGAATGCTTTTTGTTTCATTCAGCCAGATAAAACTATTGGTAAAACTAATTAAGTAATGATTTCCGGACTGATAGATATCAACCCAGGCCTGATCGGCTTCTTCCTCAATCACCTTAGAATTGCCGGTAGCAATTTCAGAAATATAAAGTTTGCTGGAGTTCTGTTTACGGTTGATCTGCTGTATAAGAAGATTATCTGTAGAAGGGATAAACTCCGCTCTTACAAGATAGTTTTGTGCAGGGTCGCCCGGAATATTCATCCAAGTAGTTTTAGTATCCGCAATATTTACAACTCCAACCTTGCAGGACGACGGTTTTTCTCCGACTTTTGGATACTCAATAGGAATAACCCGGGAGTAAATGGAATCGGTGTTATTAATCAGGTAATACTTTCTGATACTGCTCGCATCAATCTGCCAATAGGCAATTTTTTTACTGTCAGGACTCCAGCGAAATCCGTCGCGACAGTCAAATTCTTCTTCATAAACCCAGTCAAAAGTACCGTTGATAAGTGTTACAGAACCATCACTCGTCAGGGCCTTAATTTGTGAACTGGACAGGTCTTCAACATAAATATTGTTACCGCTGACATAGGCTACAGAATTTCCATCGGGTGAAAATTTGGCAAACATTAATGAAGATACGGGAAGGGTTTTGCCCAGCTGACTGAGTGAGCCTGATTTCCTGTCGAGCATCCAGTAATCGCCTTTTGAATTGAGTCTCCAGACTCTTTTGGTATTTGTAAAGAGCAGGACTTTCTGCTGGTCCCCGGAGAAAGAATAGTAACTAAATTGAAGCGGGGTCAAACTTCCCATTGGAGTTAGCTGTTGTTTGGATAGTACTGCCACAGGCTTATTATCAGGAAGTGTGTACTGAACAAGTTCATTTTTCTCAACAAGATAATATGAATTCCCGTCATTCGACCACCTGATGTCCCCTACCTGAGAACTGGCAATGAGTGATACAAACAGAATTAATACTGTTACAGCAAATAATTTCAGTCTGTTCCTGCTTTTAAGAAAAATTTCAGAATTAAACATATTTAACGGTTTTAGGATGGATCAAAATATAGTTTTTTTAAAGATAAAAATTAAATAATGCAATACTCATGATCCATTCCTTTTCATGATAGGATTTTCTCTATGGCCCTCTGTGTTACCTCTGTGTATCTCACTGTAACAGAAAAATAAGAACTGACACAGAGTGACACAGAGTATCACAGAGAAAAAACAATATCTTTTAAATCTGATTTCTGCTAAGCGGGCAACACGGAGGAGGTCAAAAAAAACCGGACTAAGCCGGTTTTTTCTTTATGCCTGTTCCGGGTTAATTCGCGTTTCTTCTTCCATGCATCCCCTCCTGTATTTATCATGATATTTTCTCCTCCAGTGTCTGCTGCCATGGTTATTCGAGCCCGGTGCCATCCCGGTAAGGAGTATTTTCGACAGAATAAATAGTCCAGCAGTCTGCCAGAAGGTGAGAACTGGTCCGTGAAACAATGTTGGAATCAGCGAGTTCCATAGACACATAGTAGCAAAAATTGCCAGGGTGATGAAAGCTAATCCGAGTATTCCAAATCCTACATACTTTAAAATTCTTAACGTTTTCATACTAGTTGTTTTTTAATAGTTTATACAATTCATTTAATCTTTCCCTCAGGGCAAGAACAGCGTAACGTTTCCGAGAGATGAGGGTATTGATTCCAATACCTGTTTTTTCAGATATCTCTTTGAAACTCATGTCCTCAAACTCGTTTGCAACGAATACGCTTCTCTGCTCATACGGCAGATCAGAAAGAGTCTCATCAATGGTCTCCCATATCAGCTCTTTTATCTCATCATCCTCGTGTGTGGATCCAAGTGAAGGAAGGATCTCTTCGAGAGTTAACGGACCGTCGTCATCATTTTTTGCGTTTTCGCTATAGCTGATTCTGACATGCTTTGTTTTCCGAAAGAGGTCGGTGATACGGTTGTCGGCCACTTTATAGAGCCATGCCGTCAGGCTTTCAATCCTCCTGATATCGTTGAAGCCGGCTGTAAGCTGGTAGAAGATATCCTGCAGAATATCTTCAGCCTCTATCCTGTCGGGTATTCTGTTTCTTATATAAGCGAGCAAACGTTTCCGTTCGTCTTTATAAACAGCTCCAATTTTTTCTGACTCTTTAGGACTCATTTAAGAGGTTGTTTAATTTCATAGACGAAAGAGGGGTACAAATATTTTAAATATTTGTCCGATTTTTTATTTGGCTGTATAAATCCATTAACCGCAAAGAGCGCAAAGTTATAGCAAAGGTCGCACAAGAAAAATCTATAGAGAATTTTTGGATTAAGCGACTGTTTTGAGGTTTGCTGATATTTCAACCCAAATCGCCGTAAGGTGATCAATGCCTTTAAGAGTACTTTCTATTAAACGATTTTATACTATCGCTCTCAAGAGGATGTCGGGGACCAATAATTGACATATCTCCCTCTAAAACATTAAATAGCTCGGGGAGCTGATCCAACCCGGACTTAAGAAGGAACCTCCCGATTCTTGTAAGACGGGGATCATCTTCTAACTCAGATCCGGGACCTTTCATTTTAGAAGTAAGATAAAAGCTTTCCCGCTCAGCATTTAAAAACATTGTCCTGAATCTGTAGATTTTGATCTGATGACCCCTCCATCCAATTTTAGAAAGTTTACTAATTATCGGTCCCCGGGATGTCAGCTTTATAAGAACACCTAAAATGAAAAAAGCAGGCGACAAGACAACAATCATCATAAGGGCAATATTAATATCTAATGTTTTCTTTATTGCCAGCGAATAGGAATTATTTGGAATGTTAATAAAACTCAGAAATTTACCATCAGCAATATCAGTTTTGACAGCGCTTGTAAGGCTTTCTTTTGGGGAAGCAGATTTTAGTCTGAATGTAACCCCCAGATCTTCACATGTTGTGATTATTTCCCGTATATGAGCGGCATCATGCTTCTCTTTTAAATAGAGTACCTCATCAACGAAATCTACTTTTATCAGATCGGTTATTATTCCTGAAAATTTTTCAGGGAGTATAATCGAAATGTTTTCATATTTAGCTTTAACTCTGGTTGATTCAGTAAATATTACTACAGCCTTGTATCCCAATTTTTTATTCGATAAAAGATTTTCAATAAAAGCCAAAGAAGAATCGTCGGCGATTATGATTGCAATTACATGATTGTGGCCATTTTCTCCGAATCTTTTAAGAACTTTATAAATCAATATCCTTCCAAAAAACAGAAAAAGAAATCCAAAGAATGGAAGTTCAGTCAGAAACAGTCGCTGAACATGATATAACCTGAAGGAAAAATAAAAAACTATCAGAAAATAAAAAATCGCAATCGATGATTGCAAATACAACAAAGACAGAACCTTATAACGCCTGGTCGGGATTCCGGTAGATCTAACCAGGTACAGTACAAGAAGCCAGAAAGGTAAAATCGTTATGAAAAGTAATAATAGATTTTTTTCCGTATAAAAGAACTTCCCATTATGAATGTAGCTGAAGAAATATGAAGACTGGAATACTAAAAGAATAGCTAAGATATCGATAGAACTGAGTAAATACTTCAGGATATTCCGCCTCTTCATATCAGGAGTTTTATGAAGCTGATAATAATTAGTAAAAACATCCATAAACAAGAATGCTTTATTACAGGGATATTGCGTTATTCTTTTAAAACCACTAACAACGCGGTGAATGTAATAATTATTCTACAGACGGTTTGTCCTTTTGAGTACAAAAATAAGTAAGTCCATTAAATTCTGTTATATCGAGAATTTTCAGACCAGCATCTTCCAGCATAAACTGAACGGTTTTTTTTGTCAAAGATCTGTTTGTCTTTGAATCGATTATGCCATATAACATGTTTAAGAATGAGCTCCATGGCCCTTCATCTGACTCAGTCATATAACCTTGTTTCTCGATTTGATGCAGAGGTTTTTTTGAAGTCAATAAACTATTTTGATTTTTATTGTCTGTGAAACACCCTATAAAATAACACTTATGAGGAAGAACAAAATAAACCGTCTGGAGAAAATCCTTGATCCTTTTAATATTATTTAATCGATTCAGATTTATAACTGCCCTGACATTTTTAAGATCTTCAACTTCGAAATAATAATGGTGTGAAGAGGTAAGGATCAGCAGATCAGGTTTTTTTGCCAGACCTAACCACTCAAGGTAACTATAGAAGTCTTCCTGACCTTCTACAGCAAGTTGTTCATGAATCTGGCTGACAACGGTTTTTTTAGCTATAGGGTTCTTTTTAGGAGATAATCCCTTATCTTCTTGATTACTAAGAACATTCTTGGTTTTTGTTACTGTCTTGTTTTTCATAAATCTTTTTACTGACCTGAAAGTAAATGTATAAAAGAAGTTAATTCGAGTCAACACTTTAAAACCGGGTTTTGATAAATGAGGAGTCAAAACTGCTTGATTTTCATTGCAAAAGAGATGAATATCTAAGATATTTGTCTGTTGATGTATAAAAAGGCTGAATTGGTAAAAATCAAATAATTCTTAAAAATTATTTTTATCCTGAATGCAGTTATTATTCAATTATTTTTTAATTTAAATAATTAATATTCAGCCTCATACGTTTTAAATTAGACCTTATATCTTCTCAAAATATTCTTTTTGGCAGTTTGACAAGTGTATGTAAAATTTTGATTAAACAAATTCAGGGGAAGTTTACTGTCATTGTTGTCAGATTGTAAGTGCTTTGATTCTGAAATTGAACTTATAATAACTTTTATTTGTACTTATATAATGAAATTTTGGCTTATTCACATTTGAAAAGTATAATTTTGCACGATAAAAAAAGAGTACGGAACAATGCCTATAAACATCCCGAATAATCTGCCGGCAATTACCATCCTTAAGAATGAGAACATTTTTATTATGGATGAACAACGTGCATCTCATCAGGATATACGTCCGTTGCGAATTGCCTTATGTAACCTGATGCCACTTAAGATTGTAACTGAAACCGACTTTATAAGAGTTCTGTCAAATACTCCCCTGCAGATAGAACTTGACTTTTTTTATATGGACAAGCACGATTCAAAAAACACAACAAAAAAACATTTAAATATTTTTTATAAAACATTTGACCAGATTAAACACAAACGCTACGATGGTCTGATAATTACAGGTGCGCCTGTGGAGAATCTTGAATTTGAGCAAGTTGACTACTGGAACGATATATCAAAGGTAATGGAATGGACCAAAACAAATGTAACCAACACTTTGCATATATGCTGGGGTGCCCAGGCAGGTTTATACCATCATTACGGGATTCAAAAATATCCATTAAAGGAAAAATTATTTGGAGTATTTGAACACCATATTACAGATAATAAAATGCCCTTATTCCGGGGTTTTGATGATACTTTCCCCACTCCTCATTCGCGTTATACAGAAAACAGGATATCAGATATTCAAAATCATCCCGGTTTAACACTGGCTGCCTGGTCAGAAAAAGCAGGCGTTCATGTGGTTATCTCAAAAAACAGCCGGCAGATTTTTGTTACAGGTCATTTTGAGTATAATTCAGATACCCTTAAAGATGAATATGAACGTGATCTGTCAAAAGGATTGCCTATTGCTATTCCGGAAAACTACTATCCTTATAATAATACAAAAGTAAAACCTGTTGTAAAGTGGCGTGCGAATGCCAATCTGTTTTTCGTTAACTGGTTGAATTATTATGTCTACCAGGAAACCCCTTATGACTGGATTTAATCATAGTGTTATAATAATCTTAAGCAATTCCTGCTTTGATATCCCGAGTTTATAACCCAGTATTTCAATCATTTCTTTTTCCTTGCCTATGTTAAAAGATAAATCCTTATCAGTAAGATTTTTAAATTTCTTTTTTAGCTTTTCTTTTTTAGCATCCCAATGCCCAACTGAAATAGTCCTCATGAGTGTTTTTAAAATGTTATTCTGTTTAAAATCAAAATATAAAAGCATATTCTTTGCTTAAGCTGAAAGATTAAACAAAGGGTATGCCAGAAATAAATGGTAAGCAGGAACAAATGATTTAACTGGTTAATCATCTGAATTCCTGGCACTTTGAATAACATTATTATTTGAAAACAGAAATTCTTTAAATGAATTATTCCCAAATTGAGAAAAATTCATCGAAACTTTCACACATCAGTAAAGAAATTATCAGAACTATCTCTTTTTATACCCAGTGTCCAATGGTTCCGTATACCATTGTAATCTGTCCGACTTCTTTTGCACCAAATGCTTTTTTATAAAACTCAATTGCTTTCTCAGCTCCCTTAAAAGTGATATAAGGAGAAAGTGTGTTCTATCCCTCAGGGATTGATCGTGTTTTCATAGAGTAGATTATTTTTTCAAGAGATTTAGCTATCTAATGACAATATTTCTTCTTTTTATTACATCCCTAAATGTTTAAGCGCCTCATAGACGATAAAAGCCGGCCAAACAATTGCTTTCAGGAATCCTAGTACGCCCATCCAAAAGCCAGTGGCATGTGAAATAAAATAAATTGCTGCTCCAATAAAACCCAGGCCATAAACCGCGCCTGAAGGGGCGCTTTTGTGAATTTCTTGTTTCATGATTTTTTCCTCCTTTATTGTTTGTCGTTTTTAAGGTGATAATTTCTGGTTAATTTGTGTTAATATGATGTTCCTTAATCCATTCTCTTACAAAATCTTCAGGGATATTTATTGTTTTTGATATACCATCAATCAGCAACCGGTTAATTGTCATCATAGCTGGATAAAAGTGAAGCACTAAATTAAGAGATACTTTTTCATTTTCTATTTACAAGTTAAGAGTTTTTTTCATCCTATGATACTACTAGTTCCAGTTTTCGATCTAAGTAAGTATATACCAGTTATATTAAACACTGCATTCTGATTCCGGATGATTCTCGTACTTTTCATATATTTACAATACAAAAAAACAGAACTGGCAATCATGAACACTCCTGAAGCAATAAAACATATCAACTACACTCATACTAATCTTATTCTTCACTTAACCTGTTGAAGACGGTTATTCAAATGCAAAAGGGATATGAACCTTGCTTATTTCAGATTTTATGAGGAATTGAATGATTTTCTGCCTTCGGAGAAGAGAAAAAAGCTTTTTTCATATGCATTTAACGGCAATCCTTCAGTTAAGGATGCTATTGAGGCGATGGGGGTACCACATGTTGAAGTTGACCTGATCCTGGTGAATAGTCTATCGGTCGACTTTTCTTATAAACTAATGAATGCAGATTCCGTATCCGTTTATCCTGTTTTTGAAAGCTTTGACATTACTTCTGTAACGCATTTAAGGGAAAAGCCTTTGAGGGATTTGAAGTTTGTTGCTGATGTACACCTGGGAAAACTCTCTAAATACCTGCGATTATGTGGCTTTGATACATATTACCATACAGACTTTAACGATCAGGAAATCATAAATCTCGCAATATCGGATAAAAGAGTTATCCTGACGAGGGACATAGAATTGCTTAAGAATAAAAAAGTGACCCATGGTTACTGGATAAGATCGGTATACCCTTGCGAGCAATTAAAGGATCTACTCCTGCGGTTTGATTTAAAGAACCGGATCACTCTTTTTACACGTTGTATGGAATGCAACGGTCTGCTTGAGGATGTTACAAAAAAGGAAATTCTGAACCGTTTATTACCTAAAACCCGGCAATATTATCGGAAATTTAAAAAGTGCCATGACTGTGACCGGATTTACTGGAATGGCTCGCATTACCAAAGTATGAAAAGACATATTAAAATATTAATGCTAAAAACCTATACAATATCGTAGATAGATTGGGTTA
>JADGPU010000041.1 GCA_017882305.1 Bacteroidales bacterium | reverse complement strand
CACCCAGTCTATGAATAGTAGCCGGTATTCTTCAATAAGGTCTCTTACAATTTGATAATACTCTACATATTCAAAACCAAACATATCGAGTGAATGCTGCTGGACCATCAGGTCGCGTGCCGCTTTACGTTTTATGGCAGCATTTTCCATTTTGAGGTCATACAACTCTGCTGCCTCAGCGCCGGCGACTTTTACAGTAAGTTGTGCGGCATCAGATAACATGCAGGCTTTAACCTCCATAAGGTATTCATCGTTCTCAGGGATAAGATCGGTAATTTTAATTACCATATCAAAAATCTCTTTTCCTTTCCGGTAAATAGGAAGTTTTTCCGGCCGCGTGAAATCATCGTCTTCGTCTGAATTCATTTTTCCTGATTTTATTAGACAATACTCTATAGTTCAATAATATATTATAAATGTTTTCAGGCTTGTGTCAAAATTCTGCTTTCACATGCCAAACGCAATTTTTTTTCCCAACTCTGGCTCTTATTAAACAGGAACTCCAACTTCAAGGCTAATTTAATAAAAAGGGTTGAGAAATTCTACATAGTTTTACCCGCTTCCGGGTATACAGACATTAGTTTATTCGAAAATGATTTGTACTACTTTATATTTTCTTAGTCGGGTGAAAAGATGCCTGACTTCTTTAAGTCTTTGATATAGTGTAATATAGAAATGTTTTAAGAGATATAATATTAATTGTATTTTACCTTACATTTTTTCTGTTAAAAACTGAAATAATCATTTTCACAGATTGAGCATCGCTATAAGTGTTTTTTAAAGAATGTAAATAGTTTTCATAGATCTCTTCTATAACCTGACTTTTAACAATATCAATCCATTTATAAAATACTGTAAAAAGTTAACTTCCGATGATTTATTCTGATTATACCCGAAAAGGCATAAAACATAGAACAAGCCATGTCATTATAAGACTTTCTAAAAGAAAGAAGAAAGAAATTGACCTCACTCAACAGCAATTAGCTGAAAAATCTGGTGTGGGACTCCAGTTTATTCGTGATCCTGAACAGGGAAGAATTACATTATCATATAAAAAACTTAAATTTGAAAACCTCTGGTTGAATGCCCGGTAGTATAAATCACTATTATTAATTAATCAATCTATAAGCATGAAAAAAATAACTATTATAGCATTGCTGTTTTTTTGCGGTTGCTGTTTTTTGTTTTCTCAGACAGATGAGAAGCTGAAATCTGATATCCGCAATACAGGATATGTTCATAGTCCTTTACCTCTTGACCATAGCAAGTCGCTTGAGACGTTCGGACTCACAAAAAAAGTATTAGTTTCCGATATGCTTTGCGATATGGAAGATATGAAAAAATGGTCGCATAAAGGGATTGGTGACATGTCGCAGACCTCTGAAAGGAGTATTTCCGGAACCCATTGTCTGAAATTAGTTGCTCCTACTGTTGTCAATGAGTTTCTCGGCTGGGGATTAGGTAGAGGGACTTCCATGGCTAGCTTTGAAGTAGGTGGGAAGAACTGGGAGAAATATAATCGGATCCATGTTAATATCTATCCTGATTGTGAAGGCGCCCGCAGCATATATCTGAATCTTTATGTGGAGAACGATGGTAAAGTCAAGGTACCTGATCAGTATGGACGTGAAGGATATCATGAAATAAATCTGGTCAACGGTAAGTGGAATGAATGTTATGTTGAGATGTCGGAGCTGGCTCGGGACAAAGTCACTAAAATATCTTTTGCCATAGAAGTCTTTGGGAAAGAGCAAACAATGGGTGATTCTTTGAAGTTTGATATCGATGCTGTAGAGCTGCAGACTATTGAAAATCCGGAAGTTGTCAGTGGATGGAAGCCTGCTGAGAACAGGATCATATATTCGACTACGGGATACCGGACGGAAAGTGAAAAATCAGCAATTGTACGGGTGAATAATAATGATGGAAAGTTCCAGCTAGTGGATTATACCACCTCTCAGGTGGCTTATGAAGGAAAAATCAAGGAAGGTAAAACGTATATTGGTGATTTTGAAACCATTGATTTTACAGATTTCAAAAAGGATGGGAAATATATGATCAGGGTTGGGAAAGTTATTACCCAGCCATTCTATATTAACAGTAACATATGGGACAACTCGGCATGGCGTGTTCTGAATTTCATGTTTTGCGAACGTTGCGGTTACCCTGTACCCGGGAAACATGGCGATTGCCATACTGACCTTAATTGTGAGTATAATGGACATACTTTCCCCGTCAATGGCGGCTGGCATGATGCCGCTGATATGTCGCAGCAATCAGTACAAACGGGCGAGATTGCGTTTTCAATGTTGGAAATGGCAAACAGGGCTAAGGTGAAGAACAATACCGATTTGTATCTGAGACTAATGGAAGAGGCTAAATGGGGACTTGATTTTATCCTTAAAACCCGCTTCGGTGATGGTTACCGGGTACAGACTTGGGGTACAAATTTATGGACCGATGGTTTCATAGGTACTGTTGATGATGCAGGACGGCGGCAGGCCAGTGTAAACAACAGCGGTTTCGAGAACTTCCTGTTTTCAGGCATTGAAGCTTATGCTTCGATGACAATAGAGGATGATGCAATGCTTAAACAACATCTCTGCAAAGTAGCCAAAGAAGATTTTGGCTTTGCCCTGGATCGTTTCGAAAAACTGGGATATAATGAAAGAATCCCGGGAGGACATGCCTATATGGCTTCACAAAGCCAGTATATGGCAACAGTATCATGGGCGGCCAGTATGCTTTTCAGGTTGACAGGAGAAAAATTATATGCTGATAAAGCAGCTGATTTTATTAAGTATACCATCCAGTGTCAGCGTTCGGAGCCATTGAATGATAAGAACAAGATCAGAGGTTTCTTCTACCGCGATATGAATAAGAAATCCATAGTTCATTTCAACCATCAATCGCGCGACCAGGTTTATATGCAGGCATTGATTGAGCTATGCAGGACACAGCCCAACCATCCGGATTTTAAAACATGGGAGAATTCCATCAGGCTATATGGTGATTACCTGAAAACTATTATGCAATATGTACAACCATACGGAATGGTCCCGAGTGGCGTTTACAACAAAAACGAAATAAAGGATTCGGTAAATTTTTATATAACGCAGGTATGGGTCCATAAGGATGTATCCAAAGACTTTAAAGAACAGCTTGAGAACGGGGTCAAACTAGATGATGATCATTATCTCCGGGTTTTCCCGGTTTGGTTCTCATTTAAAGGTAATACTGCCGTCATCCTGTCAACAGGAAAAGCAGCTGCATTGTGTGGAAAATTCCTGAAAGACAATGACCTGATTAATATTGCCGAACAACAATTGTTCTGGATTGTCGGGAAAAATCCTTTCGGACAGTCATATATTTGGGGAGAAGGCAGTAATTATCCGCAATTGTATAATGCTTTGCCTGGAGAAATGGTTGGTGAGATACCTGTAGGTATGCAGGCCCGGGCCAATGAAGATACACCATACTGGCCCCAGTTCAATACTGCTACCTATAAAGAAGTTTGGGGATCATCTGCAGCCAGATGGTTCTCATTGATTTCTGAGTTTTAACACAACCGGCATGCATTAAACGATGATTACATAAGTCTTTCATCGCAAGTTATATCAACCGATAAAAGTTGCTTTTAAAAAGGATGTCAGATGGTTCTTAAAACTGTATTAATGGCTAAAAACAGAATAAATTCAATGTTATTGTCAGAAATACGAAAATGAAGGTGCAATAAATGCTGAAAGAAAACGAAAATGATATAAAAGATAGAGTTCTGTTTTAATATATTTTGTACTACTTTTTGTACTACTAATGCTAGTAACAATAAGAAGTAAGGTCCACTATTATTTCCACTACTAATGAAAAAATCTCAGCTTCATGGCAAAGTCAATTTTGTTTCACTTGCATATTCCGATTACTCAAAATCGATATACGCATACTTAAAACACATTGTAATTGATTTATATTGATTAATAAAATCTTTACCAATATTTCCATATAAATCGGGGTTTAAAATATTTTTTTCAAGGGCAATATAAGTATTATTTAAAACAAAACTTTTTGATCCGCAATCCAACTTAATTTCGGGCAGTAATTTAGCCTTTTCAGTAATAGTGCCTCCCGCACCTGAATGCGAAAAAACAGTATCTTTCAGTGCTTTGAAATTCATCGAATCCATAACGTACATATTTTTATAAAAACTTGTGTTTGTATTCCCTGTATCGAAGAAAAATGGAAGTTTTCTATTTTTATAAGCCACATCTATAATATAATCGTCGCCTTTAATAAACAAGTTGGGAATATTGGTTTTAGCACTTGGATTTTTAGGAATATATATAAGAGAATCGGTAAAACGAATGGATTCGAAGCGCATAATAATAGGAAAACCAATAACCCCAAGTATTTTGTATCTGCCATTAGCAAAGGTCAACAGACTATCGGGAAAAACAATGAATTCTGCATTTTTAAATTCAATATTTTCGATAAATCCTTGATCGGCAATAGCAATTTTAGAAGCATTACGTGTACCTGTTGAGCCCATTACGTAAACAACTGCTTTTGGTAGTATCCTAAGATTTAACTTTTTAGCAGTTGACTCACTTACTACATTTACGTTAGCACCTGTGTCGAAAACCATATTAACAATCGAATCGTTTTTACTTTTCACGCGAAGCAAATTATAGCCTGCCAAATCTTTTATAACTTTAATTTTAGTATCTGTATTCTTAATAACCGTAGTAGGTAATTCATTCTCTAAAAACCCAAATGCGACATTATCATCTTTCAATTCGACAAAATCGCTCGAATCAATAAATCGTTTATAATTTTCAATTAAATTCTTACTTAATTCTTTCAATTTTTTATAATTAAGTAGCTTTTGGTTATTGTAATATTCAGTTTGAACTAAATTATAATTTACGGTGTCACTGAATTTATTAAATTGTTCACGAAATTTTTGAATCAAAGCGCTCGATTCCTCAGGTTGGTTCAGGACCGACTTCAGAATAAGATCGTAATAAATCAAGGTTTTATCATTATAAGTATTCCTGTTGGCAGACAGTTCGGTGTATAGTTCGCCGAATTTTTTACTATCAACCAAATCATTCAATTTTTTAATTGGCTGAAATACTTTTGTACATGCCATTTCAGTACATAATACCATGAAAACGAGGCAAATTTTAATTAATTTATCCATAGTTTAAATTTATTAGTTTAAGATCTAAAAAAAAGTCTTTCTGATTAAAAAAATTTCTGAAAGGTATTAAAAGAGAGGGAATAAGAAATATCAAACTTATCTCTTTACATCATTATCGGCACAAAAACGCTACAAAAAAAGAGTAACTATTTGATATTCAGTTACTCTTTGTCGGGGTGAGAAGATTGTTCGTCATGCTCGCGCATGACTCACGGACTTCCAGGGGGTGACTAAAAAGAAAAAGCCTGACATTCGCTGCGCTCATTTTGGGCTTTGTTTTTCTTTCAGCGTTTGAAAGCAAGCTTTCACGCTTCAGAAAACCAAAGCCCGGCACTTTCGTGCCAGGCTTTTTCTTTTGTCGGGGTGAGAAGACTCGAACTTCCGGCCCCTACGTCCCGAACGTAGTACGCTACCAACTGCGCCACACCCCGATAATCTGATCTTCCGCCTCTGAAATACAGGCGAAAGAGTACAAAAATAATCAATCTATCTTCATTACAAAAAGATTTTTAAATTACCCCATACCGTCACGATGTATTATGAAATACGACAGCTCAATTTCACGGTATTAATAAAACCAGACGTACTAAACAAAAACTGAAAATATTTGTTTACTAACAACAAGTTATAAGAACTATTAATAACCATTTAAAAACTTAAAATTATGAACTCAGGAAAAATAATAATTGGCGCACTTGCAGGCCTAGCAGCTGGTGCATTGATCGGGATCTTATTTGCTCCCGATAAAGGTTCTGATAGCCGCAGTAAAATTGTTAATCAAGGAGAAGATTATCTCGATTCTGTAAAGAAAAAATTCAATTCACTTCTTGACAGCATCTCCGGAAAATTTAATGGAGGAAAAGTAGATGTTTCGAACATTGGCGAGAATGGAAAAACCAATTCTAAAGAAACTATCAGAGAAATGAAGACAGCAGGTGCTTAAAATATTCATCATCAAAGCATTTCGGGCTTAACCTTCAGCCCTTTATGAAATTAATAATTCTTTTCGGGTAAATGATACATTTACTTACAGATCATCCCAGATAATTAAAAGTTTCATCCCCGAAAAGAATTAATTTATATAAATGAAGTTCATTTGTTGACACTCCCCACAGGTAACCCACTCCCCCCTTCATAATTTTAACGTTTTATTCTATCCCCTGAACACAACTTGTGCCTGAGATTATTTCTCATTTAAAAGGTTATTGATACTTTTTATCTATATTTTTTTAACCTTTACATAATAAATTACTCCCGTTCAATGACTAACTACAACCGTATTTCCTCAATCGATATTATGAGGGGACTGACCCTGGTCCTGATGCTGTTCGTAAACGACCTGAATATGAATGTCGCCCCGATATGGCTCGGTCACCGTCCTGCTGAATTCGACGGAATGGGTCTCGCCGACTGGGTATTCCCCGGATTTCTTTTCATCGTAGGAATGGCTATCCCTTTTGCATTCTCAAAGAGATTCTCATCGGGACAATCTCTTTATGATATCAGCAGGCACATTATTACCAGATCTCTGAGCCTGATCATTATTGGCGTTCTGATGCTTAACAGTGGCAGGGTAAACCCTGAACTTACTGGTATAAGTAAAAACTTATGGGCCTTATTAATGTATCTGGGTGTATTCCTTTTCTGGAATGATTATCCCAATAAGGAAAATAAATTCTTTACCATTACCGGGTTCAAATTTACCGGACTTGCAATTTTTGTATTCCTGATCTTAAAATTCAGATCGGGCCAACTGGAAAATAACGGTTCACTGGTTACAGGCTGGTGGGGCATCCTCGGACTGATAGGCTGGGGATATCTTGTATCAGCATTCACTTATGTCTTATGCCGCGATTCAATTTTAAAAACATCTTTGTTCGCACTGTTTTTTCTTATAATGAATATGCTTTCGGACTGGAAATTACTTGGATTTCTTGATCTGTTTAAACCAATCTTCGGGATCATCATTGACGGGAATGTACCCTTTATTGTCCTCACCGGTTTGATTGGCGGACTGCTAATAAAGAAAATGCCTGTTAAAGAATTTAAAAAGGTTATTCCGTTATTTGTTGGCCTGGGATTACTGTATCTGATTTCAGGGTTTATCCTTAGAAAATGGTTTATCATCTCAAAAATTCAGGCTACTCCAAGCTGGGCAATGATATGCAACGGAATCAGCTTCCTCATATTCATACTCTTATACTGGATAATTGATGTAAGGAATAAAATAAGGTGGGCATCATTTTTACAACCAGCCGGGGAGAACTCCCTTACCACTTATATTGCCCCTGATATACTTTATTACCTTATCTGGAGCTCAGGTATTCCTGTTCTTATTTATAAGGAATCACATGAGCCTCTGATCGTAGTTGCCGGATCATTGGTATGGGCATTGCTGATGGTTGGATTAACGGCCCTGCTTGCACGACTCAAAATAAAACTAAGGATATAAAAGTAATATGTATTGATTTTTATAGGATTCCTCATTCTGCTGCGCTTCATTCGGAATGACAAATCATTTATTAGTTGGAAAGAAGGAGGGGTGATTCGCCTGGGCGAATCACCCCTCCTTCCCATAATACCATTTTCGAGTTGTCATTCTGAGCGCTAGCGAGGAACCGAGTCCCGCAGGGCGGGACGAGCTCACCGAAGGTAATCCCCATCGATATTAATAAATATTACTCCATTCTTTCTTTAAGGCCAGATTTTTTCGAGACCATGAAATTCAGCATTGTTTAACAGAACATTGGCACCCCTTGAAAACAGTTTTAGCCGGGTAAACTTTTCTGTGGGGAAGACCAGGGTAGTCATTACCAGTCTCCCGTCATCAACAAATAACTCCACGGAAGAGACATCAACCAATAAATGCAACTTTAAACTGGCGCCGGCAATGTAAGGCGCTGTTGAAACGCCTGCAAATTCTTTCGAGAACCCAGAATTACCAGCCGCTCTCCGGTCAATATAAAATTGCTTTTGAATTGTCGAATAACCGATTATAAATCTTTCTTTCAGGCTATTCTCAAGAATAATTCCAATCGAATCAACCCCGTTATCTGAAAGTTTAAAGTCAAATAACAGTTCGCTTTGCATCAGAGATACTTTGCCCATGAAAATTTCATTTTCACCGGTAAAACTTTGCTGTTTAATACTTGCGATATCAGATTTACTACGAAGATCCCTAAATTCCCTCACTGGTTTTGAAATAATAAAATAGTGCCCATTTTCATTTATCAGTGATAACTCCCGGGGGATGGTTGTAGCACTGCGCCAGACAGTTGTCGGCACCACTGTCGCATATTTCCAGTTACTCATCCATCCGATAAAAATTCTTCTTCCATCGCTACCCGGAATATTTGACCATGTTACACCGGCATAATCGTCACGCCCCCAATCTATCCATTTCACATTAGTATCGTCAGGTATAAATTTATGACCGTCAAACTCACCGATAAAATACTGGGTAGCTGAACCACAATTAGGCCCGCCGGGATTTATACTTACAAGCATGACCCATTTTGTAATATCAGAACCTCCAACCTTAAGCGGGAAAAGATCAGGACATTCCCAAACACCGCCATGAGCACCGATTCCCATTCCGAACTCACTTTCAAGAGTCCACTCCTTTATATTGGGAGAGGAATAAATATATACCCTGTCATTAACTGCCATAATTAATTCCCATTTTTTCGCTTTATCATACCAGAACATTTTTGGATCTCTGAAATCGCGGATTCCGGGATTTTTCAGAACAGGGTTTCCTGAATATTTAGTCCATGTTCTTCCATGATCAAGACTGTAGGCTATGCCCTGATTTTGAAATACATTACTCCCACTCTTTTCCAGGATTGGGTTATGATAAGTAAAAATTGCAACAATGGGAGGTTTTTCAACAGTACCAAATCCGGAAGTATTTGTTGCATCTATTACAGCGCTTCCTGAAAAAATATACCCAAGTGAATCGGGATAAAGAGCAACAGGCAAATGTTTCCAATGGATAAGATCTAGGCTAACAGCATGCCCCCAGTGCATTGGTCCCCAAATCGTACTGTCGGGATAATACTGATAAAACAGATGGTATTCACCATCGGAATATACCAGGCCATTCGGATCATTCATCCAGTGGGCTTCGGGTGAAAAATGAAACTGAGGACGGTATTGTTCCTGATAGTATCCTGTTTTGGTTCTTTCAGAAACTGGTTTTTTATTATTTCTGTTGCTGCATGAGGATGTCAATAGACCAAAAGCCAGAATCCAGAGAAAATATTTTAAACGTTGTATCATATTAATTTCTATATAATTGCTACCAAAGAAAAACTTACACTTACACAGAGGGGGTAAATTAAAGGATCACTTTACCCGGCTCTAGCCCCTCAATATTTATTTTCTCTTTTACTTAGAATTATTTTGTTTTACCTCCATGGTCCTCCGTGCTTCTCTGTGTCACTCTGTGACAGTTCTTATTTTTTATTTTTTTGTGCTCATAGAGTATGGAAAATTCTCCTCCTCTGTACCTCTGTTTTTTGCAGGAACATTTTGCATTCTAAACTGAAGTCTACCTCCGGCCTGCAATTCGGAATGACGGAGGTAGTTTCGCTTAAGTTCCTTACTGTTCAGACGAATATCTTTTACATAAATATTTTCCTTGCTGTTTTCGATAGCATCGATAATCAGTTTTTTTCCGTTTTCGAAGTTCAGGGTCACCTTATTGAATAATGGAGAACCGATGACATATTCATCAGTTCCGGGAGTGACAGGGTAAAAACCAAGCGCAGAAAATACATACCAGGCAGAAGTCTGACCATTATCTTCATCACCGCAATAACCATCGGGTGTATAGTTATAGAGTTTGTCCATTACATCCCGTACCCGGTACTGTGTTTTCCATGGCTGACCTGCATAATTATAGAGGTAGATCATATGCTGAATTGGCTGATTACCATGGGCATAATTACCCATATTGGCGATCTGCATCTCACGTATTTCATGAATCACTACTCCGTAGTAAGAATAGTCAAAGACAGGAGGCACTATAAAAACAGAATCAAGTTTTGCAATGAAATTTTCTTTACCTCCTATTAAATTAACCAGTCCGGCAACATCCTGGAAAACACTCCATGTATAATGCCAGCTGTTTCCTTCAGTAAATGCGTCACCCCATTTATAAGGACTGAACGGAGACTGAAAAGTGCCATCAAGATTGCGGCCCCGCATCAGTTTCCTGCCATCATCGAAAACGTTTTTATAGTTCAGTGCTCTTTTTGCATACAGATCAATTTCATCCTGGGGTTTGCCTAATTCCTTCGCAATCTGCCAGATACAAAAATCCGCGTAAGCATACTCGAGTGTACGTGCAGCATTCTCATTAATACCTGCATTATAAGGCACATAACCAAGATTATTGTAATAATCTGCCCCCAGTCGTCCAACAGATGATACAGGCCCGGGACCCTTTGTATTCTTAATTATAGCCTGATAGAGTGTTTCAATATCAAAACCCCTTATTCCTTTATTATATGCATCTGCAATCAATGATGCTGAGTTGGAACCAATCATGCAATCGCGATGACCCGGACTTGCCCACTCCGGAAGCCATCCACTCTCCTTGTAAGCATTAACGAGTCCATCCATTATCTTGCCGTCAACATCAGGATACATTAGGGTAATAAAAGGGAAAAGTGCCCTGAATGTATCCCAAAACCCGTTATCGGTGTACATGTAACCCGGCAGAACTTCTCCGTTATATGGACTGTAATGAACAACCTCATTCTTCTCATTAACCTCGAAGAATTGCCGGGGAAATAATATCATCCTGTAAAGGCAGGAATAGAATGTTCGTTGTTGATCAGGAGTACCGCCTTCGACATCAATCCGGCCAAGCTTTTTATTCCAGACTTCCTTTCCCTCTTTTTTTATTGTTTCAAAATCTTTCGTACCAGTTTCGCGGGTCAGATTCAGTAAAGCCTGTTCCTGACTTATGAAAGAAGAGGCAATCCGGACATTAATTTTCTCTCCTTTTTTCGTTTTAAATCCAAGAACAGCTCCTGTATGATCACCTTCTTCCACAAGATCATTCAGATTTAATGTATCGCCGTGCCATGTATGCGTCGAAGCGAAATCATGGTCAAAGACCGCTACAAAGTAATTATGAAAATTTGAAGGTACTCCTCCATGATTGTTACGGCAATATCCTATGACTTTACGTTCTGAAGGAATTATTTTCACCATTGATCCCATATTAAAGCCATCCAATAAAATATACGAGGAATCATTTTCGGGAAAAGTAAAACGGAAAATAACTGCCCTCTCAGTGGGAGTAACCTCGGCAGTAACATCATAATCAGCCAGATAAATGCTATAGTAGTAAGGCTTTGCGACTTCTGCCTTATGCGAAAACCATGAAGCTCTTTCATTTTCACCGATTCTGATTTTACCGGTTTCTGCCATCAGGGAAAAAGCTGCATAATCGTTGATCCATGGACTTGGCTGATGTGTCTGCTTTATTCCCATAATCTTATTGTCATTGTAAGTGTAACTCCAGCCATTACCCATATTACGGGTCTGGGGTGTCCAGAAATTCATACCCCATGGCAGAGCTATTGCCGGATAGGTATTACCATTCGACAATTTATACTCCGAGTCTGTCCCCATAAGTGGATTGACCAGGTCAGCCGGGTCTTTATCAGTAACCTTGCCAAGTTGCTGAATAAAGACAATGATAAGTAACACTACGACAACTATAAATCCTGTAATTAATCGCCTCACCAATGTTCCGGAGGTAAATTTTCCACTGCCCTTGTCTGACTGATTTTCAAAGTTCATATTGTAATATTTTAATATATTGATTATCTAAATTCTCCCCTCCTTTTGAAGGAGGGGTGTCATGCCCGAAGGGTCATGACGGGGTGGTTGATTTAGCTTTTTAAACCATCGTTCTAAAAAACCAGTCCATTATCATCTCATTTCGAAGTACCTGATAATACCAGCTTTTCAATCTTCTCATATACCATTTCAGGAGTCAACCAGTTCATACAGGCAAAATCCAATCTTTTGCACTCTCCTTTGCCATAAATTGTACATGGACGACATGTAAGTTCTTCAGTGGGGATTCTAATCGAAAAGCTTTCAGGCTGCATCCAGGCTTCAAACCCACTTAAAGGATCAGTACCTCCCCAGATTGAGATGACTTTTGTTCCCACCAGTGCTGCCATATGCATGTTAGAAGAATCCATCGATATCATCATGTCAAGCTTGCTCATGATGACCAACTCATCATTGAGACTCAGTTTTCCGACAAGGCTGGTAGAACCTGCAATTCTACACTGAAGCGCAAAAAGTCTTCCTGAATCTTCATTTCCGCCAAAAAGCCAGAATCTGCATTTATGGTTTTTTGCTATCAGTTCGAGGAGCCGGACCATGTATTTTTCGGGCCACATTTTTAATTTATGTTTTGCATATGGTGCCACCCCAATGTTCAATCCACCATGTTTACCCGAAAAGATTCCGGTTTTTAAAACTTGTTCAGGAGATGGGACAATCCAATTATCTTTCGTCGGAATTATCGGGAAACCAGCCTTAGCGAAAACATCACAATACCTTTCCACAGAGTGCTTAAGGCGGAATTTTTGCTTCCCGGAAATCAGCAATTTCTTTTCGGTTCTCCCTTTATCTATAACAGCTACCGGGACACCGGATAATCTGAAGAACAATCTTAAGATCTTTGATCTTAAAACATCGTGCAGATCAATTACATAATCGATTTCAGATTGTCTGTTGATGTCTTTAAAAAGTCTTATCAATCCCGGAAATCCTTTGTGCCTGTTCTTTAAATCAGGGAGAATAAGTTCGAGTCCATCAATAGAAGTAAAAAATGGTTTGTAAGCAGCTCTTGTAAGCAGAACTAATTCAATTTCAGGGTATTGCTTCCTCATCCCTGCTAAAACAGGAGTAGTGAGGGCTACATCACCCATAGCTGAAGTTCTTATAACAAGCAGTCGCATTTCAGTATTTCTCGTAGGATTTTTCTTCGATAAGTCCCGAAGAGGTTTTAATATTGATTTCTCTCTTCAGTTCCGATCTCTTATCGTTTTTAATATATATGGCCCGTGCAGTTGAAATAAAATCATTCCCAAAGTCCTTCTTTCTCTCAAGGTCGCGGATATGATCTTCAATATCCCATAGTTCACAATTCACTTCGTACAAAGACTTATATAACGGATCAGATATACTTATAATTGAGGATGAAGTTTTAATAAGTTCGTTGAATTCCTTTTGAAGGTTTGCCTGCTTAACTTTGTTTTTGATTCTTTCAAGCTTTATCTGTACAATGGTGAGCTTATCAATTATCTCGCCGTTTGATACTTCGATTTTCATATTTGAATTTATTATGAGTTCAAAATTAGCATCTTTCTTCTTTTACTTTTGTCTTTTTACTTTTATCTTTTGTCTTAAACTTAAACTCACTTCTATCCCCTGTTTTTCTACCCCCCAAATGGGGGGCAAGGGGGTAATATTAATACGGATCCACATCAACTGCTATCTTAAGGGCTGACGCTCCCTTTTCCTTTTCTAGCCTGTCTATTGCCTCAATGATAAGTTGTTTGGCTTTTGCAGGAGGTTTTTCTCTTTCAATTTTTATAAGTATGGTTTTGATATACCACAATTGAACCTGGGAAATAACCGGTGATTCCGGTCCCAAAACTCTTTTGCCGAATATCTCTTTGAGATCCCGTCCCAGAATATCGCAGAAATAGTTTAATTGTCTCCGGTCCTTGTGCTTAACACTGATTTTAACCATACGACAGAAAGGAGGATAGTTGAAAGTCATTCTTTCCTCCGACTGCATTTTGAACATGCTTATATAATCATGCCGGAGTACCATTCGTATTATTTTATTTGCAGGGTCCGATGTCTGGATCACTACTTTTCCCTGCTTCTGTCTTCTGCCTGCTCTTCCGCTAACCTGTTCCATAAGCTGGAAACTTCTCTCATGTGCCCTGAAATCGGGATAGTTTAAAAGGTTGTCGGCATTTAATATCCCTACTACAGTAAGATTCTCAAAATCAAGACCTTTCGAGATCATTTGTGTCCCGATCAGGATATCGATTCGTCGCTCTTCAAAAGTCATGATTAATTTGTTAAAAGAGTTTTTATTCCTTGTGGTATCCTGATCCATCCTTGCAACTCTCGCTGCCGGAAAAACGATCTTTATCTCATCCTCAATTTTTTCGGTACCAAATCCTCTTGTCACCATTCCAGTGGAATGACAGTTACCACATTTCGAAGGCATGCTGGTTGTATATCCGCAATAATGGCAAACAAGTTTCCCTATTCCCTTGTGATATGTCAGGTTTACAGCACACTGAATGCAGACAGGGATCCATCCACATTCCGAACATTCTATATAGGGAGAAAAGCCTCTTCTGTTCTGGAAAAGAATTATCTGTTCCTCTTTGCCAAGTGCATCATCCATCGCCTGAAGCAACTCAGGAGTAAAATGGGAAACCATCAGTTTCTTCCTGTATGCTTCCCTTGTATTGGCAAGAATGATTGAAGGCAGTTTAATAAGCCCAAATCTCTCTTTTAACTCTGTCAGACCATACTTCCCGTTTATAGCGTTATGATAACTTTCAACCGATGGAGATGCTGACCCCAGGATAGTTTTTGCATTATGCATTGCTGCCAGCATGATTGCTGAATCACGGGCATGATATCGTGGCGCGGGGTCATGCTGTTTATACGATCCATCGTGTTCTTCATCCACAATTATCAACCCCAGGTTGGAGAAGGGAAGAAAAAGAGAAGATCTCACTCCGAGAATTAGTCTGTAACTGTTTAAAGGATCATTCTCTGCAACTCTTTTCCAAATTTCCACCTTTTCGCTATCGCTGAACCGTGAGTGATATACTCCAGTGACCGCTCCAAAATGTCTTTTAAGTCTGAGGATTATCTGAGTTGTAAGAGCTATTTCGGGAAGCAAATAAAGAACCTGTTTCCCCTTCTTCAGTTGTTCTTCTATGAGGTGAATATAAATTTCTGTCTTCCCGCTGGAAGTCACCCCATGAAGCAGTACAATGTCTTTTTCACGAAATTGGGATTTAAGTGATCCAAAGGCCACCAGCTGAGCTTCGCTAAGTTGCTTTAACGGTTCCTTATAGCTTTCAGTCTCAGGTATTCTGGAAACCTGTTGAAAGGTTGATGTCAGGATGCCTTTATCTATAAGAACCTCTATAATACCTGCAGAGGAATGTGATTCGGACAGAAGCAATGACTTGCTTACCGGCAAAATCTCTGTTCCTGTCGCATAACCTGAAAGTCTTATATATGCTGAAAGAATCTCCTGTTGCCTGGGTGCTTTTTTAAGTTTATCGAGAATTTCATTTAACTCATCTTCAGAAAATTTTCCGGAAAGTTTAATAAATATTTCAAGCCGGGGTTTAAAATTATTGAGACTTATTTCGCTGGGTATAGCGGCTTTCATCACTTCCCCTTCGCTGCACAAATAATACTCCGATATCCATAACCACAATTTTAGCTGTGACTCATTAATCAGAGGAGTCCCATCCAGCACGTCAATTACTGGTCTGATGTTTTTAATATCCGGCGATTTGTCGTGAACTCTGCAAACAACTCCTGAATAGAGTTTTCGTCCACCAAACTGTACAGTAACCATCACACCGGGTTTGACAATTTCCGCAACATTATCAGGGATCCAGTAGGTGAATCTTCCCCTTACTGCCAGGGGCAAAATAATATCGGCAAACCGGTTATTTGTCATTTCTTATAACAAGATACAAAGTAAGATAAATTTTGACTCGGATGAAAGTCCTTTTTAACCGCAAGGCACGCTAAGCAGGTGCAAAGTGCACAAAGTCAAAATCTTATAATTCAGATCTTTGCGATCTTTGCGAAAATCTTTGCGGTTAATAGATTTAGTTACGACTGGAGTGGAGCAATTCTCTAAGACCAGGGTTAGTTTGATTTCACAAAACTTGACATTACTGTCAACAGATGTTCCCTTCTGATTGGTTTGATAAGGCAGGCATCGCATCCGGCTTCGAGAATAATATCTTTATCATCTTCAAAAATAAAAGCGGTCTGAGCAATAATAGGGATATCTTTGCGGATCTTTCTGATCTCCTTTGTCGCTTCAATACCATTCATCTCGGGCATCTGCATATCGAGGAGTACAACATCAATATCAGGTGTTGTTTTTATTATTTCTATTGCTTCGAAACCTGATCTGGCAGTGACAATAGTAACTCCTGTATCTGTGAGTATCCGATTCAGATAGATCAGTACATCCTTATTATCGTCAACAAGAAGACATTTTCTTGAACTCCAGTCAATTGGTTTTAAAATTATTTCATTGCTCACTTGGGCCACTTTAGTCTTTGTGCTGCCAGCCGGCCTGTAAGGAATTGAAAAACTGAATTCAGAACCTACACCTTTTTCAGACTCTACAAAAATTTTTCCTCCCATTCTTTCTATTACCTCTTTGGCGAGGGTAAGTCCGATTCCAAGTCCTTCAAACGGACGATGATGACCGTCAAATTCCTGTCGGAATTCTTCAAAAATACGTCCCAGGTTTTCTTTGTTTATCCCTATGCCTGTATCTCTTATTTTGAAAACAATACTCTGATTTTCCAACAGGTAAGAAAATTCAACTGATCCTTCAAGAGTAAATTTCACTGCATTATCCATGAGGTGATTTAATACTCTTTTAAGCCAGATCCTGTCTGTGAAAATAAGATCACCAACATCTTCAAAATGATTTTTAACATTGAGGATAATAGGCTTTTCATTTCGTTTGATAATCTGGCGGGCTTCTTCAATTATCTCATTGACAATTGTACTGAGAGAAGCCTCTTCATACGTGATCTCAATCTGGGAACTTTCAAGCCTTGACAGGTCGATAATATCGCCAATTATCTGTAATAATTTTTCGCTGTTGTGGTTAATATGTTCAATGTATTCCTCTTTAACCTCATCCGATAAATTATTTGAGAGAAGAAGGTTTGAAAATCCGACGACACTATTAAGAGGGGTACGTATTTCATGTGAAATATTTGCAAGGAAGTTAGATTTTAACCTGTTACTGGCTTCAGCCCCTATATTGGCTTTAATAAGATCTTCATGAACCTGCTTCAATCTTGTAATATCGCGTGAAATTGTGAGCGCCCCCAGAACCTCTCCGGTGTCGCTCCTGACCGTAACCGATCTGGTTGAAAGGTTCACATAATGCCCTGATTTATGTCTGAGCCTTAATTCGGTTTCAAAGAATCCATTATTTACAAGCGCCTGCTCTCTTCTTATCTGGTAATCCTGATCATCGGGATGGACAAGTTCGGGTGGATTTAAAGTATTATAAGAATCCCTGTCATAGCCGATCATTGAATAAAAAGCAGAATTAGTATATCTTAATTTCCAATCCCTGTCATAAAAAGAGATCCCATCATTTGCAGATTGGACCAGCATCTCATAAAACTTGTCAGACTCAAAATGTTTTTTTGCAATCAGTTCTTTTTGGATTGCCAGTTCATTATTAGATTTTTGCAGGTCGGAATTGATATTTGAAATCTGTTTATTTCTTTCCACCAACTCCAGATTTACTCTTCTAAGTTTGACAGAGAAAAAAATTATTAAAGTACAAACTACTACCAGCAGAGCCAATAGAGCCAGGATCAAATGACTTAATGGTTGTGATAAAATCACTCCTTCCAACACCCAAATCCAACCTCTGCTTATCATAATATATTGACCAATGAATTTTTAATGCCCTATTTTAATCCTATAACTTAATAAATGAATTTTGCTCATTTAAAATATGATATGACACAAATATAAATATTCATAATGTCACTTCAACCTGAATATATATAAAAAATGCTAAATTGCGGCCAGGTATTTAATATTTTCCTTTGCTCTGATTATGTGGTTTAGATTCTGGATTTCCTGGAGTATAACAAATAGCTTGTCAGAATTAAGATTAATAATCAAAGAATAAAAATTTAGCAGTGATGGAAAAAAATGAAAAGCAATTTTCAGGAGGCAGAAAATATAAAAACGATGATATAACAGTTTATTGGAAACCATCGGCATGCGTTCATGCTTCCTACTGCTACAGGGAACTTCTTGAAGTTTTCGATCCAAGCAGGAGGCCCTGGGTCGATATGAACGGTTCCACAACTGAAAAGATTATTGAAGTTGTAAATTTATGTCCGACAGAAGCTCTTGCATGGAAATGGAATGATGAAGAAAAAAATAACTCGGTAGACAATGATCAGCTTAACCATATTAAGTTCAGGAGACCTGAACTTATGCATTCTAATGACCCTGATTCGAATGAACAACCTGTTTCGATAAAAATTATGGTTGACGGGCCTATAATGATAAGGGGCAATTTTACCCTGTCATATAACGGTACTAAAAAAGAGATTCATGATAGCATGATCTCGATATGCCGGTGTGGAGTAAGCGACCATATGCCATTCTGTGACGGGCAGCACAGGAAAGCCGGTTTCATTGGTTAATATTTCAGTTATGGAAGAGAATATAAAAAACAAATCTCAGGCATTAATCGAAGTTATAGATTTCGGACCGTTGAAAATTACTGGGAATTTTTTGCTAAAAGATTTACAGAGGGATAAGGAAGATACTCCTGGTGAGGTAGAACTTTGCAGATGCGGAAAATCGGCGAATAAACCCTACTGCGATGAATCGCATAAGAAATAAGGAATAAGACAGTTACATACTTAACGAGAGACAACATGATAACAGTTCTGGATTTTCTCGTAAGTTGCCCAGCATTTGTTTTCTGATCTCAACTGCCAGATGACCTCAGCAAGAGCCTCTTTTAAGTATTTTTTATCGCAATTCGTCAAAACCCATTTTCGGACTATAAACCTTTTATAACTTATATCGAAGGCATTGCCATAAAGGTGTGGACTATTCGCAGATGCATTCCTATTGTATCTTCTAAGACTCTTTATATTATCAGTTTTCCTGGTCATGGATGTTATAAAAAATTTGACCCCGCTTAATCCCTTCTGTGAAGATTTTTCCCTGAACCTTCTTGCAATCTCGTCAAGCAGTATCTTGCTGTCGCCGGTTACAAAAGGGTAACTGAATTTCATTTTTTCAACTACATAGCGATTCCCACTGGTAACTTTTACCAGTTTCCCCTCCGAAATTCTTCTCTTAAGTTCGTTTTCATCCTTGCAGATATTAATTCCGCTTAATTTTGCGGCAGCTGAATAGTCTACAATTCTGTCATTCAGCTTTCTGTCGAAATCTTTTTGCCTGTAATCTAAACACCGGGTGCTGAAGTAAGCTGACACAGGGTTTTTTCTGTCTCTCTTAATAAAAAAAAAGATTAAAATTATGATGATAAACCCAACTGAAAAGATTTTCAATAATAAAATGAGATGCGACTTGTTGAATTTCATTATCAGGACTCTTTCTACTAATTCTTTTTATTTAGGATTTTTGTTACCAGCTCAGCAGCTTCTCTGAAGGATATAGCCGAAAACACTTCCAGTCCTGAATTATCAATTATCTTTTTAGCTTCTTCTGCATTTGTTCCCTGAAGTCTTACTATTACAGGAACGTTTATTTCTCCGATCGATTTATATGCCTCAACAACACCATTCGCTACCCTGTCGCATCTCACAATTCCACCGAAGATATTAATCAGTATTGCTTTTACAGCCGGATCTTTAAGAATAATACGGAAGCCTGCTTCAACAGTCTTAGGACTGGCTCCGCCTCCAACGTCCAGAAAATTAGCCGGTGATCCGCCCGAAAGCTTTATGATATCCATCGTTGCCATTGCAAGTCCTGCTCCGTTTACCATACAACCAACATTACCATCGAGTTTTACGAAATTCAGATTATGCTCTCCCGCCTCAACGTCGATAGGATCCTCTTCATTTAAGTCTCTCATCGCCATAAGTTCCGTATGACGAAACAACGCGTTATCATCAAGAACCAGCTTGCAGTCGACTGCTAGTACTCTGTTATCGCTGGTTTTTAATACCGGGTTTATTTCAAGGAGTTGAGCATCACAACTAATAAAGGTTTCATAAATTCCTGAAAGAAATTTCTGCATGTTTTTAAAAGCGTTCCCATACAATCCCAGCTTAAAAGCAATATTGCGAGTCTGGAAAGGCTGGAGTCCTGTTCCAGGGTCAATTTCCTCAGTAAAGATAAGATCAGGTGATTTTTCGGCAACTTCTTCAATAGACATGCCGCCCTCCGGAGAGTATACCACAATATATCTTCCTTTGTCTCTGTTGAGAAGAATACTGACGTAAAATTCTTCCGGTTCAGATTCACCTTTATAATAAACATCCTGTGCAATAAGTACTTTTTTTACTTTTTTGCCTTCGGGGCCTGTCTGTGGAGTGACCAGCTGCATACCCAGCATCTGGCTTGTGAGCTTACCAACATCTCCTGCCGATTTTGCCAGTTTAACACCTCCGCCTTTACCTCTTCCTCCGGCATGAATCTGTGCTTTTACCACGAAAAACTCGGAACCTAATTTTTCATGCAATTGTTCAGCAATGGTAACTGCCTGTTCAGGAGTTTCTGCAACAAAGCCTTCCTGAATGTCAACATTGTAAGCTTTCAGCAAAGACTTACCCTGAAATTCATGAACATTCATTTTACAAAAGTTAATTTTAATACTGATTCTTATTCCTGGAATTCAATGATCACAAAATAACAACAATTAAGAGATTAATTAGTTATTTTCGCATAAAAAAGAATGCGTAAGCTTCTCAACCGGGAACTCTACAGGAAGACCCTGGACCAGTTCAGGAAGACTGAAAAAGCGCCATTTATAATAGTTCTCGATAATGTAAGGAGTCAAAGCAATGTCGGATCAATTTTCAGAACTGCAGATGCATTCCTTACAGAAGCGATATACTTATGCGGAATAACATCCACGCCACCTCACAGGGAGATACAGAAAACTGCTCTCGGTGCTACGGAATCAGTATCCTGGAAATATTTTCCTGAAACTTCAGCTGCAATAATTGTTCTTAAAGAAAAAGGGTACAAAATAATTGCTATTGAGCAAGCTGAGGGCTCAACAGCTTTGCAGGATTTACATATTGAGAATGACAGGAGGTATGCTCTTGTTTTTGGCCATGAAGTAAATGGGGTGGATCAGGAAATCTTAAACATTTGTGATCTTTGTGTTGAGATACCTCAGTTCGGTACAAAACACTCATTCAATATTGCAATAAGTGTTGGGATAGTATTATGGGAGCTGAATAAAAAAAGGCCGCTCTGAGCGAAGCCGAAGAGCAGCCTTTTAATATTATAAAGAATGCTTATTGAACATTTGTCTTGAAAGTTTCATCATTGAAGAACTTTGCAAACTCAAGGTCGGTCTTTGCATAAGCTCTCCATTCAACCTTAAATCCAATTGCTTCACGAAGGTTGCTGAGCATATAATTCCTGTCATCAAGACGAGCTCCGATAACTGCTTTCAGATATGATGGTTTTCCGCATTTGCATAGTTCCTTCATACCATCAAGAGTCGCTTTTGCTTTAGTCACATCACCTTTCAGATATAGGGCCAGAGCAAGGTTGAAACTAGGTTCTGTACCAAAGTAATTAACTGCTTTGTCATATTCGGCTTTTGTTATTGCAATGATGCCAAGACCATACTTTGATTCAGGTGTTGCTGCTGTCATCGAATTGAAATACTCTTCTGCTTTAGCCACATCACCTTTCACAAGTGCACCAAATCCAAGGTTGTTTTTTACTACGTCATTATTCTGAATAGCTTTGGCCTTTTCAAATTCTGCAATTGCTTCATCGGTTTTATCTAAAGCCATATAAGTGCAGCCCATGTTATTCTTGGCACGGATACATTTAGGGAAATTTTCGGCAGTAGCCTGATAGAACTTAAGTTGTTCGTTAAGATCGGTAGTCAAAGTAGCTGCATGAAGCATTTCTTCAAGATTCAGTAATTTAGGATCTGCTTTCATCTGTGCAAGGATCTGCTCATCCGTACGACCAGTGAGATCAACGTTAACTGCCAGTTTTGATCTTCTTAGTTTTGGAAGGATATCAGTTTTAAGAATTGCAAATGCGGCGCTCATATTTTTGATCTCTTTCTCACGAACCTCAGGATCAGAATACATCGAGAGAACGCGGAGGATAAGATCTTTATCCTGCATGGTTGATTTTTCTACTTCCGATTTAAATCCGTCCCAGTCTTCCGGGGTTGTTTTTTCATTGTAAAAACCTTCGGCTTTTGCTGCGTTAATTTTAACGAATTCCTTCTTTATGAATTTGTCAGCTGTGGTACCTCTCTTTTCAGATAATGGTGTATTAATTTTCATTGGCCCGTCAGGAGATGCATATGAACTGATTTCGGTCGATTTTAACTGACGACTCGAATCAGCACTTACAGATTTTATGTATGCTTTAAGAAGAGCGATGTCTTCTGCCTTAAGTTCTTTACTATTAATATCAGCTCTATTTATATCATAATGAATATCGGCTACTTTATTCTCCGGAATAACTCTGACATAATTATCTTTCATTTTAATTGTCCTTGCATCTTTGTCAACCAGGGTTGAAGTAGCAATTACACCATCAGCAATTTTAACCTTGTCAAAATCAAGAGTTTTTTTGCCTCTGACAGCTTTAAGTCTTAATACAAGTTCTGACATTTTCATGGCATCCTTGTAAGGAATTGTACTGGTATAAGTAAAATCTCCACCAGCTGTGGCAATTACCTTATTATTAGCCTGAACACTTTCTCCCTGAAGAACCTGAACTTTATCAAAAGCAGTTTCGCCACCTTCATAAGTCAGAACAGGAGTAGCAGTAACAGTTGTCTTCTTATCAAAGTACTTGGCAGGGAAGGTTCCCTTAATTGTAACAGTAACTACACCAGCATGTGTTTCAAGAATTTTTGGAGTAACCTCATACTTAACTAAGTTGGAGTTTTTCTTCATCTTATTCAAACCGCTGCAACTTGCCAAAACAGCTGCGGCCAGGATAAGGATAAAATAGCTTCTGAATTTTTTCATAGTTTAAAAGTGTTATTTGTTAATGATGCCTTGTTTTACAGTTTTTAATTAACTATTAACTAAAAGATTTAACTTAAGAGCAAATTTACAATAAAATAGTCATATTTTAAGCAAATTAAACAAAATAATCAGATAATTGCTCAACAAAGATGACAACATTTTAAACTATAAGTGTTACATAATTTTTGGAATATGTTACACCATTCACACATTTAAATGAATTTGATCAGATAATTTCGAATCTTGATTATGATGATTGTATTCATAAGATATAATTACAAAATAATCTTATTCAAACCAACAGGGTAATCGTCAAAAAAAATAGCGTCTATTACTTTTGAATAGTGACTTTCATTTTCAACAAAATCTATATCGTTGACATCTATAACAAGATATTTGTTCTCCGGGTTTTGCTTGAAAAAAGAAAAATAGCTATTCTGAATCTTCTGGAGGTATTCTTTAGAAATTGATTTCTCATAATTTCTTCCTCTCCTTTTAATATTCTCAAGTAGTCTTTCCGGATTAAGATGCAGGTAAACGAAGATATCAGGCTTTGGAAGGGATCCGTATATAATATAGAAAATCTGACGGTAAAGGTTAAACTCATCTCCGGTGAGCGTTGAAGCAGCAAATACCAGCGATTTCATAAAATAATAATCAGCAACAGAAAAAGACTTAAAGAGATCCTGGGGGACCAGCTCTTCCTTAAGCTGTTTGTATCTGCTTGCCAGAAACGATAGTTCGAGAGGAAAAGAATATTTTTCAGGGTCATTATAGAATTTCGGCAGAAAAGGATTGTCATCAAAATGTTCAAGGATGAGATGTGCATTAAACTGATCTGCTATTCTGCCGGCCAGGGTGGTTTTCCCTACACCGATATTTCCTTCTATAACTACATAATTATACTTAATCTTCATCCCTGAAAATTACAAAAAATCCCGCAATTGCGGGATTCTTGTTACTTATTCTGATTTCCTTCAGGTTTTTTATTTTCATTCTCCTGCCGTGGAGGACGTGGAAGGAGTTCTTTCCTCGATAACTTGATTTTTCCAGTTTTAGGATCGATATCAATTATCTTAACCTCAATCTCCTGCCCTTCTTTAAGTACATCTTCTACCTTATTGATCTTTCTCCACTCAATCTCAGAGATATGAACGAGTCCGTCTTTATTTGGAAGTATTTCTACAAACGCTCCGAACTGGACTATTGTTTTGACTTTTCCTTTATAGACCTGTCCTACTTCAGGAACCGTTACAATTTTTTTCACCCAGTCGAGCGCTGCAGTTATAACTTCAGCATTTTCACCAAAGATATTGACATCTCCATGACCATCAATCTCTTCTACAATTATTGTAGCTCCTGTAACGCGTTGTATCTCCTGAATTACTTTTCCACCCGGACCAATCAGTGCGCCGATCAGTTCTTTAGGAATCGTAAGCATTTCAATCCTTGGAGCATGAGGTTTAAGTTCCGGACGCGGTTCTGAGATAGTCTGGCTCATTATATCCAGAATATGTAACCTTCCGGCTTTAGCCTGATTAAGAGCTTTTGTAAGTATTTCAAAAGAGAGTCCCTCAACTTTAATGTCCATCTGTGTAGCAGTGATACCATCACGGGTTCCTGTCACCTTAAAATCCATATCGCCAAGATGATCCTCATCGCCCAGGATATCAGAAAGAACTGCATATTTTTTTGTCTCTTTATCAGTTATGAGCCCCATTGCAATTCCTGAAACTGGCTTCCGCAATTTAATACCGGCATCCATAAGAGCAAGTGTTCCGGCACAAACCGTTGCCATTGATGAAGAACCATTTGACTCAAGTATATCAGAAACAACCCTGATAGCATAAGGATTTTCATCGTCTGACGGCATCATATTCTTCAGAGCTCTGTGGGCAAGGTTACCATGACCGATTTCTCTTCTGCTTAATCCGCGGGCAACTTTAGCTTCACCTGTTGCAAATGGTGGAAAATTATAGTGCAGGGTGAACTTTTCCGTACCCTTATTCAATACATCATCGATAATCTTTTCATCTAATTTTGTACCCAATGTGACTGTTGTCAGAGCCTGCGTTTCACCTCTTGTAAACAGTGCCGAACCATGAGTGGCAGGAAGCGTATCTATTTCGCATACTATCTGCCTGATCTCATCGGGTCTTCTTCCATCGAGACGAATATTATCATCGAGGACCAGTCTTCTGGATGCCTCTTTCAGTACATCGTGGTAGTATTTTTTTACAAGTGTCTCATTAACAGGATTCTCTTCAGTGTACTGACCGATAAATTCTGTAACAATAGCTTCGAAAGTATCAATTCGTTTATGTTTATCCGCAGTTGATGATTTTGCTGCTTCGTAACATTTATTATAAGTTTCATCCCAGACTTTTTTTCTGAGTTCTTCATCATTTATTTCGTGGCAATATTCTCTCTTTACAGTGGTACCTAACTCCTGCGCAAATTCCATTTGAGCTTTGCAGTGGAGCTTAATGGCATCGTGGGCAATATTTAGAGCTTCGAGCATTTCTTCTTCTGAAACTTCTTTCATTTCGCCCTCAACCATAAGGATATTATCATATGTGGCACCCACCATCAGGTCGATGTCAGCTTCCCTGAGCTGAGTAGCAGTCGGATTGACAACAAACTTCTTATCTAT
>JADGPU010000183.1 GCA_017882305.1 Bacteroidales bacterium | reverse complement strand
CGTTAATTGAAAATATTATTATTTCAATTGTATTTGTGTTTCCGGGATTTCTCCCGGCACAAAGTCAGAGTGTTAGATTTAATAGTATAAGCATTGAGAATGGCCTTTCTCAAAATATGATAAAATGTATTCTTCAGGACAACAAAGGATTCATGTGGTTTGCTACCTGGGATGGATTGAATAGATATGATGGGTATAACTTTAAAGTTTATAAGAATATCAACAACGACTCAAGCAGTTTAAGATTTAATAAGGTTAGAACTTTATTCGAGGATCATAAAGGAGTGCTTTGGGTTGGTACCTTTGGCGGAGGATTAAGTAGGTTTAATCCGGAGAAAGAAAATTTTATGAACCTTGTCCATATTCAGGAAGATAGTAACAGTATTTGTTCGGACCGTGTGCTTAAAATTTTTGAAGATAGTAATAACCGGATATGGGTGGGAACAGAAAATGGACTATCCGTTTTTGATAATAACAATTTAAGCCCATCTGCAGAAGATATTAAAACTATTAAGTTTATTAATATCACAAATAATCCCAAAGATTCAACAAGCATTAGTTCTAACGGAATCCAGGTTATTTTTGAAGATAGTTTCGGAAATATTTGGTTTGGAACAGATGATGGTTTTCTCAATAAACTCGAAGCCCAAAATATATCTTTAAGAAATTTCAATTTTGTAAAGTTTCGCATGCATTGGAAAAAAGATCAAAATAAAATTAATTTATTGTTTGATGATATTGTTGAAGATAGAAATCATCCTGAACTTTTTTGGCTTGTAAATTATTATCAGGGTATATCGTGGTTTAATAGTAAAAGTGGTGATTTTTTTTATCAATATCCATATCATGAAATGCCTTCCAATTTTCCCATTTCTCAAGTGGAAAGTTGTTTCTGGGATAGTGAAGGTAAATTTTGGTTTGGCACTTTCTCAGATGGAATCTATACTTTCAAACCTGAAAAAAATAATAATTCATCGAAATCGTTTGAACACTTTATCTTAAATTCTACCGAAAATAAAGGTATAAATGTCGCAGATATAACATGTTTCTATGAAGATAAATCAGGTATGATCTGGATTGGGACAAGTACTAATGGATTATATACATATTATAATGGAGTTAAAAGATTTACTGGCTTTTTTAATAATCCTTTGAGTAAAAATTCTTTAAGTGGAAAAGATGCCCTGAGTGTTTTGGAAACTAATAATGGAAATATTTGGATCGGGACAGAATCAGGGCTTGACAATTACAACCCGGTTACAAAAAAATTTACTCATTATAAATATAATCCTTATAACCTTCACAGCCTGAGTGATAACACGGTATACAGTCTTTTTCAGGATTCCAAAAGAACATTATGGGTCGGGACTGTGGCTGGACTTGATAAATATGATCCTTCAACAGATTCTTTTTTGCATTATAAGAATAACCCCTCAGATCCGAACAGTTTAAGTGCTGGGGAGATAATCAAAATATTTTCTGACTCAAAAGGATCACTTTGGGTTGGAAGTTGGAAGAAAGGATTGAATAAACTTGTACCTGGGCTTAATGGTAATGCTGATCATTTTTTACATTACAAGTTCGATAAGAATGATCCTTACAGTATTAGCGATAATAATATTATGAGTATGGCTGAGGATAAATCAGGTCAATTATGGATAGGAACTTCAGAGGGTGGTTTGAATAAACTTATTTCTGATTATGCACTCGCTGAAGATGGTTCCATTATTTCACCGAAATTCAAGAGATACCAGCATAGTCTGAACATTCCGGATTGTTTGAGTAATAATGATGTACGCGCTCTTTTTGTTGATAAAAAAGGGATTTTATGGGTCGGTACTTTGGGCGGTGGTTTAAACAGATTTATTCCCGGTGGTACCAACGAAGGAACGGCGAAATTCATTCATTACACCCAGCTGGACGGATTAGCAAATGATGATGTCAGAAGTATACTGGAAGATGAAACAGGTAATTTATGGATTGGCACGGCTCACGGCTTGTCAAAATTCAATCCCGAAAAAAATAATTTTAGGAACTTGTATGAGTCTGATGGACTTCAAACTAGTAAGTATGAAGATGTTTCTTACAAAAGTAAAAGAAATGGGATGATGTTCTTTGGCGGTATCAACGGTGTCGTTGAATTTCAACCGGATGAGATGGTAATTAATCATAATATACCACAAATTGTAATTACATCCTTAAAACGTTATAATACAAGCGATATAAAAGGAATTGCGATTGAAGAAAAAGGCATCTCGGAGAAAAAGGAAATAATTCTTTCTTATAAAGATAATATTATCACTTTTGAATTTGCTGCGCTTAATTTTTATAATTCATTAAAAAATACTTATGCTTATAAATTGAATGGCTATAATGAGAACTGGATACAACTTGGTTCTAAAAGGGATGTAACATTTACTAATCTCGATCCTGGGCAATATGTTTTGCAGGTTAAAGGCGCAAATAATGATGGTTTTTGGAATGAGCAGGGTTTATCGTTACATATTATAATAACTCCTCCATGGTGGCGCTCAAAATGGGCATACTCTCTTTATTTTTTATTGATGATTCTTGGCGTTTTTATAATAGACAGAATTATGCGTCGCAATGTAATAAATATAGAACGCAATAAGGCAAAACTCCACGAAGCTGAACTGATTAAAAAACAAGCTGATGAGCTTGAAACAGTTGATAGATTGGTAAAAATTATCAACCGTGCTGAAAACCTTGATATCCTTTTCAATTCTTTACTTAAACAAACATTAAGCTTTATACCTCAGGGTGAAAAAGCCGCAGTATTTTTACTTAATAAAAATGAAAACCTATTTAAAATAGCTTTTAATGTCGGTTATACCGTTAAAGATCTTGAAAATATTTCATTCACTCCTGGAGAATTAAAAAAGCGTTATACCGAAAAAGCAGAAGAAATTGAAAAAGGAATTTATGTTTTAAATAATACAGAAAATTTATTTGGAGATGATAAGTTTTCAAAAATTAGTAAAGCTAAATCGATGTTGGTAATGGCAGTAGAAAAAGATGACATTACCGAAGCATATGTTGTGTTCGATAGTTTCAGTGATGAAAATGCGTTTGACCAT
>JADGPU010000182.1 GCA_017882305.1 Bacteroidales bacterium | reverse complement strand
TACATCAAGCAGATTGGTTGGGCCAATGGATTTGCCTTCGGATTGTTTGCCGCATTTATTACATGGATACTTATGACTTCCAGAAAGGATGAGAAGGCAAGGATCACTGCCCTGGTGCTGGTTTTCGTAGTAGCGGTATTTTTCTGGATGTCATTTCACCAGAACGGACTTACACTTACACTCTTCGCCAGAGATTACACGGTCAAGCAGGTTGGTATTTTTACGAATATGTTCTTCACACTCCCTTCCATACTTGCAGTTATAGGTGCAATCGCAGGAATAGTCCTTCTGTTTTCCAGAAAATTGAAAAGGAATGTAAAAATTGCAGGAGGAGTTTTGCTCCTTATTTCATTGTGGTTCATAATGTTTTTCACCTATGGATTCGATCCGACTACGATACTCAGCAAGGTATTTGGTCTGACAAAATTCAGTCTGCAGAATGCAATATCACCTGAAGTTTTCCAGTCGTTCAATCCTCTATTTATCGTAGCACTTACTTTTCCAGTTATGGCTGTATTTACATGGCTTAACAAGAAGGGGATTGAACCATCGACACCCAAGAAGATCGGTATAGGATTAATCATTGCTGCTTTTGGATTCTTAATTGTTCTTGTAGGCTCTGTCGGAGCTCCGTCACCTGCCTCTCTTCATGGATCACCCGTTATAGACACAGACAGGGTATCACCTTACTGGCTTGTAAGCAGTTACCTGATACTAACAGTGGCAGAATTGTTCCTAAGCCCGATGGGTCTTTCATTTGTTTCGAAAGTTGCACCTTCAAGATTCCAGGGACTTATGCAAGGAGGCTGGCTGCTCGCTACAGCTACCGGAAACAAATTGTTATTTGTGGGATCATTGCTATGGACCAGGATTCATCTGAGCACTCTCTGGCTGGTATTTATTATTTGCTTACTGCTGTCTGCTACATTTATCTTTTCAATACTCAGGAGGCTTGAGAAGGCAGCTTCAAGCTGATGATATTTTAATCCATTTCAGGGAGGAAAATGATAAGAGATATATTCAATTCCCCGTAGGGGATAAACAAAATCTTTATTTTTATTCTTTAACCCCTACGGGGTAGAATTTAAATATTGTTAACGATTCTACAATACTATATGCCCTACGGGCAATTTTAATTCTGTTTATTTGTGGTAAATAGCCCCCCCTTGGGGGGGTTGGGGGGTAAAAAGGACGAGTCGAAAGTGATGGGTAAGTCAAATCGGAAGTTGGAAGATTTAAATTACTTCTGACTTAGGACTTCTGGCGTCAGACTTCATACTTTTTTTCCAATTTGTTTAATAATTTAAATTTAATGCACCCTTTTAGCATATTTTTGCTATTTTCGCCTTTGTTATAATGCATCTTTTTAGATGCATTTTTGTTTTATTTAGTTTTATATAATGAAAGTCCTGAAATTTGGCGGTACATCGGTAGGATCTCCTGAACGGATCAGGGGAGTCAGGAAAATAATAGAAGCGCAGAGTTTCCCTTGTCTGGTTGTTGTCTCTGCCTTCCAGGGAGTTACTGATGATCTTAAGCATATAAGCGAACTTGCTTCAGGCAGGGATGATGAATATGAGAATCTGCTTGATAAAGTTATCGACAAACACATTGATTTCACCAAACAACTGATCACTGGCAGCAAACAAAAAACAGTTATTGATAACATTAAGAATATTTCAGATGACCTGAGGGAAACATTAAGCGGGATTTATCTTCTCAGGGAACTTACAAAGCATTCGCTTGACCAGACAATTGGAACAGGTGAAATCTTATCGTCGATGATTCTTAGCTATGTCGTGGACGACTGTCACCTGATTGACTCAAGGAATTTCATCAAGACTGACGACAACTTCGGTTTTGCAAATGTTGATTTCGAAAAAACAGACAGGCTTATATTAAAAGGTATCACTAAAACAAGAAAATGTATAATAGCACCCGGGTTCATTGCGAGTAATGCCAGAGGTGAGACGACAACTTTAGGAAGAGGTGGATCAGATTATAGTGCTTCAATTTTTGCTGCTGCTCTGGAAGCAGAGGTGCTTGAGATATGGACTGATGTTGATGGCTTCATGACAGCAGATCCGAAAAAAGTCGAAAGAGCATATGCAATTGAAAACTTAACCTATTCAGAAGCAATTGAATTGTCACATTTTGGTGCAAGGGTTATCTACACTCCTACCCTGCGTCCTGTTTATAAGAAAAACATCCCCATTTTAGTCTTGAATACTTTCAAACCAGAATCAAAGGGAACGATAATTAACAATGAATCAAATAATAATCATAAAAGTCCTATTAAAGGTATTTCCTCCATTGATCACATCGATCTGATTACACTGCAGGGAACAGGGATGGTTGGTGTTTCAGGAACATCAATGAGGCTTTTCGGAGCTTTAGCCAGAAAAAACATTAATATAATTCTTATAACTCAGGCTTCTTCAGAATACTCGATCACCTTTGCAGTAAGTCCGTCTGATTCCGTAATTGCATCTGAAGGGATTAATGAGGAATTTAAAACTGAAATCGAACACAATAAGGAATTAAAGATCCTGGTTGAAAAAAACCTTTCAATTATAGCCATTGTAGGTGAAAGAATGAAGAACACACCAGGGATATCAGCAACTCTTTTCAGGTCGCTCGGCAGAAATGGCATAAACGTAATTGCAACAGCACAGGGTTCTTCAGAACTTAATATTTCTGTTGTAATTAAGAATGAGAGCCTTAAAAAGGCACTAAATGTCATCCACGATGGTTTTTTCCTTTCCCGGTTCAAAGAAATGTATCTGTTTATTGCAGGTACAGGATTAGTTGGAACGAGCCTGATGAAACAACTTCAAAAACAATATTCCACCCTTGTAGCTGAACATAACCTTAAGATAAATCTTATCGGGGTAACCAATTCCAGGAAGATGCTTATCGATAAAAAAGGTATTCCACTGGAAGGCTATAAAGAAGTACTAAAAACATCGGGAGAAAAAGGTGATATATCTGTTTTCATCCAGCAGATGACAAAGTTAAATCTGCGTAATTCTGTTTTCATCGACTGCACGGCTGATCAAGATGTAGCATCACGGTATGGTGATATTCTTTCGAAATATGTTTCAATTGTGGCAGCTAATAAAATTGCCTGCTCCTCCAGTCAGAATTATTATCAGAAACTTAAA
>JADGPU010000114.1 GCA_017882305.1 Bacteroidales bacterium | reverse complement strand
TATTTACCAACTGCTGAATTTGGACCTACTCCTGAAAAAACAGCTGATAATCCCAGACCACGTCCAACATTGAAACCCGGAACTTTTACCGTGCTTGTGTTTGAACCAAGTAAATAATTTCATTATCCCTCTTTCTTAGTTAATGATTCGGGTTTCTCTTTTAAAGTATAATATATTCCATCCATCTGAGTTAGATCTTTGATGGATGGAATTTTATTTAAAGTTGTATTATAGACAAATTAAATATTTGATAATGTATATATTCTGAGAAATACCAATTTTAGTCATTTCATAAACTTAAAAAGATTATTTTAAGATAAAATGAGGTCAAATGAATATTATTCAATCAATAGTTTTATCCATAATTGAAGGTTTAACAGAATTCCTTCCGGTATCATCTACCGGACATATGATACTCGCTTCAAGTGTATTGAACATACCTGAAGATGCCTTTGTAAAAACATTTGAGATTTCTATACAGATTGGAGCTATAATGGCTATAGTATTGCTATATACCAAACGTTATTTAAAAGAATTCTCCCTATACTTAAAACTTGGTATTGCATTCATACCAACCGGAATTATTGGTTTTCTGGCATATCCTTACATCAAAGCTTATTTGTTCAACCCGATAGTTGTTACTGTATCTCTCATTTCAGGCGGGATAATTCTAATTCTTATTGACAAAAAGGCAAGCGGGTTGGAAGGTAAGACAATTGCAATTGAAAGTATTTCCTATAAGAATGCCTTCTTAATAGGACTCTTTCAAAGTGTTTCCATGATTCCGGGAGTGTCAAGAGCAGCAGCAACAATTATAGGAGGAATTTTTAACGGATTGGATAAAAAACATGCTATAGAATTTTCTTATTTGCTTGCCGTTCCGACAATGTTTGTGGCATCCGGATATGATTTGTATAAAACATCAATTGAGTTTTCCGGGCATGAAATATTCTTAATAGGCCTCGGAATTGTAGTTGCTTTTATTATAGCATTAATAGCTGTAAAAGTATTTGTAAGATTTGTAGAGAATTACGGCTTTAAATACTTTGGGTATTATAGAATTATTATTGGAATTCTCTTCCTGTTATTAATTAGATAGAGAGTCTTTAAAAGCAAACCATCATGCACCTGGGTACAACGCTATATTTGCATAATATTTTAATGCATATAAAAAGAAAAAATTAAAAGACATCCAAATAACTGAATTGTTTTTGGTCAAGGCTGATTGGAAACGAACATTTATTGGTAAAATAATTAAAGAAAAAACTGGAGATGGTAAGGATATTATTGGTGGAAATGTTATGATAAATGCAGACAAAATCTGATACTCTGTTGAAACCGAACAAGTACCGGCGATAATTCTTACTTTTTTTGGTGATTAAGTTTCTGCCTCAAGAGGCGGTGAGTTTATCTTTCAACTTCTTTAATTCAGTAGTATCCATAATATCTTATGAACCTTCTCCTTTATAGGTTGAACTTCACCTTGATTAATTATTTCTGATTTTAACAAATTATATTCATCCTTATTAATTTTTCTGGATGAACCACTATTAATTTCTTTTGAAACTTTTACTGGTTTTTTCTCCGTTTCCAATTCCTCTAAAGGTTGCACTTTCAATAGACTAATAATCTGTGATTTTAATAGGTCGTGGTATTCTTCATCGCTTAATATACTCGACTTATGCAAATTGAATAATTCCTTAATTTTCGATGATGCTGATATTGAATCGTTCTTCATAATAATGAAATATTAACGACACAATTTTTAATGCTGTTGTTTAACAACAAATAAATAATTCATAGCAATTTATAATAAAAACTTCATTAATACATTGTTTTCAGCATTAATAGTTAATGTTTCTTACAAATACTTACATATTTGTTACAATACAGATATGAAAATATTTATAAAAGAGAATGTGCGAAAGGAATTCACCTCCCCCTTATAAAAGGTTGACTTTGAATTAAATAGTAACGTCCAGATGAACTTTTATGATGCTTCCGGAATTTTAAACCAATGGTTAAATTTAAGTCTTTAGACCACATCAGACAACTATATCTGAGGTAAGACTTGTCTATAGGACTAAGGTCAAAGCATCAGAAAGACTTCAGGTTAAATACTCAAAGGATGCATTTGACATATTTAAGGGAAATTGGGACCTGGATTCAATATTTGTAAAATATTATCAAAGTGAGTAAGAGTTAAAAAATTCATTTACTTTTACGAGAATCCAAATAAATACTGTAAAGAAGTGAAGAAAACATCCACCTTATTACTGTCGGTAATTTTGATTGCTTCTCTGATTTCCTGGTCTCTAACTGAAAAACCTGGACCCAAGGAAATTCCTGAAATCAGAAACATAGTTTTAATGATTGGCGATGGAATGGGACTTGGGGCTGTATCTTCTGCTATTACTGTCTCACATCATCCTCTCAATATTGAGAGGTGCAATATTATCGGATTACAGAAAACGTTTTCTTCAGATCACTATATTACTGATTCCGGAGCGGCTGGAACTGCATTAGCAACAGGCAATAAAACGAATAATGGCGCAATTGGAGTTGATTCTCAAGGGAAAAGTGTTAAATCCATCCTGGAAATAGCAAAAGAAAATGGACTCGCTACTGGTCTTGTTACTACTTCTGCCATCACGGATGCAACACCTGCATCATTTATTGCGCATGAATCAAGCAGGAACAGCTATGAGGATATTGCAAAGGATTTTCTTAAAACCGACGTTGATGTTTTTATAGGGGGAGGATATGATCATTTTGCATTTAGGACGGACAAATTATACCTTATTGACAGTCTTAAAGTCAGAGGATATAAGGTCGAAACTACAATGAATGCAGTTCTTAAATCTACTTCGTTAAAGCTTGCCGGACTTATTGCACCTGTCAATAGTCCTTCTCGGTTGAATGGAAGAGGAGACATGCTCCCTGCATCCTCTCGTAAAGCTATTGAAATACTAAATAAAAATCCAAAAGGATTTTTTCTTATGATCGAAGGTGGGGAGATTGATTTGGCAGCTCACGCAAAAGATGAAACTGCACTTATGGAAGAAACCCTGGATTTTGATGATGCAGTAGGTGAAGTACTTAATTTTGCCCAAAATGATGGACATACGCTTGTAGTTATAACTGCCGATCATGAAACCGGTGGGGTAGCAATTATCGGTGGCAGTATAAAGGCTCACAAGGTTCTACTAAATTTTCCAACAAATAGTCATACAGCTGTCATGGTTCCTGTATTTGCTTATGGCCCTGGTGCGGAAAAATTTAGTGGTATATATGATAATACTGCACTCTTTCAAAAATTTTTAGCAAGTTATGGATTTGGAGAAATAAAGTAGCAATTAGTAAATTTTACTTTAGTACTTGTACCTCAGGATTTAATTGAGGCTATAGTAATCCTAAAAATAAAAACAGCACCTATTATTAACATTTTTGTTAGGATATTTACAGCCTATCGCCCAATTCCCTACCTTCATCATGCTGATTATAAATATATTAATTGTGCAACAGTACAGCCTGGGACTTTGGGACCGGGCTTTTTCATTTCTATTAATCACTAATCAGACTATCATGAAAACACAACAGACAACAATATCTGAAGTAATTTGTTTGAAAGAATACATAGCGCCTAAAGATTCCTTATATATTATTCATTGTTATACATTCAATGCAGCAAACCAAATTTAGGCTAATTGAATATAATTGTATAATTTTATAAAAATAACTAATTATTCTTGTTCGATTTAAATCTTTACTACGATGAGCAAATATTCTAAACTTAATTTTACAAATATGAAAATTGTAATAAATTTTCGACTTTTGGTTATGTTGGCGTTTCTCCTTTTAGCCCCGGTTCTCATACTGGCTCAAACAGATAAAAAGGCAGACGAATTGAAGAAACTTGAAACCAGCATTGCTGCAGCCAAAGCTAAGGTTGCATTGAATGAACGACAATTGACTATTTCAGATTCCCTGATTACTTCGGGAACACAGCTGATAGCCGAATCAAAAACTGAAACCAAAGCCATTGAAGCTGACCGAAAGAAACTTGACAAAGACAATGTTACCAAACAAAAGTCCCTTACTAAACTTTCAACTTCAAAAGATAAGGAAGAATCGAACAAAGCTAAGGCCGATCTTAAAGCCCTGGATATCCAGTATAAATTGGATTCCAAAGCTCTCAGCACCCGTTTAAAGGATGCTACAAAAAAGATGTCCATGGGGAATGCCAATCTGACAAAAGGGAAAGCAACTAAAAAGAATGCCCAGGATGCGCTTAAAATTTCGCGGGCTACACTTGCTGCTGTACAGGCGAAATATGATGCTGCTTCTACATCAGGAGAAAAGACAATCGGAAAAGATAAGAAAAAGAAGTAAGTAGGGATTGCCTGTTCACAATGCAAACAAATAAGCCTTGATAGCGTAATTAATCAAGGCTTTATTTGTTTGTATATCTAGCCCCATCAGGGATTAATCCATTGATTCGAGTCATGCTGCATTTTCTTTATTGTTGTTCTGAGATAATTCACCTCGACTTTAAGTAATCAAGAACCACTGAAAACCAACAGTGCTAATCCGTTCCTAAAGTCCCCTTCAAGGGGCCTTGGAGGGATAGGTTATTTATATTTAAGCTTGGAGAAATTGACATGAGATAATTTACTAATTTTAAGTAAAAAAAATTATGTACTGGTCTTTACGAGCTTTTGCATTTGTATAATTTCATAAAACTATATTGAAATGAACAAAAAGATTATCGGATCAATGGAAGGTTCGCCCCTGGTAAATATCGCTGCATTAATAATCATTTTTGCAGGAGTGATTTATGCAAAATCAATCATCACGCCTTTTTTACTTGCACTTTTCATTAGTATTATTTGTGCACAACCAATTTCCTGGCTGGAAAAATACAGAATCCCCAGATGGCTGGCACTTATCATTGTAATATTGGGATTAATTGTACTTTTTTCCGGATTTACTTTCCTGATCGGAGGAACATTATCATCCTTTTCAGGCAACCTTTCAAAATATGAATCTACCCTTACAACGATCAGTAACTCATTTATTCAGTTTTTAAATGAGAAAGGTTTAAAGATCCCTAAAGATCAGATATCTAATCTTGTCCAACCGGCAAAGATCCTGGAATATACGGCAAGTGCTTTGAATACACTGTTCAATATGATGGGGAATACCTTCGTTATTTTCCTTATCATTTTATTTATACTTATGGAATTCGGGAGTTTTTCTGTTAAGGCCAAAGCAATTCGGAATGAATCTGGTAAATCCATTTCTTATTTTTCTACCATTTTACATAATATCCGTAACTACCTTGGGATAAAAACCTTATTATGTATATCATTAGGAATTCTTATCTATTTAGCATTACTTATCATTGGGGTTGACTATCCTCTCCTATGGGCATTGATTGCAGGTCTGATGAATTATATTCCGAATATTGGATCCATCGTCGCTGCGATTCCAACAGTTCTCTTTGCCTTAGTACAACTCGGATTAGGTGGTGCGCTCTGGACTCTGGTCTCGACTTTGCTTATCCACAATATTCTTGGAAACTTTATTGAACCCAGGATCATGGGAAAAGGTTTAGGTTTGTCAACTCTGGTTGTATTCCTGTCTCTTATATTTTGGGGATTTATACTGGGAATGGTGGGTATGATCCTGTCAGTTCCCTTCACTATGGCCATTAAAATCATCCTGGAACAGAATGAGAAAACAAAATGGATCGCAATACTTTTGGGAACACCGGCTGAAGCTAAAACCTATCTTCAAAATAGAGAATTGATTGAAGAACAGCAATATAAGAAATCACATTTGAAGGATAATTAAAGATGTAAATAAGATGTTCGGCTTGCACTCTTTAAACCTTTTTAAAAAACTAATCCATCCATCTCAGCAAATCCTGGGCGGATGGTTTTTTATTTGACTCGTATTATAGTCTTTCATAACTTTAACAAAATTAACCTGATTTAAAAAATACTATTCAATTATTTGGAGATTCTTTCTATTTATAAACCTTAAAATGGAGGTGTCAGATGAAACTCAAAACCTTAATGATCATTAACACCATCGTAGCAATTGTATTCGGTGTTACATTTGTTATTGTACCGGCACACGTTTATTCGTTATATGACATCACAGCGGATGAGCAACTGATATACATGGGAAGACTCTTTGGAGGTACGCTCATTGGATTTGCTTTATTGACCTGGATGGCAAGAAACACAACTGATTCCGATGCTCGGAGGGCTATTGTTTATGCTCTTTTCGCTGCCGATTGCATTGGTTTTGTTGTAGCTCTTATTGGACAAATTAGCAACGTCGTGAATGCGCTTGGCTGGTCAACTGTTGCTATATATTTGCTACTTGCATTGGGTTTTGGATATTTTCAGTTTTTCAAGGCTGTTCCTTCGCAAGCATAGAGCTTTTAAGAGCGATCAAATTCTGAATTATTGACATATTAATATGAAGGCAAACTAATGATAGATTGCTTTATTGCAGTCTAATTAGTATTATATACTTTTTGACCCCAATTTACACTTTTGTTTATAAGTAACGCTTCCATTTAATCTGTTATAAGACGTGCGGGTTGCTCTTGTAATTAAATAAAATATTGTTTTTATAAGTTCTATTTTCAACTACCAATCCATCGAAAGGGGGATTTGGGAAAGTGATTCTAATGATTGATTATAAATTGTAAACCCTTAAATATCTGCCGGGATAATAATTGTAGCATTTTGAAACAATAAAATGTAGTAAAACGATACAGTAACATTTCATCTTTAATCGTTAATCTGTTATAATTAACGTATTATCAATTAGATAAATAGATTGGTCTGATAATTGAATATCCTCTTCAGTAAGATGATTGACCAGATTGGACCTTTACAACTGGAATAGACATAAAAAATAATAAAGCCTTAAATTATGAAAAAACTACAGACAATGTTCATCAGCATGTTAATGATGCTGGTTTGCTCTTCAACAATTTACGGACAAAAGATTATGAAGCTTGATGATAATCTTAAAGCCAATAGTGAGCCGATGGAGGCAAAGCTAAAGGGTATGAGCCGTGTAGGCAAGTATGAATTTGGTCCTTACAAAATAGTATCCGGGAAAGCTGGATGGGGTACCACAAAACGGAGTGAAGACAAATTTAATTCTGAAACATATTCAGAATCCAAGAGCAAATTATCATTCGTTTTTACTGTAAATGGTAAAGACACCATACTGGTCAATACTACCACAAATACAAAATTCAGCGAAAGTGAAAGCAATTTTCTCGGTGGTGATATGACTACATTAAATAAAAGTATCGATAATTATATAGCATTGATTTCTCCTTCTTACGACACAACAGGGTGGAAAATGGTTTTAGTTTCCAGCACCGGAGCTGAAGTAGCAGGAAAATTTAAAGCAGAAGGTGTTTTAACAAATGGCGTAACAAGTATTCAGATAAAGGAGATAAAGCAATGGGAAGATGGCAAAAATACAACCTTTAAGATGATTTGTGGCTATGGGTTTTTCAGAGATAATAATGAAATCGCGGCAGTGCAGTCAAATTTTGATCTCTCTCCTAAAAAGTTTGTGTGGTTGCATCAAAATCTGGATGAGCAAATGAAATCAATACTTGCTGCTGCATCAGCCGCCCTGATGATACATGCTGTTGACACTGAGTCTCACTCAAAGGATTGAACGAGCTCTACCTGTGAGGCTTCACGAAGTTAAAGCTACGCGTTCAGGACCCAATTATCAAAATTAATCGTGACCTCTCTTTCCTTCATTGACTTATCTATTGTTTAAATTCGACAAAATCAATGATTTATACACCATGTGTGGTATTTGATATTCACGTATCTTTGCCGTATTATTTAGTGATAAGGGATATAAATGAAGGATTTGCTTGGGGGGCATACCAAATGCCTTCTTGTACAAACAAAATTTTCAGGATTTAGTTTCTGGAATTACGAGGAAGTTTGTGACATGGTTGGGGCAAAATACCCGGCTTCCTCTCTTGGATTGCTGACGGTGGCTGCACTACTTCCCCAGAATTGGATATTCAAGTTAATTGACGAGAACGTTGAACCTTTGCTAAATGACCATTTGAAATGGGCTGATATTGTCTGTACAGGGGGAATGCTTACTCAACAGAAAAGCATGCTCAATTTCATTAAGCGGGTGCATGATCTTGATCGCATTGTTGTGGTTGGTGGTCCAGATCCTACTTCACAGCCTGATGTTTACTATGAGGCCGACTTTTTAGTCCTGGGAGAAGGAGAGGTTACCATTCCCATGTTCTTAAACGATTTGCAGAAGGGGTCAAAAAGCGGGAGATATTTTTCTGAAGAAAAGGCCAATATGTTGAATTCAGTTGTTCCAAGATATGATTTGATCAATTTCCGGAATTATATTATGATTGGGCTACAATTTACCAGGGGTTGTCCCTTTAATTGCGAATTCTGCGATATCATTGAGCTATATGGCCGAATACCCAGGTTTAAGTCAAACGAACAGGTGATCAAAGAACTCCAATCCCTTTATGATTTAGGTTACCGTGGTCATGTTGACATAGTCGATGATAACTTTATTGGGAATAAAAAGAAGGCTAAAGACCTCTTATGTGAATTAAAAAAATGGACTAAAAACCACCGGTATCCATTTTATTTTGCTACAGAAGCCTCTATTAACCTGGCCGACGATGATGAATTGCTTCAGTTAATGAAAGATGTAGATTTTCGGTATGTGTTTCTTGGTATAGAAACACCTGAAAATGAAACTTTGAAATTGAACAATAAAACCCAGAATGTAAATAAACCGATCGGAGATGCTGTTAGGAAACTCTTATCGTATGGTATAGTGAGTAATGGAGGATATATTATTGGTTTCGACAGTGAAAGCAGACAGATTGCCGATAATATGATCGATTCCATACAGAAATCAGGAATCTGTATGGCAATGATCAGCCTGCTTTACGCACTGCCAAATACTCAGTTAACCCGCCGTCTTGAATCTGAAGGTAGGTTGTTTCAGCAGGCATCCCGATCAATTGGTGAGAGCGATATTGACCAGACAACGAGCGGTCTGAACTTTATTACACTGATTTCACGTATCGAGATCCTTAAGAATTTTATTCGGGTTATCAGTGAAATTTATGATCCTTCGAATTATTATAAGCGGGTTATTTATACAGGCTTGAATATCAGACCCCATTATAGATATAATCCAAATTTCAGGACATGGCTTATTTATATGCGATCATTTCTAAGGGTTTGTAGTAGGGCAGGTTTTAACTCTGCAACCGGATTCTATTATTGGAAGATGTTTTTTACCGTGATATTCAGAAACCCAAAAGGAATTGAAACGGCAGTGAACTTAGCAGCAATGTTTATTCACTTAAGGAAACAAAAAGAGTATGGTGTTTCAATGATGAATCACACCATTGGTGAATTGGAAAAAATCGGTGAAGAAGCTTATAATGCAATGATACTGGGGAATAATCGGAGACCTGATTAAGATGGAAAATAAATAATTTTTTCTACAAATGATAATTTGTCAGCCGTACCTTCTTACCGAAACGCAATAATTTCTTAAATAGCTTATAAACAAGTAATTAGACATTTATCATAATCGAACTGTCTTCAAACTGATTATTTTAATAATGTACACTTGTTATTATTTTTATACCTGAATCTTCTAAAAGTTTTCTGCCTTTAAGATCATCCAGTTCAATTAAAAAATAAAATGCAGCTACTTTTCCACCTAAAGTTTCAATAATGTCGCGAACGGCTTTTGCTGATCCACCAGTAGCTATAAGATCATCAACTATAAGTACTCTATCATCTTTTTGAATATCGGACACTTGAATACATAGAGTATTTTCTCCATATTCCAATGAATATTTCATTTGAAAAGTTTCTCCGGGAAGTTTACCAGGTTTTCTTGCTAATACAAGAGGTCTTCCGTAAACATAGGCAAACAAAGCTCCTAATATAAATCCTCGTGATTCAATTGCTACAATTTTATTAAATTTTAAATTATTATTATCAACTGATTCATCTATTTCTTCTCTAACTAATGTCATTCCTGAATCACTATTAATAAGGGAAGTTATATCTCTAAATATTATTCCTTTTTGCGGAAAATTAGGAATATTTTTAATCAAACTTTTTATTTTTTCTACTCTTGTCATATTGCTTTAACTATCCTAGTTGTTTAACACATAAAATAATTTTCTTTTAGAAATTTCAATAGCTGATTCGGGTTCTTAATACAAGATTTTTTCATATCTTGTATTACCATTGTATTAGGGACAGCATGGTCAAGTGTCATATTCTTTGATGTAAGCGCTGTTCCAGATAATGCTAATTTATTAAATTCATCAGAGATACCAAAATAAAATCCTTCATTTTCTTCCAGGTATTCAAATATGTCATTAACTAATTATCTTAAGCGTTGCTCGTAAATATCCTTACGCATTGTTGTCATAATAAGTTTCGTAGCCAGACTGCCTATTTTAAGTACAGGAAGTCACCTGGCTAATCCGGTCTGGATAGACACAAATTATGCTTTATAATTGTTTACGATGAAATAATATGAAGGTTACATAAAACACTTAAAAAGAGAATGTTAAATAACAGATTTCTAATTGCAATTTACATTAACCCTATATATCAAATTATCAATTATGCAATTC
>JADGPU010000113.1 GCA_017882305.1 Bacteroidales bacterium | reverse complement strand
CGAACTTCAGTCCTGCTTCAGAATCTAATAATACCTTTGCTCATGTAAATCAAATAATTTAATAAATATGAAAAAAGTATTATTCGTTGCAGTATTAATGATGTCGGTCCTGGTTATCAATGCACAGGCCACGAAAACAACCGTCACAAATGCAAAGTCTACCAAGGCCAGCGTTAAGGTATCGGATCTTCAGAAATCTATAACAGACAATATTGCTAAAGATTATGCAGGTTATACAATTAAAGAAGCAACCAGTGTTACAAAAGACAACGTTGTTACTTACGATGTAGTTGTTGTAAAGGGCACTGCAACCGAAACTCTTGTTTATGACAAAGATGGAATGTTTTTAAAGAAACTTCCTCCGAAAACTGGCAAGCATCATGGTACAAAGAAGAAATAATCTTTGAATAGTTGTTCGGGATGTACTCCTGATGCCTGAAAAGGCAAAGTCTATCCATGAATAACGGGACCAGTATGGATAGACTTTTATTTTTTGCTGTCGTTGATAAAAATGTACATAAAAAAATTAAAAAGGTATGCTTGATTTTAGTAGTCCGATGCACCTCATTTTAATAATACTCGTAATAGTGTTATTGTTTGGCGGAAAAAAGATTCCGGAATTGATGAAAGGGATAGGTCAGGGTATGAAAGAGTTTAAGAAAGCTTCAACTCTGAATGACGAACCGGAAAAAAAGGAGCCAGAGGTGAAAGATTTTGAGATTAAGGTCTCAGATAAGAAATAAGAGATTTAACTCTTGCCAAAAATTGCCTGAATATTATGAATCGGGATTATATTTATATACCCTGAACTGATCTTAGTCTCACCGCATGAAAGGCAATAATTCATTATTTCATTTCTATAAGAAAAAATAACTAATTTCGTTATATTATCATATTAGTCGATTTATCTGTACTTAAATAACCGGCATAAATGGGAGTAAGAAATTACAGGCTGATAAACAATATAACAGGATGGGTTGCCTTTGCTGTTGCCGCCTTTACATACTTAATGACAATTGAACCAACTACAAGTTTGTGGGACTGTAGTGAGTTTGTTTCGTCTGCATTCAAGCTTGAAGTCGGCCATCCTCCCGGAAATCCGGTATTCATGATTATGGCGAGGTTTTTTACTCTGTTTGCTGGAGGGAACGTCTCGAAAGTAGCTGCTATGATAAACTCCATGTCAGCCATTGTAAGTGCATTCGCTGTACTTTTCCTCTTCTGGAGTATAACTCATCTTGCAAAAAAGATTCTGCTAAAGGACGAGGATCAATACACTTCAGGAAGGATTATAGCTGTAATGGCTGCAGGCCTTGTCGGATCTATGGCATATTGTTTTTCTGATTCTTTCTGGTTTTCTGCAGTCGAAGCAATAGTATTTGCATCATCGGCATTCTTTACGGCCCTTGTTTTCTGGGCAATTCTCAAATGGGAGGATGTTGCAGATGAAAAACATGCCGACAGATGGATTATCCTGATTGCATTTCTGATAGGATTAGCCATCGAAGTTCATCTTCTTAACCTTCTGACTATACCTGCAATTGGTCTTGTTTATTACTTCAGAAAATACCAATTTTCCTGGAAAGGATTTTTTACGGCAATTGTCTGCTCAGTCATTATTCTGGCACTTCTGATGTATGGGATCAGACCGGGAATAGTCACAATTTCTTCAAAATTTGACCTTTTTTTCGTGAACATACTGGGCCTTCCTGTGAAAAGCGGGTTACTTTTTCACGTGGCCATGATTATTTTATTTTTCGTTCTGGCTATTAAATCAACTCTTGATGGCTCAAACCTGAAAAAAACTGCTATTCTCTCTTTTGGGGCACTGTTTCTCAGTGGAATATGGGTATTGTCAGGGTCGATTGTGTTCAACATGATAATGCTAGTGTTATTAGCTGTTTCTGTCTGGATTATTTCCGGGAAAAGTAAGATAGTATTAAACACTGCGCTCACTACTGTTATGGTGATTCTTATTGGATTTTCTTCAAATGCCATAATAGTTATCAGGGCTTCAGCTAATCCTCCACTCAATGAAAACAACCCTGCTGATCCGTTTAATCTTTTGTATTTTCTTAATCGCGAGCAGTATGGAGAAAGACCATTATTTATTGGCCCTTATTTTAATGCCCCGTTGATCGGATCGAAGGATGGGAAGCCAAGGTATCACGATGTGAACGGCAAGTACGAAATAACCAGTCATGATGTTGTGAGAGAATACGATCCGCGGTTCGTTACCCTGTTCCCCAGAATGTGGAGCGAAGAGAGCGATCATATCCAGGAATATAAGAAATGGTCAAAAATGAAAGGGGTTCCTATCCAGGTAACTGATCAGTCAGGCGATAAGAAAATAATCTATAAACCGACATTTTTCGAGAATATGCGGTTCATGTTTTCATATCAGATCGGTTATATGTACTTAAGGTATTTCATGTGGAACTTTTCAGGAAGACAAAATGATACCCAGGGAACAGGAGGATCAGTGAACGGGAACTGGATTACCGGTATTAATTTCCTTGATGAACCCAGGATTGGTTCATCAGATATGCCGGCTGATATGAAAAAAGACCCTTCAAGAAATGTCTATTACATGCTTCCGCTTCTACTGGGGATAATAGGAATGCTATATCATTTTAAGAAAGATAATAAGAACTGGTGGGTCATTCTTTTGCTGTTTTTCATGACAGGTCTGGCAATTGTATTGTACCTGAATCAGTATTCCGATCAACCTCGCGAACGCGACTATGCATATGCCGGCTCATTTTACTTCTTTGCAATCTGGATAGGCATCGGGGTTCTTGCCCTTTTTGAGGAACTTGCTAAAGCGGTTAAAGAGAATATTGCAGCACCGGTAGCAGGAGTGCTCTGTTTTCTTGCTGTGCCGGTGATAATGGGTTCCCAAAACCGGGACGATCATGACCGTTCCGGCCGTTATCTGACCAGAGATATCGCCTTCAATTATCTCAATTCGTGCGCCCCTGATGCAATACTGTTCACAAACGGAGATAACGACACTTTCCCGTTATGGTATGCGCAGGAGGTTGAAGGGAAAAGGACCGATGTGAGGATTTGTAACCTCATGCTCCTGAACACCGACTGGTATATTAACGAGATGAAAGTTAAATCGCATGAATCTGACCCTTTACCAATAACACTTCCGGAGAAAAAATATTATGAGGGGGTAAACAGCCAGGTTTATGTTGTCGAAAAAAGCAAGGAACCTGTGGATATTTCAACGGTAATTGAATGGATAAAAAGCGATAACAAGGCAACTAAATTTCAGATTTCAGAGACTGAGCAACTGGACAATATTCCTTCCCGTACTATAAGGATTCCGGTTGATGCATCAAAAGTTATTGCATCAGGCGCTGTAAAACCCGCAGACGCTGATAAAATAGTTCCATACATAGATATTAAGCTGAAAGGCAACGCAATAATAAAAAGTTCACTTGTAGTTCTTGATATACTTGCCCATAATGACTGGAAACGGCCTATATATTTTGTTACCGGCTACCATGACGATGCCATGGGACTTGAAGAGTATTTTCAGCTTGAAGGATTAGCATACAGGCTTGTACCAATAAAGTCAGAGAATAAAAGCTGGCTTAGATATGGCCGGATCGATGCAGATATCCTTTATAATAATATGATGAATAAGTTTGTATGGGGAGGTGCGAAAGAGAAAGGAGTTGAAATCGATTATAATCATAAGAGGAACTTGCTGGTTATTAAGGCAAGATATGATTATGCAAGACTTGCAAATGCTCTTTCGTCCGAAGGAAAGAATGAAAAGGCTTTAAGTGTACTTGATTACTGCATGGAGACCTTCCCCATTGAAAAACTATCTTATGATATGTATGTTCCGTCTATTATTGAGGCTTATATTAATGCCGGAGCAATCGACAAGGCGACTGAACTTACCCGTAACCTCAGCAACTATTATTTTGAGAAGCTTGATTATTACCTGAGACAGAAACCGGATATTATTGCTTCAGCAGGATATGAAGTCCAGACTGCAATTCAATTTACCTCACAGGCTGCAGATGCATGTAAAGTTGGCGGAAAGAGCGAATTTGCAGATGAAATATCTGCTAAACTTCAAAGTTACTATTCAAAATATGTAAAACTGGTCCAGCCGGGAGGGCATTAGGAAAAAGTCTATGGATAATATGTTGGATATAGATCTAAAATCTTAAACATCATGTATAAAAACCACTACAACCCTGTTCATTGCATCATCCCACCTTACATGCTTACCCGAATGATGGAATCGGACAATAAAAAAATTGCCGACCTGGCAATCAATTCAAATTTCAGGAGCGTCCGGTTCCGCAACGACAGGATCTTTTTCCAGAAAGCAAGCCTCCAGGAGAAGACCATTCTTGGACTTATTGATAAGCAGTCAGGGAAAGAGGCTATGCAGATGGAAGTTTATGACTGTAAGCAAAAAACTGATTTTACCGGTGCAAATCTGTTGTGGGATTCAAAGAACAACCAGAAAATCACCTCCGTAGCCGGAAAAAATGCAATTAAAGGGGGTAAGGCGGCATGGGATTTCTACTGGCAGCTTTTCGGCAGGAACTCCATTGATAACAAAGGGCTGCTCATCAAACAGTATGTGCATTTTGATAAGGGAATGGATAATGCTTACTGGGACGGCAGGCGTATGGTTTACGGCGATGGCGACGGATCGGTCTTCACCAGCTTCACCAGCGATATTGACGTAATCGGTCATGAGCTTACCCATGGTGTGATGGAAAACGAGGCTAATCTTGATTACGAAAACCAGGCCGGCGCTTTGAATGAATCCTTTTCTGATATCTTTGGTATTATGATAAAGCAGAGATATTATAATCAGGATGTTAAGAAATCCACCTGGTTAATTGGCGAGAAGGTGATGATAGGTCCGAAATATGCAATACGCAGCATGAAAGCCCCCGGTACCGCATATATAAATCATCCTGAATTAGGGAATGACCCTCAACCTGCAACGATGGATAAATATCAAAACCTGCCGAATACTCAATCCGATGATTTTGGAGGAGTGCATATCAACTCGGGGATCCCGAATTTTGCTTTTTATGTTGCCGCTTTTAATATGGGAGGTTATGCATGGGAAAAGGCAGGACGTATCTGGTATGCAGTCTTAACTGATGTTAGTTTAGCTCAGAATGCTAAATTTGCAGATGTAAAAAACCTCACCATTATTCACGCTCAGAAAATCTTTGGAATCAATAGTTCTGAAGTAATAGCTGTGAAGCAGGGATGGTCGGAAGCAAAAGTTTAAGAGCAGCGATGAAAATAAAGCTTATACGAACAGGAGGATTTATTCCGATTACAAAAGCGGCAGAAACTGAAGTTAATCTTTCTGAAAAGGAATTAGCCAGTCTACTTGTAATTATTCAACCTGACCCGGCTGCTCCACGGATTAAAGACGGTAATTACTATGAATTGACTGTAGGAGCTAACAGTACGCCTGTTGATCTGGAAAAAGTACCTGATGAATATAAGGATCTTTTCAGTAAGCTGAAGAGTGACCTCAGGATAATAAAATAGGGACCACAGAGCCAATCTAAGGTTTCCACAAGGGGTGCTCGAAGGATAAATAAGCAAATACTCCTGATGCTCCTTTTGAGGAGCCCAAACCAACAGGTATCGCCAGGCCCGGGACTATCTGCAGGCCAGATTTGAAGTTTATTGCATACCTCATGCCGGGATTTATAAATAAAGAATTGGTAATTATTGTATTTGTATTGCCTCCCTTTATGAAAGTTCTGTTTCCTGAAACTTCAAACATGAAATTGAAATTCTTATTGAGCAGTAAAATTAAACTTAATCCATAATTGTAAACTGTCTGGTCGAATTTAGAACCATCTGCATTTTTTGCGTCAGGTGTAAATGTTACACCAAGATTATAATGGGTAGCTATTTTAGTTGAAAGAAGATAACTAAACGGGAGGCTTAGCTGGTATCCTATAACTCCGGAACCCAACCCTTTTTCCCAATTGCCTGTCGGAAATATCAGTGAAAATCTGGGAGAAAAAGCGAAGCGATCCCTGTATATGGCCTGGTAACGGTAGTTCAACAGTATATCACCCAGACCGGTTTCGCCATTATTTAAAACCGGAATTGTTGTCGAAAGCTGATGTTTCCTTCCCGGAACAGGCCATTCATCCGTAAAAGTATAAAGCCATGTATGATCTTTCATATACTGGAACGAGGAAATGTGTTGAATTACACCGGGATCCTGATTGTAGGCTTCTTCAATTAAAAAGGAATTATCTTCAATTCGTTCAAAATCAAATTTATTTGCAGTTTGTGAATGTGCTGTACTGACACAACAAAGTGCAATGCAAATGCTTAATATTAAATATTTTATATTTAACCGGCTTCTTTTAAAAAATTCTGAGGGTGAAAATAAACTGAAGGGCGATTTTTTGAGCTTACTCAACATATGTCAGTTGTTATCTTTTAATATAACAAAAATAAAAAACTAAAGGTTCTGAATTTTATAGTATTGTTTATTTGCCTTCGGCGAGCTCACTTCGTTCGGTTCTTTTGCTCTCCAAAGCCATGTCACTTTCTTTTCGTCGTCCTGCGTCCTCCTCAGACAGTATTGCTTACGCTACATCGGATTTTCTATTTCATCCCAAATATAATGGGAAAGCCGAACACCACAATCAATGTCCAGATAATATAAACCGGTAAGTATTTTGAGATGGTGAACTCCACTTTTTCGAGTTCCGTATTTTTAAAATTAATCTTAAAGAGGTCAATCGTAATTAAAATTAAGTTGATAAAAATCAAAATGTTAGAACCCAGAATTGCTAACCTGTTGGGAGTTAATCCATACTCTCCTACGCGGTAAAAAATTGCTGACAAAGCTATCAGATTAATAATGAGTGTAATAATAGAAAGGATAAATAAAACCATTTCATTGAACTTCTGTTTCCTGTTCACTGAAGTTTCTGAAACCGAAAATACGATAATGGCCATTACACCTATTAGCATTATGTTAAAAATCAATAAGAAGTCTCTGTCGTTGTATGGATCCTTTCCTGAAACAGCAATCGCTATCAGATAGATTATTAAAGTTATCAATACAAGAGGGCTGAAGATATTTGCGATTATCGATGCAATCCTATTCGTCAGTGTAGTGTAATTTTTCAGAATGTAAGTCGTGACAATAGGGGCCGAGACTAATCCTACAATTATGACGTTGTGACTATAAAACTTTTCAATATTTATGCCAATTGCCTTGAATAATCCGATAGTAATTCCCGATAGCAAGCCTCCGGCTATCAGGATCAGTGCCCCCATAATTGCCAGATCACCATTATGCTTTATAAATTCGATCAGTTTGCTTTTATCTTTCAGGTCAAAGTCAATAAAAACTAATCCATATGTACACCACATCAGTAAAGGCATATGAATGTACACCAGGTTGATTGACGCACTGCTTTTGATATCAGGTAGCAGGTTGATATAAATTATCGATACGATAAATGTCAGAATGGTTAAAGCAAGGTTTCTTCTGTTGAAGTTTCTGTTGATAGCGATAGCATAAATTACAAGTCCAAGGAAGACAATGATTCCTGCATCCTTATCATAAAAAAAGAAGTTTTTCACATCAATATTAAACAGATCCGGAATTTTGATGAGAAACCCGGTAAAAAGACATACGGCAATCATAAGGAAAGTGTCCGGGCCGTAATTCTGTTTCGTTTTGTCAGGTGCTTTTTCAAAATCCAACCTGCTTTTCCAGAATTTTGCCATTTCGGTATTCTGAATCTCAGGATAGATTTTCTCAAAACCCGATTCAAAAGCCTTTTTATCTTCACGATAAAGCCTCTCAAGTTTTTCGGGATCATTGATGTTTTCTTTAATTTTTTCTGTCATGGCAATATGTTTTATATGACTAAGCTCAAAATAAAGTGATAATTTCAATAGTTACAATAAATTTAATTAATATTTATTTAATCGGGGAGTTTTCTGATCCTTATTGGTCACTCTCCAATCCCTCTGGCTTTGGCCCGCCAACCCCTTTTTTGCCCCCTACCCCCCTAAAATGCGGCTAATTCTCCTGCAATAGAGAGTAATTCCCTAATATCACAGTATTATTCCTGCTTCAGGGGATGGCCGCGAAGCCTCTGTGACCCTTTGTATCTCCTCTGTGGATCTCTGTGAAATCCTCTGTGTCCCTCTGTGTAACTAAAGCTCTTTGCAACCTTTGCGATCCCTTTAGCTATCGGGACTTTGCGCTCTTTGCGGTTAATGGCTTTCCGGACTCCAGGACTACTTTCATTTATCCGGATAGAGAGTTCCTCCCTTGGTCAGCCACGATACACCGAAGGCGATCAGAGCGACAGTTTCAGCCCAGAACACAAAGTGAGATCCGGACGCGGGATAATGAAAAAAATTGAAATAAATCACAATTGCTATCATGCAAACGATTATAGCCAGGCCACAGATTACATATATTATATTTCTTTTCAATTTTTGTTGAGTCGGATTCGGGCCTTGCTTCGTAAAAATCAATATTGAAAATCCGGCAAGAATAAGAAAAAATATTGAGGCACAAACAAAATGAATTGCACCTATAAAGTTTTGCGGTTCTGTTGGTGAAGTCGGGAACCAAGCAATTCCTATGGCAAATAATCCGGCCAGGTTTCCTGTCCAGTTATCCCATTTACTATAGCCTTTGTAAAAAAACATGAACAAAGCAATTGCACATAATGCGCCGACAAACACATCGCGCATACCGGTGTAGTAATACTGGCTAATGGTTTTTTGTATGGTTTCTCCATTAAAAATCAGAAGCATACCAATAATTAAAACGAAAGGTAATAAGATACCTATCCATCCGACAGCATTCCGCAATGCCAGGTAAGAATAGGTCTGGTCAGTGTAAATGTCTTTTGGTTTCATATTAAAACTGTTTATATTTCTCTGGGGATGTTTTCTTCGTTGAATCTCAATTGCTTATCACCCTGTATTTTAGTTAATTTCAGTAGCCTGTAGAAAAACCATTGAACAATAGAATATTTACTTAACATGAAATACGACATAGGAATTGATCTATTGACCATTCTCTGCTTGGTAATATTGAGTACCGAACCGAAATCTATTGTTTTAAGGCCATTCTCGATAGCAAACCTGGTCATTTCCACAAAAAGTATATCATAAGCATGATAAGTGGTTTTACGTTCACGGTCAAATGCACCGTGTAAGGCGTTCAGACAAGTACCTGTTTTAATAGCAGCCTGGTAACCAAGGAATTCACCATTCAATCTCATTATGAAATAAAAAACGTTTTCAATTTTTGTTCCGCTAGTGATTAACGCAGAATTAAGATAAAGGTCCTGATACGGAAGATAGAAAATACTTTTCTCGGCTGTTGAAATGAAACACTTCCTGACGGATGCAATATCTTGTTCATTGAGAGAATTATATGCCAGCTCAAATTTTCCTCCACTATTTCTGAAGATATTTATTTTACGTTTAATGTTTTTATAGTCAGAAATATACTCGTCAATTCCTGTCATTTGAGATGTATCTATAAGAGCATGAGGCAGGGACGGTAATATAGTTGCATCCGGGTACAAATAAGCTTTATCGGAATAGTCATATATTATTGTAAGAAAACTGTTGCTTTTTAAAAAAAGTACCATAGCAGAATGGATCTCATTGGATTTTTCGAGATCCCTGACAAATCCCGGATTTGACATCATATCCATGCAACAGCCGAACTTGATCCACAAATAAAAGGGTATTCCGGTAAGATCAATTATTCCTGATAAGAACTTGTTACTGAAAAGAGATCGTCCATATTTGGAACATTTAATAAGTATAGATGCTCCACAAAACTTTGAGTCATCGTAAACTTTTAATAAAAGAGGAAATGTTCCTTTTACTCCCGACTTGAAGAGGCAAGTAAAAACCTCCCAGATGCCTTCATCAACATTATAATAATCAATATAATTCTTGAAAATTGCTTTCTCTTCCCTGGATAAGAATTTGTCACTCAGCTCAAATGTGTACATATACTTATTAAATTTATAAAAGCTGAAAAAAGGCTTATGTCAAGCGCAAGAGCGCAAGACTGGAAGGCACCAGGACCCCCTGACTCCAGGACTCCCACTCAATCGTGAGTAAGGGTCACACTATTCGCCGAATCATTGTAGTAAAACCTCAGCTGATGTTCGTTTATCTCAAATGTTCGCAGACGGTAGACAATATCGGAAAACATATTTCCCCAGGCAGGCTGACCAATTTTAGTGCCTCCATAGATTATTATGTTAATATATCTGCCTGCTAAAGTATACTTACCGGAAACAATGTTGGCGGTATTTTGACCGTAAAATGTACTGTCGGCGAAAGTCAGAATAACATCCATTCCATTCCATGAATCGACATCATTTTTTACAGTTACCGAGCCTTTTTCGAAATCTTCATAAGAAACAACCTTCCATTTTCCATTAATATTCAGGATTGAAGGGTCATCCCGGAAGTTTTCATTTATCCGGTCTTTATCACAGCTGACAGTAACAATAAAAATACCAAAAATTACTACCAATAGTCTTTTCATATTCAAAGTTTCGGTTAAAAAATTAATCGCAAGAATCGTACCATCTTTTGCATCACAAAGTACATTTTCCCGGCTGCTTTATTCTACAATACTTCCTTTCAGTAACGCATTCCGGTAATTGGTTCGATCCAGAATCTGCAGATCGACATTCCCGTCATTAAAAGTAAATGTGTAAATATAAAGGTTTATTCTGCAAAGTTCATTGTACCAGCTACATCGTAATCCAAATGACATATTCAGCAAATCTCTTATCTTCAGTTTTTTCAGAGTGTCGTTTTTTGTTGTATACCCTGGGAAATAGTTTATTACCAAAAGTAAGGGAACTCATGCCTTGCTCTTCCGGGGTTGAGACTTCCCATGGAATATGGTTTTTCTGA
>JADGPU010000040.1 GCA_017882305.1 Bacteroidales bacterium | reverse complement strand
GACTATGGTTTGTATTACTTTATCCGTTTTGGCATCTATCACGGTGGCATTAGATGATCGGCCATTCCAGGTAATTATGGTTTTCGTGAAAGGTTCATATATAATAGCATCAGGATTTCTCCCTGTCACTGCAACCTTTTCAATGACACTGAAATCTTTTGTGTTGAATACAGTCACATTGCTGTCAGCTCCATTGCTTATGAATCCTTTATTGAATTCCAGAGCGATCGCGATACCATGCACACCATTTACATCAGTAATGGTGGCGATATTTTTGCCGGTTTTCATATCCAAAACATGCACCATCTTACCATGTGAAACATATAGCATCCCGGTTGCATCATCAGCATTCAGATAATCCCAGCCACCATCTCCTTCCAGATGAAATTGTTGAACAATCTTATAGCCGTTTGTAACATTCTGGCCATTTAAACCTAGTAAAGACAGAAAAATACCTGCCACAATGAAGATCGTTTTTTTCATAATTTTTTATTTTATGTTATTGATTGTAAATAATATTATATACATCCATTTAGAAACCTTAATACATATTTACGATACAGTTGTAATAAGTTTGTCTCAATTTATATTAACAAAAGTGAATAACTACTTCTTCCCCTTTTCGGTTTTTTCATCTTCTTTTTTAACTGTCTTTTTGATAACCTTACCATTATTGTCAATAATGACCTCGATTGAAGTTTCTCCTTTCTCCAATCCTAATTCAAATCCTTTTATTTCAGTATTCTCAAATATTTCTATATGGCCTTTTCTATAACCTTGAAAATCTTTATTCAAAGTGCTTACTACAGAAAATGGAAGCTCTTTTTCAGTGATTTCAGTTTCTGATTCAACCCATTTAGCTGAATTGTCGAAGCTAGCAGACATCTTTTTACCATCCATAATAAATTCAGCTTCCCATTCATTTTTCTCTTCACTTTCCCATTTTATTGATTGAGCAGACGCGTATTTTTTAGTAAACTCCTTTTTAACATTTTCAGGAGGATTTTTTTGACTGAATGCTGAAACAGAGATCATTGATAATGCAACGATCAGAATGACAAAGTTTTTCATTTATTAAATTCTTTGGGTTTTAACCTGTAAATATACCGGTCGAATCTGTAAAGATTTTGGATTTAGAAATTTACTATGACTTTATGCAGGTTATCTTCATATATATAATTAATCTCCCATTTATTAAGTCTACAGATCTCCCTGACTATTGCGAGACCAAGCCCGGGTGAATCAGAAGATTTGTTTATTTTATAAAATCTGTCAAAGAGCTTCGATGCCGGTATCGGAAGTGGTTTTCCCGGATTTGAAATTTCAAGGTGTTTCTTATCGAGTTTAATATTGATTATACCACCTGTGATACTGTGCTTTACGGCATTGCCAATTAAATTTATTATCAATGATTCGGCTAGAAAAAAATTGGTTTCAAGAATGCATTCCTTTTTAATCTCATTATTTAAGGTCAAGGATTTTTCTAAAATATGATCTTCGAACATCTTTGTTTTCTCACTGAGAAGCTCAGAGATGTTTATTGCACTTTTTTCCGGGAATTGATCATTTGCTATCTTAGTCAGCAGTAAGAGTGTCTGAGTAAGTTTCGAAATCCGCAGAGTATAAACATATGCTGAATTTATAAGTTCAGCCTGCTCTTTTTTTAATCCTGGATACTGCATAAGTGTCTCGAGTTTTGATTGAATGACTGCAAGAGGAGTCTGTATTTCATGAGATGCATCTTCTGTAAATCTTTTAAGGGACTGATAGTCGGAAATCACCTTCTGGGTAAGCAGTTCAAGTGTTTTATTGAGTTCAGCGAATTCATAAAGCTCACTTTTAGATGAGAGCTTGAATCCTGGTTTATCATGAGAAAACTCTTTAAGTTCATCCAATGTATTATAGAATGGTTGCCATATCTTCAATGATAATTTCCGATTGATGAAATAAAGACAGACAAGAAGAAGTATAAAAACTGAACCTGTTACTATAGCAATTACTTCAAGTAAATCATCTTCTTCAATCAGAGTATCCCTGACTGCAATGAAGTATTCTTTTCCATTAATGACACGGATCAGACTTATTTGCCGAAAGAGAATTTCTCTTCTTTCAAATTCATTAAAAATAAGAGTATCAATGATTTTAGAGGATCGTTCTGATTGTACTGGAACTTCTCTTATATCTATAAAGGGATAATAATTTGGTATAGTGCCATTTCTTTTAATGGACCTTGTTATGTTTTTTATGTCATGAAGTAGCTTTTCATTTAGCTGGTCTTTGAAAAAAAAGCTGATGACAAAAAAGAATACAACTCCGGCAATTATAAAGGCTGTTCCTGAAATAAGGAAATAAGCTCTGTTCGTTTTTTGAAGGAGTCTCATCTTTCTGAAAATTTATATCCGATTCCATACATATTGTGCAGATAGTTTCTGCCATTTTTTAATTCAATTTTTTTTCTGATATTTTTGATATGGCTATAAATGAAATCAAAATTATCAGCATAAGAGATATTGTCTCCCCAGACGTGTTCAGCAATTGATTCGCGTGTAATAACTTTATTTCGGTTTACTATGAAATAAAGCAGAATCTCATATTCTTTTCTTGTCAGGTCAAGTATGTTTCCGTTTATAAACACTTCATTTGAATCTGTATTTATTTTTATCTCGTTGAAAATTAATTCATTCGCTCCGTCAAAATGTCGTCTTCGCGCAAGTGATTTAATACGAGAATTGAGCTCAGCAAGATGAAATGGTTTAGTGATATAATCATCTGCTCCCATATCAAGTCCCCTGATCTTATCATCAAGAGAGTTCTTTGCAGACACTATAAGCAAACCGGCTTTTTTATTCGTGTTTTTTATAAGGTTTATCAGATCAAGCCCATTTCCACCAGGCAGAGTAAGATCAAGAATGATAATGTCATAATTGTATGATGATAGAGAATCTTCTGCTTCAAAATAGGAGCTGGCTGTTTCACATAGGAATCCTTCCGGTTCAAGGAATTTTTTTATAACCTTTACAAGCTCTTTCTCGTCTTCAATTATTAGGATCTTCATTATTAATAATTTATGAGGTAAAGATAAATCACAATTCTGGACAAAATCTGAAAGATGCTTATCCTTTAGAATATTTGTTAATAGAAATATTTTGTCTGCGGGTTAATTCTTAATTCATTCCATTTAATTAAATCTTATAAATGTCATTCCCAAATTCCTACAAAGTCATTCCTTACTATTGTGAAAAATTTGCTATTCTTTGTTTAAAAGAATAATTATAATGAAAAATTCTGTTATTGTTTTCATAATTTTTTTATCGAATGTTATTAACCTGTCAGCACAGCAGGGGCAGGCAACCGTGTCAGGAATTATAATCGAAAAAACATCTAACAAACCTCTGGAGTTTGCAAATGTAATCATCAGGAGCATTTCTGACAGCTCAAAATTTCAGGGAACTGTCACGGGAACCAAAGGAGAATTCAGTTTTGATAAACTGGCATTTGGTGATTACAAAGTTATCTATAGTTTTATTGGTTTCGATAAAGTTGAAACACCTGTATTTGTCTTAAATTCAAAGCATAATAAATTGAATCTTGGTAAATTATATATTTCTGAATCAACAGCATCTCTTGGAGAAGTTTCAGTAACTGCACAAAGGTCGACTTTTGTAAATTCAATCGATCGGAAGACATTTAATGTAGGTCAGGACGTGATGAGTAAAACCGGTTCTGTAAGTGAATTACTTCAGAATGTGCCATCAGTTCAGGTTGATATTGATGGCAATGTGAGCCTAAGGGGAGCAGGGAATGTAATGTTTCTTATAAATGGCAAGCCCTCAGCGCTGATGGGAGCAAATTATGCAGCAGTCCTTCAGCAGATGCCGGCAAATTCAATCGAAAAAATAGAGATTATAACCAATCCTTCAGCCAAGTACAAACCTGATGGAACTTCCGGTATAATAAATATTGTTCTTAAAAAAGACAAAAGTCTGGGATTGAACGGAATGGTATCATTGAATGCAGGTAATGACAGCCGTTATAATGGTAATCTATCTGTCAACTACAATCCTGGTAAGATTAATATATTCGGAAGCTATAGTGTCCGTCAGGATGACAGGCTGAGATATACCGACGATTATCGCAAACATTTTATAACGAATACAGATACTATTAATTATATACATGTCATTTCCACAGATCATTCTCGGCCTCTTTCACAGATATTTCGGGCAGGTGCCGACTATAAAATCAATGCAAAGAATACAATTGGGGTGACCAGCAGTTACAATTTTCGCAGTTTTAACCGCCATGCAATTAGTGCCAACCTATGGCAGAATACCGACCTGTCAACCACAAAAGATTATGACCGCTCACGCCGCGACCCGGAATTTGAAAAAGATCTTGAATTATCAACTAATTATATTTATTCTTTTGGAAAGGAAGGTCACGAACTCACTGTCGATTATACCACTTCCATCTCGAATGAGCAGGAAGATAACCATTACACTGACACTTATCGCATACCTGTTATCTCCCCTTCATATGATAATACCCTTATCAAGCAGGGCGGAAATGAGTCGCAGTTTTCAGTGGAATATGTGAATCCAATTTCAGAAAGTAATAAGTTAGAAGCTGGATATATTCTTGAAACGGGAAAGAGTGATATGGATTTCTTTGGTGAATTTCTTGATCCATTCACAGGTTTATGGGTAAAAGACCTTATAAAGTCAAATAAGTTCATTTACAAAGAAACAATTCATGTGCTCTACGGGACATACGAGCTAAAATTTGGAAAATTTGGTATTCTTGCAGGACTCAGGGCTGAAGAGGCATTTCTCGATGCCAACCAAGTTACCACAGATACGGTTGTTAAAAACAACTATTTCAGAATCTATCCCTCATTGCACCTTACTTACAAGCTTACCGACCTGCATGAGTTGCAGATAAATTACAGCCACCGGATACATCGTCCCGAAGGTGAAGATTTGAACCCGTACCCGGAATGGGCCGATCCCTATAATCTTCGTATCGGGAACCCCCACCTTAAACCTGCCGATGTACATTCTGTAGAATTTGGGTATCAGTACAAAAAAAACAAGACAACATTCCTTTCAACAGTCTATTATCGTTTCACTTATAACGGAATGACTGATATTGTAAAGTTTATTAATGACACTGTCAAACTTACCACACACGAAAACCTTACCAAAAGCAGTTCAGCCGGATTAGAATTAGTCCTTTCAACTTCAATAGGTGATCTTGCGAATATTAATATCGGTACCAATGTGTATTATAATACTATTGATGCTTCAGGTCTGGGATACAGTAAAAATAAGTCAATAGTTGCATGGAGTGCAAATATGAGTGAAGGTATTAACCTTTCAAAAAGTTCAGTGCTTCAGATCACCTCAAGTTATACTGCCGAAACACTTACGCCTCAGGGAAAACAATTACCCACATTTATAATGAACACCGGGTTTAAGCAGGAATTATTTAAAAGAAAACTAGCATTTATAATAACTGTTTCGGATGTATTTAATTCTCTGAGAAACAGAACTCTGATAGATACACCAGAATTGTACGAGAAAATTATAAGACGACGTAGTGCGCGTATAATCTATGCCGGACTTACCTATACATTTGGAAACCAGAAGAAGAAAGAACTTGAGTACGACAACAAACTTTAATTCCTGACCCCAATACAAAATAAAGATTGCAACCTGAACACCTTTTAACAAATGATTTATCTTTTAGAAGGTTGCATTTTGTTTTTTTACCATTTTAATAAGAATCCAGCCTGATTTCCATTTTGAATAAAAGTGAGTTCCATTTTGTTTTTTGATTTTGATATGGAGGAAGTTCCTGGGATATTATTTGTTTTATTATAATGAGATACAACTTCCTTGCCACATACATATCCAATTATCCCTCCGACAAAATCATCAGATGCCCAATGTGCATGTTCGGTTAATCTTGATATGCCAACCAGTGTTGCCATAGAATAACATAATATCGGGATAGCTTTTGTACTGTTATACTGTGTAGCAAATACTGTTGCGATTGAAAATGCAGCAGCAGTATGGCCCGATGGAAAAGCATCAAAAGAGGAGACAGATTTATAAACAGTTACGTCCTGGTCGTATTGTGCAAATGGACCCCACCATTCTCCTCCTGGTTCTTTGCTATATATATACGAAGCACTTGGATCCTCTCTTCCTGTTAAATGTTTAATCAGCTGAACCCAGGCACCTGAGGTAATCAGTGCCTGAGTTGCCAGTAAACTTGTTTGAACTCCTTTTTGTTTTTTGAATGTAGCACTTAATAAACCGATTGCAGCGACTGAAGAAACACCATATATGCTACCAAATTGAGTAATAATAGGTGAAGATTTATTTACCCAGTTATGTTTTTGTTTTTGAACACGAGCCCATTTGTCAATATCATTGTCAAAATGAAAGAGTATAGCTGTTATTCCAATGGCTCCACCAGTAATTAACCATTGTTTTGCCTTAAATTTTAAAGGTGCAGTTACCTGTTCTCCAAAGTTGTTAAACAATGAAGGGATATATCCTTTCTGAGACTGAAATGAAAAGATACTGTCCGTTTTATAAAAACTGGCCGATGGTTTTTGATAATTGATTTTATTCTGATCTGTTTTTGAAGAAAATGCATCTTTTGAATTAACGGTGTCTATAGACTGCAATTTTTGTGGATAAGCAATAACACTACAAGAGAAGAAAACTACACCTCGTACTATAAGATTGCTGAACAAACATGAAATCTTTTTCGCAGGTGACATCACAAATTATCTTCAATTAAAATCAAAGATAAATTAATTCGAAGAAAAACTATTAGCATTGACCACTATAAGCCAGATTACTTTGGTCATCTTGAACTTCTTAAAATATGTGTCTCATCAAATAAACAATTTTTCTAATGTAATGCAACTATAAATTAAAATCCACCCACCTGGGAATTAACCCAGATGGATGGAATATGTATTAAATAACTTAAGATAGCAAGCTTAACACCTATATGGATTAGTTTTTCTTTGGAGGCGGTGGAAGCTTTTTAACAAATACTCCATTTTTGTCATAAACAAGAGTCTCAGTGGCGGTTCCTTTGACAATAACTACTTCATAGGTAACAATGTTATTTTCTGTAACGCTTGTTGCTTCTTTGATAGTATAACCGACATAATCTTTAGCAATATTGTCTGTTATAGCTTTCTGAAGATCAGCTATCTTGACGGTAGTCCGGGTGGAATCGGTAGTATTGGTGACCTGTGCATTGACAACCAGAACTGCCATAATTAATACAAGAACGATTAATACTTTTTTCATAATTAATAAATTATTTGGTTTAAAAACTGCAAAATACTCAACGATTTTTTTGGCATAAGCAGATGATTAAAGCGCTGTAATAATCTTATGCAATTCTTCTTTTGTTTTGCCAAGTTTGATTTGAAGTTTTCCAAACATCTCCTCTTTCTTGCCTTCTTCAAACATCAGGTCATTGTCCGTTAAGACTGCAAATTTCTGTTTGAGCTTGGCTTTCTGCTTATTCCAGTTTCCTTTTAATTCTGTTGTATTCATTTTTTTGAATTTTAAATTGGGAATGAACTTTCAGCGTACAAAAATAAGTCTGTTAACTCCTGAAAAAGTTACAAAATTTTAGAAATAAGTTACATCATTCACACATTTTCAAGAGTGATATGATGTGCTTTTTGTGTTTGATTTAAAAGACAAAAACTCCATGATTTTCTTCTCAGAAAGCATCTTTTAATAAAACCCCACCCTCCAAAGTCTCTCCATAGAGGGACATGGTGAATAGAATTAGCACTGTTGATCTTCAGTGGTTCTTGATTACTTAAAGTCGAAGTGAACCATCTCAGAACAACAATAAAGAAAACATAGTATAATTCGACTAAAATCCGGCTCCGGGTGCTTTTAGCATAGTTATCAGTACTCAATGATCACACTGTTACTCTCTCTGCAGCTTTTACAGGCGATTGTCACTTCTTTCACTTTGGATCCGCCTGTCTTAATTTCCGAGGGTATTTCTTCTTCATTCTTATCTAAATAGTTCATTTTGTCGAAGTAATTCCTTTTGTTACAATTGTAGCAGATAAAGCTGGATAAACTCTCTCTTTGTTCTTTTCCCATAACTTTAATGATTTAATATATTGTCGGTTAAATCTATCTGTAACAAAATTGGCTCTTGTTCAATAAAAACGCAATTTATTAAGAAAGAAAATACCTGGCAGTTTCTTTGTTACTACTGAAGCTAAGTCACCAAATATCTTTTTACCAATCAATCACTTACCAGATGAAGACAGAACTTTAAAATATTCTGCAAGCCGCATGATAGCTTTTGCATCTATTTCAATTTGCTGCTGCGCTTCTTTCCAGTTTCTCTGTTCAATAGCTTCACGAATGCCGGGCATTGTTTTTACACCATAACCAGTATAAGATCCCGGCGCATACAAAGTATGTTTATACCATGATCTGCGTGGTAGTCCCGTATCATTCAATAACTGTTGTTCGGCTCTGTAAAGTGATTGATTAAAAGCCATAGTCATGTTGTTTGTCGTAATATTACTTTGAAAAACAACCTTTAAGCTATCCACACTTTTTTCAAATTGTAGTAAAGCATTTTGTAAGGGTGAAAAATCAAGATATGGCACTTCAGATTTTATATTAGGGACTATATATCCTTTGGTGGGATCTTCACCTGAATCATAGCCCCTGGAATTAATAATCTGATTTTCTAATGCAGTAGTCTCACGGCTTGTATTTAAGAGCAAGATCAGATCTTTTGAATATGCATCAATAGTTTTGAACAAATGTGTGAAATCAAAAGGCAATCCATCGGCATTAGCCATTCGTAATACGGCATGCCCTGCAGTTTCAGCCAGAGTCACACCATATTGAAATCCGGGGTCTTTAAACTTTTCATATAAACCATAAGAATCATAAATAGAATGATATTCACCACCATTGTCTTCACCTCCAAATCCCAGGTTTAGAGAGGGAATTCCGGCATGTTGAATAAAAGAAGAATAATCAGAACCTGAACCCATTGCATCCAGTTTTAATTCTTTTTCATTCCATATCCTTTTTTTTGCTTCCACACTTTTCGTTGAGATAGCTTCATGATCTCTATTCCTTTCAAAAACACTTACCCTGGTTTGCGGGTCAGTTACCTGTTTTGCTATTTCATCCATAAAAGGTTCCAAAGCATGCGACCCTTCAACATAAAGGAAACCACGTCCGTTACCATCGGAATTTATGTAAACCACCGCCTTTTCTTTTAATTCATTTTCATGTTCCTCGACCCATTCAGTGGAGCCAAGCAATCCTGGTTCTTCTCCGTCCCAGGCACAATAAACGATAGTTCGCTCTGGTTTCCATCCTGTTTTCAACATGTTGCCAATTGATTTAGCCTCTTCCAGCATAGCTGCCTGCCCACTGATGGGATCTGCTGCCCCATTCACCCAGGCATCCTGGTGATTTCCGCGTATCACCCATTCGTCAGGAAATTTAGAACCTTGAATTTTTGCAATCACATCGTAGCATGGAACAATATCCCAGTTAAAAGCAACCTTTAAATGCACTATTGTTTTGCCCGGCCCGATATGATATGCAAACGGCAGTCCTCCATGCCAGGCGACAGGTGCTACGGGCCCGTCAAGGGCTTCAAGTAAAGGAGCTGCATCATGGTAACTAATGGGCAATACAGGAATCTTTAAGAGACTTGGTGCCTGTAACCTGTCTAATCTTTTTACATCTTTTGTTGCGCCGATGCCGGGGGTTAAAGGATCACCGGGGTAAGCGGACATATCGATTACAGATCCTCTTTGTACGCCAAATTCGTTTCTGAAGGCACCTTTTGGATAAACATCTCCCTGAAAGTATCCATCATCTGACGGATCGCTGTAAATGATACAGCCAATGGCTCCATGTTCCTGTGCTACTTTAGGTTTTATACCTCTCCAGCTATGGCCATACTTTGCAATTACAATTTTCCCCTTCACCTCAATGCCCATCTTGTCCAATATCTCATAATCCTCCTGCAGGCCATAATTGACAAATACCAGTTCAGATGTAACATCTCCATCTGCACTATAGGCATTATAGGTTGGTAATTGTCCTTCCTGGCCTGATGTAAGATCTTCCTTAAGCGCCGGTTCTTTTAATATTGCTTTATAAGATGTGGGCGAAGTCATCTCCAGAATCCTTGTTTTAGGTGTTGGAAAAAGTACATAAAAGGTTTCAATTTTTGCATCCCATCCCCATTTATCAAACAGACTCAAAATATAATCAGCGTTAACCTTATCTGCAGGAGAACTGATGTTGTGTGGTTCCGCGGAAAGCTTTTTAATTGTTTCACCTATATTGGCTTTACTTAAATTATTGTCAAATGCAGACTCAAGGCTCAGTTCCTTTTCAATATTCTTTTCGTAGAAGCCGGTCACTTTTTTAGTTTGTGCAATTGAAGATTGAAAAATAAAAATCATTAATGTGGTAATCAGGAATTTATTCATCTTGAGAAATTTAGTTATTAATTTAAAAATGTGGTGCAATTGTATTTTATTTCAAATTTTTTTCGAAGCATAAACTGTTTCCCACTCCGGCATACTGTCCATAATTTGGAATCAATGTGTATCCATTCTTTTTGTAAAGCGCAATAGCTTCCGGCTGCATTTTACCTGTCTCAAGGATACACTTTCCATAAGATAATTCATACGTCCATTTCTCAAGTTCAGTTAGAATTTTAGTGGCGATTCCCTTTTTTCTGCTCTCAGGTGAAACGTACATTCGTTTTATTTCCATTGTTTTCGTATCATACTCTTTTATAGCTCCGCAACCCATAGGTATTTCATCCTTATAAGCCAGTACTACATACCTGATTTTATTAATCGAATTAAATTGAGAATAAAACAAATGGTTCTCTCCGTCTCGTATGGTGAGGTCCGCATCAAGAAATTTCACAAGTTCTGTGAAATCTGGATTTTCTGAATTGGTCCTGATTATTTTTATCATACGTATAGTTTTCAAAGGATATGGATGACAGCTCTTTTGAATCGTTTATTTACCAGCAATTTTTTACCCAGGTATTATAATTCTTTTTATCTTCATTAAAGTACTTTTTAAAACCCTTTTCTTTGGGAGGGATCACAATTCTGTTGATATTGTTGATTGTAAAAGTAAAAAAATAAGTTGACTTCATCATGAGAATAAAATCACCTATATTTAAAGACTTATTCTTATAAAATGCAATACCCATGGACGGGATATTTCATTTCTTAAAGCAACTGGTAAATCCGGAAAGCATCATTCTCTACGGAGGAATCTATCTGCTTCTTTTTATTGTATTTGCTGAAACAGGTCTTTTTGTTGGTTTTTTTCTTCCCGGGGACTCTCTGCTATTCACAGCAGGCTTATTTTGTTCAACCGGAATTCTTAGATTGCATCCTGTCCTGTTGGTTATTTTAATTATAATTGCAGCAGTTGCAGGCAACATGGTCGGTTATGCTTTTGGGAAGAAAGTGGGAAAATTGTTATTCAACCGGAAATCATCTCTTTTTTTCCGCCAGGAACATCTTGTGGCTGCTCATGAGTTTTACCTTAAATATGGTAAAAAAACTATAATTTTAAGCCGGTTTCTTCCGATTGTAAGAACTTTTGCCCCCATTGTTGCCGGCATAGTAAAATTAGGGTACTATAAATTCTTTATTTACAGTCTGGTGGGGGCATTTTTTTGGGTAAGTACATTAGTTTTAACCGGTTATTTCCTGGGTAAATATATCCCCGGGACAAAAGATTATCTGGGATACATTGTAATATTCCTTATTGTAATCACGTCTATTCCTTTTTTATATAATTCAATTAAAAAAAGATTTAAAAAGTGATTTTTAAACTGGCCTGTAATATTCTATCACATTCATTGCAAATCTGGCTGATGTTGTACCTGGACCTCCACTCATCTCAATCCCTACTTCAATAGCTTCAATGATTTCTTCAACTGAAGTTTTATCATCAAGTGCTTGCTTTATGTGCCATTCCATGCAAGATTCACAGTTTATCACAACTGAAATCCCAATCGCTATCAACTCTTTTTGCTTTTTGCTCAATTCTCCGTCTTTGTAAGTATTTTGCTCCATTTCAACGAAGGATTGAAACACTTTTGACTTTTTCAGATAATAAGAATTGGCTTGTTTTCTGGTCTTAACAATTTGCTCAATCTTTGTTTTATCAAGGTTTTCCATATGATTTATGTTATAATATCCATTTTAGCGTATGACCTGAAGTTCGTTTTATAATTGGATTTGATAATTGAAGCTCTTCGCAGCAAGCTACGAAGAATCTTCGATCCCCTAAGGTAATGTCTTAATGCTCGCTGACTCCGCAGCAAGCAACGGAGAATGCGCTCGCGGGGATTCAATCCACTCCAATTTGTCTGAATAGAAGGTATCTAACCATTCGAGTGTGCATTTATTATAAAGTTCAACACAAAGTAAAATTGCTTGTTTGTTTTTGACTGCACTTTTTGTATTCAAATCCATAAATAATTCTGATCTGTAACCATCTATACCTCCGTTGTGAAAATACCAACTGCATGTATTTCCACCAAACTTTATAATATGCCACCCCATTGCCAGATCCATATAATCACTGGTATATGGTATTTGCCGTCGCAACCTGCCCTTACGACCTTTAGATCAGGAGAATCAGTGCTGGCAGGGTTATTGCCCGACCGACCGAACAATTGCTAAACCCTTTTATGAGATTTTGTAATTCGGGCGTTCGGGCGGGACAATCCCGGCAGATGGTAGGTGTGGTAAAGGTTAACTAATTCTGCCGGGGCAACCGGAATGCGGCCATTTCCTGACTGTTTCGAACTACCAGGACATTGCCAACCAATACAGGGTGGTTCCAGGTCTTGCCCTTAATCGCCGGAAACCGTCCCAGTTCCGTGAACCGGTCGGGAGTCGCCTTTACCAGGGCCATCTCACCCTTCTCCGTCAATACCAACAACATATCCTGATCGGCCAAGAGGATAAGCTGGCCTCCATAGTGTCCGCCTCTCCATTTGCGATTGCCGTTCTCGATGTTCATACACACGATACTCGGACCTTCAAGACCGAAAACATTACCTTTGTGTACGACGAAGTCGTTAAAGTAGGGTCTTAACTTGTCTGATGACCAGAGTTCTTGGGTAGTCCATCCGCCCAGTCCATTTTTGATGGCGATCCTCTGCATCCCTATACCCCCGGTTGCGCTAACTTCGCTGATCAGGATATCGTTTTTAGTAATCATTGCTGGCTGAACAATCGGTACTCCGGTCATGGGGAGTTTCCACAGCACCTTACCATCCGTTGGTAAATAGCTTGTTGCACTTATTTTGTTCATAAATAAGACTTGTTTTATGCCATCGATTGTCAATAAATGTGGTGAACTGTAGCTTTCTCCACCGTCCGGTCCGGACCAGCGCTGATTGCCATTATCATTGTCATAAGCTATCAGTTCGCCTGCTATGGCAACAATTACGACACTGTCAACAACCAAAGGCGAACTTGTATAGCCCCAGCCCGGAATTTTTACTTTAGTGTCTGAAGCCGCATTACGCGACCAGATCAAAGTTCCGTCAAGAGCGTTAAGGACGTTCAGGATTCCTGTCGCACCTAATGTGTATACACGACCCTTGCTGAGTGTCGGTGTCGAACGGGGACCAGCGCCCGCATGTGCGTCCCAGAAACGGACTTTATCGCCATGCCTCCATACCGGCTCGCCAGTACTCAGGTTGTAGCAGGTAACCATCTCATATTCACCTCGCTGCTCCTGGGTATAGAGTAAAGAACCATGGATAGCAAAGGATGAGCAACCCGGCCCAATAGATCGACGCCACATCTCAATCGGTGGAATTTTAGACCAATCTGTCTCTATCCGTACTCCATGAATGATACCATCACGATTTAGTCCCCTAAAGCCTGGCCATTCTTCTTCTGTTGCCATTTCTGCCGAATCAACAGGCATTTTTATCAGATTATCGTTAGTCTGGGCCATAAGCCTCTCCTCAGCGGTCTTCGCCCACCGCCAGGAGAAATCATGATGAGCTTCGCCCGTCATTCCATTTGTGCGGATAAACACCCAGAATCCGGATGCGAGGACGATCGTAGCGATCATAGTTGCACGTCGGGATATGTCGGAGAGATTACGGCTGGCTACCGTCCATATAACAAAAGCAAGGCTTAACACCGGGATGGAGTAAAAAGTAAACATCATTCCCATCATCGCTGTCTTAATCGACTTATCGAGGATTTGCGATGTCGCTGCAAGTGCCAATATCATCAGGACTATTGCACCCCAGCGCTCCAATCGGCGGGCTCTGCTAAAGAAGGCCCACCAGATAACGATAGCGAGCCCTCCAAGGAGTCCACCAAAAAACCCGTATGCAGTAGCCCCTGGTACAAAAACTGGAAGAACAAATCTGACAAGCCACTGAAGTATTACGATGACCACACCTGGCCATAGCCTCAGCGGCTTTTGCTGAATTGAACCAATAGTATTTTTATTAGTATCCATTTTCCGCATTTTTTGTTAAGGATTAATTTTTAGATATGATTTTGTTTGTCTTGTCCTAGAATAGGTTTACGCTTTCGGGTGTGATATCCTCGGTTTAAAGTTAATTATTTTGGTTTTATTTGTTTCCAAATTTTTATATCGACTGTTTTAGGGTTTGTTTTTGTTTTTCTTAGGTCAATGGTTTTTTCATTTTAATCTCTTCGTTAATCTTGGTAGAAAGGTGTGTGTTGTCTTGTCAATTGTTCCTATTCTTAGATAGTCAACTATTTTTATTTTTTAAATTCTTTTTCGATTTGTTGAATAATTAATTCAAGACCATTTATATTTTGAAGTTTTTGAGAAACCTTTTCAGCATTTTTCCTGTACTTATCATTCGTGACACATTCTGTAACACTTAAAGGCTCTGAGGTGCATTGTCCTCGTTAGGGCATCGCTTGTTCTTGTTTTTGGCAAATTATAATAAAATCTTTCGACTCCTGGTTCAGTTCATTTCCTTTGTAATCTCCAAATATTTTGTATTTCTTAAATTTTGATCGTTCAATTAAATGCTCTAGTTCATATCTAAAGAAGAATCTTAAAGGTAATATCCAATCATCGTGATTTAATACATTATTCTCTTCCCATTCCAGATGAAAATTCACCTGTATTGTCTGATTAATTAAATCCGGATAAGTTGAAACGAAACGTCTGACCTTTTGGCCGGAATCATATTCGCCTTCGAAATCCAGCTGATTATTATTCCCTTTTATTAATTGATTCAGATCTGGAATAAATGTATCAAAAATAAATCTTCCCTTATTATTTAAATGATTATAAACATTATCAATTGCTTTTATTTGTTCCTCTTTATCAAGGAGATGCATTATTACGCGAAATGGGGCTATTACCAAATCAAATTTAAAATCAAAAGTGAAATCAATTATGTTTTGTAAACTTAACCGGTAATGTTGCTCCTGTTGAAGTTTTTTATATAAAACATCGAGCATTGCTTCACTAATATCTAATCCATAAATATCTGCTCCCTGATTTAATGCATTTAAGAATAATCTGCCAGTCCCTACTCCAATTTCCAATACTTTTCCACTCGTATGTTTGATTTCATTTTGAAAATATTGATTATCCACAGCATCTCTCAAATGGTGATATATCGTGTCATAGAATCTGGCAAAATTTTTAGGATATGTGCGAATCATGGCTAGTTATTTTTTAATTCAAATATCTGCTCTAAAATAATTTTTAATTTTATAACAAATTTCTCACAAGTTCATTTTTTTGGTTATTTATTCGTACCTGAGTGATTTTATCGGGTTTCGGTTTGCCACGGTCCAGGTTTGGGAACTAACTGTTAATAATGCTACAACGAAAGCAATGACCGGCCCTGCTAAAAATGCATAGAGTGGCATTGTAGCATGGAAATAAAACCTTCCCAGAAAGTTTTTTCCTAACAGCAATGCGATGGGCAAAGCCATAAAAGAGGCGATGGTGAGCCATTTGGTATAACTGGTCAGTAACATGCGGATGACCGATAGAGTTGTTGCGCCATTGGCCTTTCTGATTCCAATTTCTTTGATGCGGTTTTCTGAAGTGAAAGAAGCGAGTCCAAACAATCCCATGCAAGCCAGCAAGAGTGCAATAATGAAAGCCAGGCCAACCAGTTTAGAAGGAAGGCTCAGGTCCGAGAAGGGTATAAGGTCGCGAAATAAGGTAGCCTGAAACGGGGATTCGTGCTCGTAATGTTGGTAAACTGCCTTTATTTTACCGGTGATTGCCTGGAAGGAACCTGATGAATACTTAACCAGGATGACTGGTCGGTCATCGGATTTTATGCGCATAATGGTAGGAACGATGGGGCCAGCCAGGTCTATGGCATGAAAGTCTTTAAAAACGCCGATTACAGTTCCTTTTCGCCCCTCAACAGTAATTGCTGAACCAACCGGATTTTTGTTTTTCATCACTCCGGCAGCAACATCATTAATTATATAAGCGGTAGAATCCCTTGAAAACGAGGGATTGAAAAATCTTCCTTCAACCATTTTAACCTTCACTGGTTTGTTATAATCAAAATCAGAATTTACACACCAGAAATGGAGTTTTTCCGAAGCATCTTTCCCTTCCCAATTCACCTCACTCGAGACACTTGCTCCACGAGTCGGAATACAGTTGGTGAAACTGACGGCATCAATGCCCGGAATGGCAAGCAATTCGACTTTAACACTTTCAGCATGCCTCTGAATGTTGATTGAGTTGTCCAGAACGATAAGCTTGTTTTTATCCACTCCGGCATCATAATTGCGCATGAAGTTATCCTGGTTCTGGATAATCATCGTGCAAATAATCAGAACAATAGGTATGGCAAATTGAAATACGATAAGGCTTTGCCTGAAAATACTGTAACTGTGGCTGGTGACTATTTTCCCTTTCAGCGCATTGATGGGGCTGGATGATGCCAGATATAAAGCAGGCATTAATCCGGAAATCAAGCCGGTAAACAAGGTAATGGCAATAAAAAATGCAATCATATTAAAGTCGAGCAACCGGAGATGAATATCGTAGTTAAACATCGTATTAAAACCGGTCAGAATCAACCGGACCAAAATGATCGCGCTTAAAAGGCTTATCAGCGTTATAATGAATGTTTCTCCCAGAAACTGAAGGACAATGGCCGATTTGTCCGAACCTGCCACCTTTTTGATTCCGGCCTCCCTGTACCTTCTGAAATTTAAAGCGATAGCGAGGTTAATAAAATTGAAACAAGCAATTAAAAGAATGGCGAAGCCGATGGTCCCGATAATTACGATGTTTTGCATTTCTTTCCAAACCCTTTCCCCACCAGCATACGAGTATAAAATATGTTCTTTTAGCGGAAATAAAAAAAGTTCCTGGTTTAACGTAGTTTCCTGATTTTTGATCAGGTTTTTGATCTTGTTTTCAACGAACTTGTTGTCAACATTATTCTTCAGCAAAACCCAGGTTTCGTTGGCTGTTGCTCCTGTTTCACGAGCCCAACTGTTATCAGCCAGAAATTTTGAAAAAGGAATTACAAAGTCAAACTGCATCATCGATTGCCTGGGAACTTCCTGAAATACCCCGGCAACTTTATAAACCTCATGCTTGCTTCTATCTTTCAGAATCAGAGTTTTACCCACACAATCAGTACTTTCAAAGAATTTCGTTGCCATGTGTTCCGAAATTACAATTGAGTTCTGATCAGTCAGCACATTCAGGCTACCGGCCTGAACAAGCGGAAAAGTAAAGACATTAAAGAAGTTGTTATCGGCATAAAATCCTTTCTCAGTAAATGTTTTATCACCACTTATGAAGGAATAATCTCTTTGAGCAACCCGGGTCATTTCCTCTATTTCAGGAGCCTGCTCTTTCAGCATATCAGTCAGCGATGCCGAAAGATATTCTTTCGGAAAACGATCGCCATTAAAATAGGTCACATAGGCATCAACCGCGTACAACCGGTTGTAGTTTTTATGAAACTTGTCATAACTAAAAACATTCAGGATATATAATACCGTAATAATTGCACAGGTAAGCCCAAACGTCAGACAGGCAAAATTAAGTAAGCTATAGGTTTTTTTGCACCACAAGTAGCGTAAGACTATTTTGAAGAAACTTTTAAGCATAAGGATTTGATTTAATTATTTAACAAAATGAACAAATGTTAAATAGATCATCAAATCTGTTATACCAACTGAATAATTTACCAGATGACCTTATTAAAACAGTCTATGAAGTGAAATTTGAAACCAGCTTGCTTTCAGAAAACGGTAGAACAAAGCATCATCATACAGATTTCTCAATCCCGCCAGAATGGTCAGGGAATACTGCTCTTAATTAAATTCCAGGCCATTTTTATTAGCTTTGACAGTGCTGAGATTGAGAAATATGCAACTCTCTAAGAAAATGAGAGAATGTTTTGACATGAAATTGTAAGATGGGCTACAAACTTTCAAATAAAAAAAAAATTAATCCAATCGAGCCTCTATGTAAGAAGACAATATACCATTCGCCTGAGGAGGCTGAGGATATGATAAGGTATATCAAAGAAAACCGGAGAGTACAGGAGATACATATTTATAAATGCACCTCCTGCGACTTCTGGCACTTAACTAGTAAGTCTAAATAATACTATCCGCTATCTACCGATTGTCTGGCTTTTGCTATCACTCTCCACGTCTATCTTGCGGTCGAGTTTCTTAACACTCTTCCCTTTGTTGAACTTATAGGAATACATGAACTGGATATATTTCGAAACATCAAATCCTATTGTATTAGTTGAATTATAGAAAGGTGTCTCGGTAACAGTTTTGCTGAATTTAATATTTTTTGAAAAGGGCAGAAGATAAAATAGTCCTATACTATGATCTTTTATCTGTTTTTGTGCACCAAGACCCCAGAATGGAATACTGTATGTTTTGCTTTGTGCATTCATATTTACTCCGTTATAGCTCAAAAAGATAAATGCTGTTGTTTTCTTGTTTTTGTCGAACTGTTTAAATGCATAGCTGGTAATACTGTAGGAGAAATAATTCACAGACGGGATATTAACTGATTGGCCAATGTATTCGTTGAAATGTCCCTTATAGATACGTGCATTGATATTCACATACCACAGCATGGCATTTAAGCCGCCACCCGATTCATACCCGCTCAGCAGGTTATAAGGTTTCGAAATTGTGGTCAATTCGTTGTTGACAGGGGAAGTAATTACATGTAATTCCCTTCCTACCTTATTGGTAAAATACTCCTGGTAAACATATGGTGAAAAATAGTTACTGCCGAAGTTCCATGTATATGTAAGCTGTAACCGGTCGCGGTAATCTGGTTTCAGATCGGGGTTCCCCTGGGTAATATCATAATTCTGGCCTATTTTATAATACGGATTCATGTCATAAATTCCCGGCCGGTTAATTCTCCGGTTATAGGTAAATTTCAAATTATGTGATGCTGAAAACTTATACTGAAAATTGACAGAAGGTAAGAAACAGGCGTAGTTCGGTTGGGTAACCGAATCTGCTTTGATATGGCTGTCTTCGACCCTCAGCATTGCCTGCATGCCTATCTTCTTCAGATTATAGGTAATCCCGGCATATATCGAATTGCGGAATTCTCCATATTCAAACAGGTTAGTTGATTCCAGGTGATCAACCTTAAAAAGATAGCTTAGCTGCTGGTTATATAACTGATAGCCTGCTTCAATTTTGGCTGATAATCCGATAGGATGAACATAATTCAATTTGGTCGAGAAGTACCTCCGTTCATTTAAATTTTCTTCCAGCCGGGCATAAGTACTAAGAATTGAATCAGTATTATACAGGTACTGGGTATTTGTAAAATCATTCCCGTCATTTGATTTAAACCAGTAGTAATTTGCCTCGGCCGTAAATTCCTGGATTGCCTTTTTGAAAGTCTTTTTGTAGAACAACGATGCAGAAGCTTCATCACTGTGTGTGATAGTACTGGTTATCGATGAAATCGTATTAAGGGGATTATTGCCTTTATAGAGGAAGGTTTCACCTGATATATCTACATTCTGACGTGTGGGTTTGTAGCTGATATTAAAACTCAGGTTGTTTTTATCGTTAATGTAATAATCGAATCCGCTGTTTACGGTCGACTGGGTAACTTTTATCCCGCCGTTTCCAGCCATACTGGTCGTGGAATCAATTAAAGTAAAATGGTTGTCGTTCCAGTTACTGATATGCAGTTTCTGTGAGACTATGAACCCGGTCACATAAAAGGTGATTTTACCCATCGCATAATCGAGACTAGCTGTTGCCTGGGTAGTGGGCTTATTAAAAGGCTTGATATTGAATCCTGCATTACCGTTCATTCCATATCTCGCTTCTTTCTTCAGGATGATATTTATTACACCATCGATATTGCCTTCATATTTACCCGAAGGATTGCTGACAACTTCAATGCTTTCAATATCTGATGGAAGAAGTTTTGCAAGAAATTCCTTGTCGCGCTGTCTTCCGTCAACCTGGATAATAAAATTGCTGCTGCCGTTAAGCGTTACATTGTTCTGAAAATCCACATTCACCTGTGGTATTTTCTTCAGGATTTCATAGCCGTTACTTGAGGATTTGGCAATTACCTGGGGAATGGCATAGACAGTGCGGTCGACCATCTCCTTGCCCTTCAGACGCTCACCGACCACCGTCACTTCATTTAAGCTGGCTGTTGTTTCGGCTAAATAGATGGTATCGACAGCAATTTCTCCATTCCCTGCCTCCACAGTTACTTTTTTCCCATTGGTTTTATAACCTACGAAACTTACTTTCATAAAATAATTGCCCGGTTTCACTTTTTCGAAAAAATAACCCCCGTCTGTCAATGTTATGACCCCTGTAATCATTGCTGAATCAGGCAATTGAATCATTCCGACAGTAGCAAACTGCACCGGCGATTTATCTTTCTCAAAGCACACTTTTCCCCTTATGTTCTGAGCCTGAACAGTAAGAGAGGTTATCAGCAGTAACCAGAATATATATTTTCTCATTTTTTTTTCTGTCAGTTCACTTCAATGCAATTACTTTTGATTCTCCGTTAATATCCATTGGTATTTGCATGCTAAATCCCGGGCCACTAACTCCAAGATTGCCTGCAATATGCGTTTTTGCTTTATCTTCCATTATCAAACCGGTCCGGATATCAATCGCCATGCTTGATTTGCTCAATCCTTTTATATCGTCATATGTTATGTTAGCACCACCAGCTATCATAGGACCTGCATTTTCTGCTGCTTTAATATTTGACTCCGCAGTTATATTTGCAACATCACCATTTATTCCATCCAGATGATAGTCGGTTATAATATCGAGTGTCATCCCACCGGAATTTGTCCTTATAGTCACATTCCAATTATCACCTGTGGATACCTGTTTGCCTGGTAAATAATGGGTAAATATTTCAACCATGGTTTTTAATGTGTTGTCGCTGACCATATTATTTATCTGCGTTTTTACACCAGCAGCCATTGGGCCGGTAAGAGTAATAGAACTGGTATCTTTTGTAATCACATCAGATAACATTTTGGAATTCACAACTTCAAGTACCTTGCCTGTAAAATCAATCTTAACATACAGGGCATTCTTGCTTAACCGGTTCATGATGCACGAAATGACATCAGCCATTTCTTTTGAACTGATATTTCCTTCGCTTACGGAACTCATGCTGGTTGTTTTTCCCATTGAATTTGTATTGGATATCAGGGTATCAAATCGTACTTCGGTGATCATAAAATCGGCTGTAGCATCAATCATTTTAATAGAAACAGTATTATTGGTTTTTGACTCAATTGTTTGCTGATTCCCATTCACCGTTTGTATGATTGTCTGCTCCGAAACAGAATTAAGCCGATAAACTTTATTTTTCTCAAGGTTCATTTTAAGGCTGACACTGTTTTGTGCCATGATCGAAATACAAAACAGGACTGCGACACATGATAACAAAATCTTTTTCATAAGGTTAGTTTTAAAAGGTTTTATGAAAGATACACAAAAATAAAACTGCATTAGAGTTTTAAAAATGCTTTATCGGTAAATGGATGAATTTCATAGGTGAATCACAGATTTGAAAGGTATGTTAAGAAACAATTCATGATAAAGTAGTCCAGATAGCGTAGCAAAAACCCCGCCCGTACGAACGTACCTTCGGGCGGGTCGGCCGAAGTCTGACCGAGTCAGACGAAGCCAAAGGCGAAGTCTAAAGTCAACCGAGTCCCGATTTATCGGGACAAGCTCGCCACAGGCAATTAACTAAATTGACCGTGTCAGCAGTTGCAGTTAATTATGAAATTATCGTAGGCTCTTGTCCAATGATTTCTCCAGTCATAACATCAACGTAGATTTTGTAATAAACTGGTCCAGGAATATTAATTAGCCAGGCAACTCGTAGTTCAATTTTATCATCAGCAGTAATAGGCAAGATTTTTAATCCTATTGTACTCTTATCAATATCTGCTGTTAAGGGATCCCCAAAATAGTCGCAAAATCCAAATTCATTTAAGGAAGTAGTCAAGTATTTATTTTTTGAAGAAAAAGATGTTCTTATTTGAGAAAGAGTCTCAGAGGGGACCATTCTAAATGTCGTTGGGTAATTAGAATCAAAATCATTCTTTTCGCAACTCACAAACATGAGTGCAAATAGTAGTATTTTAATCAAGTGTCTTGACATGATATAAATTGCTAAATGAATATTTACAAAAATTGTTCCATTCTTTTGTCATGAATCAGAACTGGACCTACTCTAACTGAAATGTTTTCAAGCCCTTTTCAAAAGTTGGGAATTTGAACTCAAAGCCAGTTAACCTCAATTTAGCATTAGAATACTTTGAATCGGTCTCCATATAGCTCCTTATAATTTGACCGGCGAATAGCCCAAGTAAAAAGCCCGGAATAGTTTTTATTTTCAAAGGTTTATTCAATATTGTCGCTAAACCGTTGGCAATATCTTTGTATGTTATCGGCTTATCATCGACCAGGAAAAAACGTTCATTAGTTAATTCGGCTTTGACCCGAAGAGCCAAATGAACCAGAGCCCTGCCGCAATCATCAACATGGATTGGTGAAATCCAATGAGATGGCCCTGACAATTGCATAACTGGTTTCCCCAACGAAATTGGATCCAGGAAATACTGCTTTAACCATGATCCTTGTCCGTACACCGAGCCCGGAAATGCAACAATTACCTCCTTGTTGGATCCATGCAGGCTTTCAGCTTTATTAACCGCTTTAGTAATATAAGGACCAAAACCTGTTGGACAAGGTTTCATATTCTCATCTTTTGGTTCCCCAATTCCTGTCTCACCATAGTAAGAGTTACCTGCTACATAGACAAGTTTCGTTTTATGCTCTTTGGAGAGGGCTTCGAAAAGATTGTAATCCATTGCAAGTCGGTTCGCCTCATACTCTTTCGCGGTTGCTTTAGTAATCCTAGCTCCAAAGGTCTCAGGTTGTGCGATGTGAATTACTACGTCTGCATTAGATACTTGTTTTTGCCATTCTCCTGGTTCTAGCATGTCACCAAATATTGATGTCGCTCCTAATGCTTTTATTTTCCTGGCAGATTTCTCAGATCTCGCCAGAGCCAAGACTTCAACATCATTTTCAGATTGAAGATGATGCATTGTCTGTTCTCCTATAAAACCTGTTCCTCCCAATAAAAATATTGTTTTCTTCATAAGAATCGCATTTTAATTTTAAAATGTATTAAAATTATAAACACAAATTTAAACTTTTAAAATTCGCTAAAGGTATGGTCATGTCACGATAAAATTGTCCAGATGGCTGAGCAATCCCGATAGTTATCGGGAGGACTCCAGCAGCGCGCCTGCCCTCGCCGAAGGCGGGGTCGGCCGGCCGCCCTATTGACTTTGTCCAGGCAGCAGGTACGTAAACTTTTAAATCGGATAAGATATGTATGGTGCTATTCTTTGATTGAATAGTCATAGGGGACCAAGTCGGCAATACGCTGTCTAGCAATTTCTCCTTCCCATATAATTCCGTCGGGTTCGAAATATCCATTAGGATCAAAAAAAACACTCTCCTTGAGAAATACGATAAAGCTTGTAGGCTGTTTTGTGTAGTAAGAGATACCTAAACCTCCAGGGGATATAAGATATTTTGTACGACTATCTTTTTGAAATACTATTTTCTCATAATGGACTATCTCGTTTGCTGAATTCCTTACCGTAAATCCAGCAGAATTTAAATCATTCGTCCAAAGCGCTCTGAAAAAATGGATTCTCGACCCAAGGTATGAAAGTTTTCTTTTTCTTTCAAAGTATTGCTTTTTTGTATCCTTAGCTGTTGAATCCTCCCGGAAGATAATATTTCCCTTAAAGAGAAATGATTTACTTTGTTTATCATACTCAAATTTATCAAGGTAATAGGTGATTTTGTATCCTAGAGCTTTATTATCGATAAGTATTGGTTTGATTGCAAATGCTTTCAGCGTATCTTTATTTGAGCTATACTTAAATCTGATGTCATCCTCGTTAGTTATTTTACAATTCATGGCATTACCGGTAGTTCCAAGAAATTCATTCCTGAAAATTGTTAAATTTTCACTCCTTTCCAGGCCATGGAATTTGGCATTCACTGTAACTTCATTCAATTCAAATAACTTAGGGTTCATATATACTATATTCGGTTTACTCAATGAAAAGTCTGGCAGAGTGACGGAATAATAACCTATAGCACTTATTGTCAAGGGCATTGAAAGATGATATTTAGAGATATCCAACTGAAAGTTCCCATTCTCATCTGATAGAGTCCCAACAGAGGTTCCGTTAAAGTATACCGATGCTGAGTAAATGATGCTTTTGGTCTTAATATCGAAGATAGTTCCTTTAATAATTTGGTTATAAGCAACTAAACTTACATTGAAGAAAAGAAATACTAAAATTGACTTTCTCATTAGATAGATTTTAAGCGTTTATTATTGCGAAAAGAAATAAAGTATACTCAATATTAATTCTGGTTCTTATTTATTTCATCGAGTGAAAATCCTTCCGCGAAGTCGAAAATTTTGTTGTCATCCTGGTTAACAAGTTCAGGTCTATTTAATTTGATATTAATCATTATGCGCACTTTATACAAGTCTCTGTTGAAAGGATCTCTTTTAATAAGTTCATTTAAAAAAGGTAAGGCATCCTCAAATTTCTCACTGTTTAGGTTTGAATTTAATTTTTCCGAGAGTTCTTCGCTTTTTTCAATTGGTCTTTTGGAGTCATTTTCGTTGGATAAGGTTGGTAGTAATGATTCAGGTATACTAATTATGATTGGTTCCGGAAATAGTTTCATAATCTCTTTAGATTTAGGTTTGCATAGATTTGGCTGAAATCCTGGTAAAGAGAATGCAATTTGAATATAAAATACCTGATCCCGCTTGATGCTGTCACAATTTTTCCAAAAGTTTTTTGACAAGTTAATAACACGAAGTACTTCATTGTCAATTATACTGTCAACGGGATTGATTACAGTAATTTCAGTTATTTCTCCTTCGGGATTTACTGTGATTTTGGTTATTGAATTAGCAAAGGTTCCTTTCTCTATAGCAGTTACAGGGAAGTGAATGCTTTTAGAAAAAAATGAGTTATAACCCATTTCTCCATCTTTGAATCTGTAGTCAATAGGCTTTTTAAACTTTTGAGAATAAAGCCTATCAGACATTGAAATACAGATTAGAAGTAAAAGAAAATAAGTCTTCATGATGGAATTAAATTGGTAGTTGTTCATTTTACTGTTTTGTGTCCGCAGTTTGGTACTATCTCCGGCAACAGAGGAAACCGCGGAGCGGTTGATGAGCTCGACGAAGTCAATAAGTTTTCCACCGATCAGGTCAAAATGCCTGGCAATCTGAACAGTTGTCCTTAAGACCTTCTTAATGGCTTTTTGATTACCCCGTCTGATATTGGCGATTATGTTATGATCAGGTCCGAGGCATTTTAAAAGCCACATTACTTCAATGTTTCGTTTGCATTCCTTTTCCAGATCCCTGGTTGACCAGACCTTATTCATGTACCCATAAATGAAGAGCTTGAGTAAATCAGTGGGGCGATAAGCCGGACGACCATTTTCTGTAAAATCGATTCTGAATCCATAATCTTTAACTGAAAGGCTTTCAACGAAAAGGTCAATTATCCGGACTTCATTATCGGGGTCAATAGAGTGATCAAGTGAAACAAGGAAAAGATTAATCTGAGTTCTGTTATGTCTTTGTATGAATTTCATGTAGTTAAGATACAAAACCCACAGTTTTACCAAGAATCGCCAGCCTCATAGTTATGAACAAACAGGGTAGGTTTTTAGATAACTTGTCCCGAGCAGCGGGAAGCTTATGACCTTTGTCCGTGATAGCAACTGTGCTAGTTTTTTATTAGTCTAGACGGAATCACCAAACATAGGGAATTATCTTGTAACGAGTTTTAAGAGAATATTCTAGATAATCCCTCAATTCTTTTTTTAAGGTTTTATCCTCCAAATATGTCCTTGTTATATGAATGATGACTAGAAAACCAACTGGAAGAATGCTCCAAAGAGATCCAAAGAATAATGGAAATCCTATTGATTGGATAATCGAACCCAAATAAGCAGGATGTCTTACAATTTTATAAAGTCCGGTTTCACAAACAGTATGTTCTCTATCAGTTTGAATCCTAACAGTACTAGAAAAAAATTTGTTTTGCTTTTGTGCAAAGAGAAAAAGTAGTTGTCCAGATACTGTTAAGAAAGTTCCAAGTAGATAAAAAATCCAATGAAAATTTGGTGACCAATGATAACGACCAGAATCAAGTCCGGCAATTATGTACATGGTAATTGTAGTTAAAAATAATAATCCTAGCAATACTTTATCCCATTTTTTGGCACCTTCTCCTGGTTTTGAACGTTCAGTTAAAAGTTCAGAATCCGGCCTTAGGACCGTATAATTAAATATAAACATTATTAGTCCTATAATCACGTAAATCAAGCCCTGCCAATAATCTAATCTTCCAGCACTGATAAAGAGGATAAGAAAGAAAAAGAAGGCACCAGCAAAATGTTTTATAATATAACTTGTTTTCATTGGATTATGATTTTAAGTTTTTTGTCTTTGGAATGGTAGTCGTATGAGGTATGGTTGTTAACCGTTCGCAGCTACTGCCAGTGCTGGATTGCGTGAGCGTCTTTGTCCGCTAGCACAAAAATAGGAACGGTTTTATAATTCTTTTGATTGTTTTTATTTAAGTTTTCCTAATTTTTTTAACTTTAATAACAATTGTTTCTGCTATCCTGTCATGAACTGTACGTCTATTATAATCAATAAAATATTGCAAAAATCCAAAACCAAATTCTAATGATGAAGCATAATAACCTAATGATCTTTCTATTGAATGCCAAAGAGTTAAATGCTTATGATTAGTTGAAACAATTCTAATCCTAAAAATA
>JADGPU010000112.1 GCA_017882305.1 Bacteroidales bacterium | reverse complement strand
ATTTATCATTACAATATGTACGACATTCTTGAGTTAAGTAAGAAACTGCTTCCTGAGTTAAAGGATATAGCAAAAGAACTTAAAATCAAAAAAGCAGAATCTTTGAAAAAACAGGATTTGATATACAAAATCCTTGACCAGCAGGCAATTGAATCGACAGAAATCAACATTCCACCTAAAACCGAGATGGATGAGATCTCATCTTCAATTGAGGTTACTAACCCGGAGTCCGATTCCGCTTTGAGAAGAGGAAAACGTCCGAGGACCTTAAAGCCTGTTGTAAAAAGATCGATAGAATCTGTTATGTCAGTTTCCCCTGATGGAGTTAAGAGACCGGAACCCAGACAAGGCGATTGGAAGGAGCAGGTAAAGAAACAGGAAAAAGCTGACGAGAAAACTGATCTGTTTAAAAAACCGGAACAGTTACGTGAAAACAGGAAAGCACCGAAATGGAGAACTGATCAAAAGTTTGAAGAAAAGAATGAAAGGAAAGATAGGATTAACGGAACTCCTTCCATCACGTTTGAGAATAGCAAATCCGAACCTGTTACAGAACCTGTGATAGATAATTCTATACCTGTACTTAATTCTGATGTTCCTTTTGAAGAAACCAAGGCATCTGACGAATCTTATTTCGGTGATGTTATAGATGAACCTCCTGTAAAAGAGGTAATTCGTGAGACCATTCCTGTAAGAGAAGAAAAGAAAGAAAAACCTTATGATTTTGAGGGCATAATATATAATACCGGTGTTCTTGAAATTATGCCAGACGGTTATGGTTTTCTAAGATCTCCCGATTACAATTATCTCAATTCTCCTGATGATATATATGTATCCCAGTCACAGATAAAACTATTCGGACTTAAGACAGGTGACACTATCAAAGGATCAATTCGTCCACCTAAAGAGGGTGAAAAATATTTCCCTCTTATTAAGGTTGATGAGATCAATGGCAGAAGTCCGGATTTTATCAGAGACAGAGTTCCTTTCGATTTTCTTACGCCGCTTTTTCCTGACGAGAAATTTACTCTCTGCCAGCCGGGTGAAGGATCTTTATCAGTAAGGGTAATTGATATGTTCACCCCTATCGGAAAAGGTCAACGCGGACTGATTGTGGCACAGCCAAAAACTGGTAAAACGATTCTCCTCCAGGAGATTGCCAATGCAATAGCTAATTACCATCCAGAAGTTTACCTGATGATATTACTCATTGATGAAAGACCGGAAGAGGTTACTGATATGGCCAGGAATGTAAAGGCTGAAGTTATTGCTTCAACTTTTGACGAACCTGCAGAACGCCACTGCCGTGTTGCCAATATAGTTCTCGAGAAAGCTAAACGTCTTGTTGAATGTGGTCATGATGTTGTAATTCTTCTTGACTCAATTACAAGACTTGCAAGAGCCTTCAACACAACAGCTCCTGCATCAGGTAAAGTACTCTCAGGAGGTGTCGATTCCAATGCTCTTCATAAACCAAAAAGGTTTTTCGGTGCGGCACGTAATATTGAAAACGGTGGATCACTTACAATTCTTGCTACCGCTCTTACTGAAACAGGATCAAAAATGGATGATGTTATCTTTGAGGAGTTTAAGGGAACAGGTAATATGGAATTGCAGCTCGACCGTAAACTTTCAAACAGGAGGATCTTCCCGTCAATTGATATCCCTGCTTCAAGCACCCGCAGAGAAGATCTGCTTCTGAATAAGAACATTCTCCAGAAGATATGGGTTTTACGTAATTTCCTTACCGATATGAACTCAGTTGAAGCAATGGAATTTCTTCGCGACAGGTTACTTCAGGCCAAGTCGAATGAAGAATTTCTGATTTCAATGAATGGCGGATAACAATCGTACCTTTTTTTTACTTTTGCACTTTATTTTCAAACCATACTTTTAAATCATATATATAAATTACAATGGGAACAAAAAAATTTATAACATGCGACGGCAATCAGGCCGCTGCGCATGTTGCATATATGTTTAGCGAGGTAGCTTGCATATATCCTATCACACCATCTTCTACTATGGCAGAATTCGTTGATGAATGGGCAGCCAATGGATTAAAGAATATTTTCGGCGAACAGGTAAAAGTTGTTGAGATGCAATCTGAAGCTGGCGCTGCAGGAGCATTACATGGTGCATTACAGACAGGTGCATTATGCACAACGTTCACTGCCTCCCAGGGCTTGCTTCTTATGATCCCGAATATGTACAAAATTGCCGCAGAACTTCTTCCCGGGGTTTTTCATGTAAGTGCCCGTACTGTCGCTGCTCATGCTCTTTCAATTTTTGGTGATCACAGTGATATCTATGCTACCCGTCAGACTGGTTTTGCAATGATGGCCAGCGGAAGTGTTCAGGAGATAATGGACCTTGCCGGTGTGGCACACCTTTCAGCCATCAAATCGAGGATTCCGTTTTTGCATTTTTTTGATGGTTTCCGCTCATCAGCAGAAGTTCAGAAGATCGAATATCTTGAAATGGATGATCTGAAAAAATTTCTCGATCTGGATGCTCTTCGAAAATTCCGCGAAAACTCTCTAAATCCTGAGCATCCTGTGACAAGAGGAACAGCACAGAACCCGGATATCTTCTTCCAGGCAAAAGAGTCAATTAATAAATTCTATGAACCTGTTCCGGATATTGTAAACTCTTATATGGCGGAAATAACAAAACTTACTGGAAGAGAGTACAAACCATTTACTTATTATGGAGCTCCGGATGCAGAAAACATAATTATTGCAATGGGGTCTGTCACAGAAACTACTAAAGAAACAATCGATTATCTCAGAGCTAAAGGTGAAAAAGTTGGATTATTAACCGTTCATCTTTATCGGCCTTTCTCTTCAAAGTACTTTTTTGATGTTTTCCCAAAATCTGTAAAGAAAATAACTGTCCTCGACAGGACAAAAGAACCTGGTGCAAACGGAGAACCACTTTATCTGGATGTTAAAGAAATATTCTACGACAGAGAGGAAAGACCAATTATAGTAGGCGGCCGTTTCGGCCTGAGTTCGAAAGATACAACACCCAGCATGATTCTCTCGGTTTTCGAGAATATGAAACTCAAACAACCTAAGAACCAGTTTACTGTGGGAATTGTTGATGACATTACCTTCACCTCACTTCCGATACTTCCTGAAATAAATGTGGCCCTTCCGGGAACTTATTCAGCGAAGTTTTACGGACTTGGTTCTGATGGTACAGTAGGGGCAAATAAAAACTCAATTAAAATTATAGGCGACACTACTGATAAATACTGCCAGGCCTATTTTGCATATGACTCAAAAAAATCAGGCGGTATCACTACCTCTCATCTGCGCTTTGGAGATAAGCCGATCCGCTCCCCGTACCTTGTAAACACGCCCGACTTTGTGGCATGTCATGTACCATCCTATCTCGATAAATATGATATGCTTAAGGGACTGAAGATAAACGGGACTTTTCTTCTGAACTCAATCTGGGATGCTGAAGAAACAAAAAAACGTCTTCCTGATCATATGAAGAAGTATATGGCAGAAAACCATATCAACTTTTATATTATCAATGCAACTTTAATTGCGGAAGATCTTGGACTCGGAAACCGTACTAATACAATAATGCAGGCTGCTTTCTTTAAGGTGGCGAATGTTATTCCATATGAAAAAGCCGAATCAGAAATGAAGAAGGCAATTTATAAGAGCTATGGAAAAAAAGGTGAGGATGTTGTTAACATGAACAATGCTGCCGTAGATAAAGGCGGCAATGTTGAAAAGGTTGAAATTCCTGCAGAATGGGCAAGTATTAAAGTATTGAAAGCTGTTGATACGCGTGATATTCCTGATTTCATTCGTGAAGTTATGGAACCTATAAACTTTATGAAGGGTGATGATCTTCCTGTAAGTGCCTTTGCCGGCAGAGAAGACGGAACTTTTCCATCAGGCACCTCACAATACGAAAAACGCGGTATTGCAGTGAATGTTCCTGAATGGCAACCGGATGAATGCATTCAATGTAACCAGTGTTCTTATGTATGTCCTCATGCAGTTATTCGTCCCTTCCTTTTAACTGAAGATGAGTTGGCAAAAGCACCCACAGGAACGAAAACTATCAAGGGTATCCCCGGGGTTCTGAAACAATTCCAGTTCAAAATTCAGGTTAGTGTACTTGACTGTACAGGATGCGGAAACTGTGCTGACGTTTGCCCTTCAAAGAAAAAGGCATTAATCATGAAACCACTTGGATCTCAGCTTGAAGAGGTTCCCCGCTGGACCTATATGCATGAGAAAGTTGGTTATAAAGATACCATCGTTGACAAATTTGTTAATGTAAAGAATAGTCAATTTTCCCAACCACTGTTTGAATTCTCCGGTGCATGTGCAGGTTGCGGCGAGACACCTTATATCAAGTCAGTCACGCAGCTTTTTGGTGACAGGATGATTGTTTCGAATGCAACCGGATGTTCTTCAATTTATGGTGGCTCTGCACCTTCTACTCCATATACACATAATAAAAACGGGCTGGGACCGGCATGGGCAAACTCATTGTTTGAAGACAACGCTGAATATGGACTTGGACTGGCTCTTGGCACTCATAAGTTAAGAGACCGACTTACACTTCGGATGAATGAGGCTCTCACAAATGGTTTAGCAGATGCAGAAACCAAAGCTGCTTTTGAAGAATGGATTAAGGGAAAAGATAATGCCGAAGCTTCAAAAATTGCATCGGCAAAGGTAATTGAAGCTTGTAATAAAGATAAGTCGGACGTGGCTAAGGAAATACTAAGTCTTAAGCAATACCTTGTTAAAAAATCGCAATGGATCTTTGGCGGTGACGGATGGGCTTACGATATCGGTTATGGGGGACTTGATCATGTCATTGCATCAGGAGAAGATGTCAATATACTTGTTCTGGATACTGAGGTTTACTCCAATACAGGAGGCCAGGCATCAAAATCAACTCCTGCAGGAGCTGTTGCAAAATTTGCTGCTTCAGGAAAAAAAATCCGTAAGAAGGATCTTGGCATGATGGCTATTAGCTACGGATATGTTTATGTGGCACAAGTTGCTATGGGAGCAAATAATGCACAGTACTTAAAAGCTATCAAAGAGGCAGAAGCTTATCCCGGCCCATCACTCATCATCGCGTACTCACCTTGTATTAACCATGGGCTTCGTGATGGAATGGGCAGAACCCAGGGACAAACAAAAGATGCTGTTGCATCAGGATACTGGCACATGTACAGGTTTAATCCGATGCTTGAAGCTGAAGGGAAGAATCCATTCATTCTCGATTCAAAAGAGCCTGACTGGAGCAAGTTTCAGGATTTCCTCAAGACAGAAGTACGCTATACATCTCTAGTAAAAGCTTTCCCCGGTGAAGCGGAAATACTATTTAAAGCTGCCGAGGAGAATGCCAAATGGAGGTACAAAACATATCAGCGAATGGCTGCTATGGAATTTGCTCCAGCCGAAGAAATAAAGACAGAATAAAATATAAATTCTAAATAACGTTGTAGAGACAGGTCTGAGACCTGTCTCTACTTTTTTTGACATATTTCTCATTATCAAAGGCAGAGGAAAACATTTCTGTATCAGCTGATTTTTGACTGGATACCCCCTTCCCAACCTTCCCCCAAGGGGGAAGGAGAAGAAATAATCATTTCCTCCTTGGGGGAAACAGGAAAGGGGGTCAAAAAGAAGGTTTAGTGAATTCTGGATCTTATGACTTGTGTCGTGTGCCTTGCGCCGTGCGTCATTTTTAAATATTATTCGTACTTTTGTGCCTTGTTAAAAATTATGGGAAGGATCATCGGTATTGATTATGGGTTAAAAAGGATCGGTCTGGCTGTTACAGATCCGCTACAGATTTTTGCGTCACCTCTGATTACCGTTAGTCCCGGAGAATTTGACGACTTTATAATAAGTTATCTTAAAACAGATGAAGTGGATGCTTTTGTAATTGGATATCCCGTACAGATGAACAACCAGCCCAGTGCATCTGTTACTTATATTAATCCATTTATAAAAAAACTTAAAAAAACATATCCTGAAAAACATATATATCTTGCAGATGAACGATTTACATCGCAAATGGCTATCAGGACGATGATCGACGGAGGAATGAAAAAAAAAGACAGACAGGATAAATCGATGGTTGATAAAATAAGTGCTTCAATCATACTTCAGTCATTCCTTGATAACAGATCTAAAAGGACAAAAAACAATAAACAGAAATGACTTATCCAATTGTTGTATATGGACATTCGGTATTAAGAAAAGTCTCGGGGGATATTGACAAAGACTCTCCCGGACTGAATCAAATGATAGAAGATCTTTTTGAGACTATGTATAACTCTGAAGGACTGGGTCTTGCAGCACCTCAGATTGGAAAATCAATTAGATTATTTGTTATCGATGGTAAACCGGTAGCAGAAGATGAACCTTCACTTGCCGACTTCAAAAAGGTGTTCATTAATGCTCATATTTCTGAAAAATGTGGAGAACTGCAGCCTATGAATGAAGGATGTTTAAGCATTCCGAATTTAAGGGAAGAGGTTATGCGCGAGTCACATATAAGGATAAGTTATTATGATGAAAACTGGGATCATCACGATGACGTGTTTGATGGCTATAAAGCAAGGATAATCCAGCATGAGTATGATCATCTCGACGGTATTCTTTTCACTGATAAAGTAAGCCCTCTCAGAAGGAGACTCCTTAAAGGCAAACTTACCGCCATAAGCAAAGGACAGTTTGAAGCCAATTACAAAACAATTCTCCCGGGGCAGAAGATAAAATAAAAGCTTGCCCCCCTACCCCCCTGACTACTCTTTATACACATTTCTTCTATTAAGCTGGAATAAATAATCTTGATATTAATAACATATTCTGGTTCTTCGATGGTCTCCTCCACGAGAATAGTTGAGTGATGGTTTTATTTGTTTGTAAAAGAGGTTATGTTTAAGATTATAGCCACGAATATGGCTAAATATGAATAAAGTAATTGGTTATTATGTTTCTGTGTTTTATAAAAAATTTTGTGTGAGTCATCCTTTCAAACCTAAAACTTTTTCATATACTTCAAATCAGGAAAAACCGCTTTTTTAAGAGAAAGGTCTAATGCCGGTCTAATGAACTAATTATGAATTAATTTGTTTAGTCATATATTGCTCTTAGAATTAACTGGTGCGACATCTCCTACTTTTCATGATTTCAATTCGGGGGATGTCGTTTTTTTTATTATCATAAGTGTTAATATTTCTATTTCTCTTGTTAATAAGTCTTTTCGCATTCTGTCAAAATATTTCAGAATTTTGAATACGGTAGAAATAGGATGACGGCATTTCCTTCAAATTGCTAAGCTTCATATGCGATCAGGTATTTCTCAAATTTTACAAATCAGGAAATGCCGTTTTTTTCTATAGTTCTTCAGTACTTGAGTCGTTATTCATATTCCTGAAATAGTTATCTACTATTTCTCTTGCCTTTTCGTAATTACTGCTTAAAATCATAACTTTGACTCCTGAAGCCTGTATAGGTTCATATATATAAGTATTTAAGTTTGTATTCCGAAGAAATGACTCTATTTCGGCATCCTGCAATAGACTTTTAACCATTTCAGACTCCCATAAAGTTCCAGAAAATACTTCTATGATTCTGTCTTTATTATTATCCATTACTAATACGTTTTATAATGTCGGCTTGCCCATAATTTGGTCCATTAAAATTAGAGTTTTTATTAATAAATAATGTATTCAACTTACCGGAAACAGTCGGTTTTTTTATTGTCCAAATCCACTTTTAAAGTGAAATGAAATATTAGAATTTGTAGGGATCAGGTAAAACTCAAATCAAATTTTGAAATTATTAGAGTGGTAATCCGACTCTGCCCTTGTTCGTTACCCGTCACTGCCGTAGGGGGTCAGTGAGAGGTATCACTGCTTTCTTTCCGTTACATTTCTTAAATCTCGACCGAAAAAACCCATCCCTAACCTCCCGCTCTGCGATCGGGCAGGCTCTCCAGGGAGAGGAACCTTTTAATCTTCAACCCTTTCAACTTTTTCAACATTTCAACCCTTCAACTTTTCAACTTTAAATACTCCAATTTTTTTCAACTTTTGTCACTCAAAACTTTAGGCACTCCAAACTTTTTTCCTAACTTTATACAGTCTCATTAGCTGCAGACTGTGCTACATAAAGAAATTCCGTTTCTTCGTATTGGCCTGCCGTTATGTGCGGGAATTATTTCAGGCCTATATATCAAACCGGATATTACTTTCCTGGTAATTGCCGGTATTTTCATTATTTCAGGATTCCTATTTAGCCTGTTTTTCAATAATTATATTGTCAACCCGATCTTTGGTTATACCCTTTCTATTTCGCTTTTCACTTGCGGTCTGCTTCTCTACACAAATGAAAAAGACAGTATATCAACCCTTAAACCTGAGAAGACACTGTTTACAGGCACCCTTTCAGAATATCCTGAGGAAAAAGAAAATAGCTTCAGGTTAGTTGTGAAACTTAACAGAAGAATTAAAGGCGATAAAACTGAAGCTATAAAAGGGTCCATTTTACTTTATAATAAAAAAGATTCATCGACGGCCTCCATGCTGCCAGGTGATATGCTGATGATCCGATGCACACCTGTTGAAATTACAAACAGAGCTAATCCGTATGAATTTGATTACAGGTTTTTCATGGAAAACCAGGGAATCAGATATTATGCATTTACTAATAGTAATGATTTCATAAAACATATTATTCCAATCCACAGAAAACTGATTCACAAAGCATTGATCATCAGGGAGAAGATTATATGGATGTTCAGGGAGCGCGGTATCAAAGGTGAAAGACTGGCACTTGTAGCAGCAATCACCCTTGGTCAGAAGAGAATGCTGGATCCCGAGCAAAAACTGAATTTTATAAAAGCAGGAGTTATGCATATTATGGCAGTATCGGGGCTCCATGCTATAATACTGAGTTTGTTTGTTTTTAATGTTCTGTTTTTTATGAAACGAAGATTTAATATTCTCAGGATAATAATAACAATTCTGATCCTCTGGTCATTTGCATTTGTAACCGGACTCACTCCATCAGTTCTAAGAGCGACCCTTATGTTCTCTTTTCTCCAGGCAGGAAAATTGATTAAGAGACCGGCAAACAGTATTAACTCGGTGCTTGCATCAGCTTTCTTTCTTATCATTGTCAACCCATCCGTAATATTCGATGCCGGATTCCTGCTTTCATATTCAGCTGTTATTTATATCATCTGTTTTTACAATGACTTCTACCTTATTTTACATTTTAGAAACTGGCTCAAAGACAAAATCTGGCAATCGGCTGCTGTAACAATTATAGCACAGGCGGGTACACTTCCCCTGACAATAATGCTTTTTAACAGATTCCCTACTTACTTCATCCTTGCTAATATTACTATAGTCCCGGTTTCTAATTTGTTGATTATCACAGGTTGCCTTGTTCCTGTGTTTTTCCAGGTTCATTTACTTTCGCAATTTTTAGCTCTGCTCCTTAATTATCTGACGGGACTGACCGAGTTACTTACATCCCGTGCCGCTTCACTGCCTTATTCCACAATAGAAAATATTGGTTCGACAACGCTTGAATGCATTCTGCTTACCTGTACAATTTTCCTTTTCAGCCATTTCCTCTTAAAGAAAAAATCTATTCCTGTTATTTATCCTGTTTTTTTTCTTATCCTTTTTGTTATTGCAGGTGCAGAAAGGGACATTTCTTCAAAAACTTCGAATGAAATAATAGTTTACAATACACCGGGATCATCGGCTATAGGAATCAGAACAGGTAAAATTCTTAACCTCTTCTCCGATACTTCAATTGTAGTACCTGAAGTAAAAAGACACTGTGCCACACTTGGACTAAGAATAAAATCAACTTTACTGATAAATAATTACTACTGCATAAGAGCTGGTCGGAAAAAGATACTTATCACCAATATTCTGAACAATAAAATTATTCAGAATTTTGGCCCTGATATCCTGGTTCTCACCGGGCCGAGACCTGAGATTGAAAGTGATTTGGCATTGAAGCACATTCCCGGCATAGTTGTCATTTTATCCGAAGCAACTTCAGGTTTTCATATCCCCGGACAGGTTGTTCTTCCCGGTTCAGACTCAATCCATTTTGTAAGAAAGTCAGGAGCATTTATCAGAAGGATATGAATGGGTCCTAAATGAAAGTTGTAAAATCTGATTATCAGGGAATTAATTGCTTCCGGGTAGTGATTCTCATAACTCAAGGACACCTAGTCCCTGTCTTAAAACTTCTATCTCTTCCCCGGTACAGTCAACAATTGTTGATGCTTCGTTTCTGCCAAAACCGCCATCAATTACGGTATCTGTAAAATCGTGATACTTCTCGTAAATAAGTTCAGGGTCGGTAGTATACTCGATTACTTCGTCCGGATCATGAATTGATGTGGTGATAATCGGACGTCCAAGTTCCCTGACCAGCTCAAGTACAATCTTATTATCGGGGATTCTGATTCCAACGGTCTTTTTTTTATTCTTAAACAGTTTCGGAATCTGATTGTTAGCCTGAACGATGAAAGTAAATGGCCCGGGAAGATTCCTTTTCAGCAGCTTAAAGATTGTATTATCCCTGATTATCGTATATTCTGAAAGTTGACTCATATCATGGAATATCAGAGAGAGTTCCGGGTTTTTAGGGTTTAACCCTTTGAAACGGGCTATCTTCTCAATTGATTTTGTTGCCAGGATATCGCAGCCCATTGCATATACTGTATCGGTAGGGTAAATGATAATGCCCCCATCTTCAAGCAAGTCAACTACCTGTCTTATATGCCTGGGGTTTGGGTTCTCATTATAAATACGGATAAGCATGGATCATTCAGAATAATACCAATAAAAAAAGGGTAAGCTCCTTATATCGCACCGCTACAACTGCCTGCCCTTGCTACCTTCCGATCCTGGGGGAGTTCAGCAGGAGCTGGTCGTATAAGACT
>JADGPU010000111.1 GCA_017882305.1 Bacteroidales bacterium | reverse complement strand
CCGATATCAACTCTTCCTTACCAATTTCCTGCAAATATTTGTCGAGTGAAGCACTCTCCCTGTTTGTTATGGATTTGGTAATCTTTAGTTGTCTCATTATACCTCCCAAAAAATTTCCGCAAAGATATTGCTTTATTATGTAATAACAAAAATAATTCACTATTGTTGTGAACAGGTGATCTAATATTATAAACCACCTGAATAACAGTGAATTATGTAACTCAAAGTATTAATTGCCGAACTGGTAGTTCAGGATTGACCCATCAGGCTGTATTCCGCTGATCGACTTAAGCGACTTTTCGTTATTAGTAAATTCTCTTATATCAGCAGGAGTTTTTACCTTTTTACCATTGACACTTAGAATAATATATCCCCGGGGCATTCCAATATCTTTGAATTTGCCTTCGTTGACCTCTACTACTTTGACTCCATAATCAACATTCAATGAATTCTTTTCTGAAGATCCCAACGCTTCAAGCTGTGCACCATATACTATGTCGCCTTCCATCGCAGCGGTAACAACATTCGTATTTCCGGCCTGGTTTTTCAGAACTATTGGTATCGTATTCTCTTTCCCGTTTCTGAAATACGTTACTGTTCCTTTATCACCGGGACGATGTTTGCTGACCTGTTCCTGTAATTCTGATACAGTATTCACACTGTTTCCATCAAACTTCAGTATTATGTCGTTCTCTTTAAGCCCGGCATCTTTAGCGGATCCGTATTCCATAACTCTCGTTATAAGAACACCTTTAACTTCACTAAGTTTATATTTATCAGCATCCTCAGACACTAAATCTTGTATGTTTACTCCAATAAAGGCTCTCTGAGCCTGACCATACTGTTTAAGATCGTCAACAACCTTTTTTACTATTGTAACAGGTATAGCAAATGAGTTACCTGAATAAGCTCCATTCGGAGAGTAAATTGCGGAAGTTATACCAACAAGCTGTCCTTTAGTATTAACAAGAGCTCCCCCACTGTTCCCCATATTAAGAGCCGCATCAGTCTGAATAAACGATTCAATGCTATAATCTCCTTCATTGATATGAAGGTTTCCTCTTCCTTTAGCACTGACAATACCTGCTGTTACGGTGGAGGTAAGATTGAAGGGATTTCCAACAGCCAGTACCCATTCCCCAAGTTTCAGCTGATCCGAATCACCGTATTTAATGAAGGGCAGATTCTCTGCTTTTATCTTAAGCAGGGCAATATCACTGCCCGGATCGCGCCCAACTACTTTAGCTATAAATGTTCTTTTGTCATTTAATGTTACATCAACAGATTCTGCATTTTCGACTACATGGTTATTTGTAATTATATAACCATCATCCGAAATAATGACACCTGATCCCCAGCCGCTTATCTCGCGTGGTTTTGAATTCCGGTCCCCATAAAACCAGTCCATGATAGAATTATCCTGAGCTCCCATCATTTTTATATGAACATGAACTACAGCATGTACCGTCAGTTCAGCAGCATACGTAAAATCTATCTGGCCTTCCTGCGTCTGCAGGGATGTGAGATAGGTTCTTGCATTTTGAAGTTCAACTTTTGAACTATCTTTCATAACTGCCGCTGTTGGCTTTACTACTATCTTTGTGTATGCAAACAAAGCAATCGATGCCCCTAACAAAGCCATAAACAGAGCACCTAATAAATACTTACCTTTCATATCTTTTCATTTTTAATTAAACTGTCCTTTCGTTGCAGGTCAAAGTTCCTTTATTCTCCCTTCACAAAAGTTTAATATCTTTATAACCGAATTAATTGAATTTTGTTTTACAAAGATCATGCATTTTTCGAATGATCTTCAATAATTTACAAACTTTTAACAACACTTTAACACTGATGACAGTTGTATTTAACAAATACCTGGGAACAGGAAAAGACTAAAATTATACATTACAAATACCCTGCGCTCTGAGCCCTGAGCCCTGTGCCTTAAAATTATGCAAAAAGATAAACTTTACGGGAAGACTTTAAATGAACTGATTTCAGTTACAAAACGGATCGGATTGCCGGGTTTTGCAGCAAAACAAATCTCTGACTGGCTATATAAAAAAGAGATCCGGTCAATTGATGAAATGACAAACCTGTCAAAAAAAACAAGAGAGCTTCTTTCGGTTGATTATGAAATCGGCCTTTCTGCGCCTGTAAATGAATCCAAAAGTTCTGACGGCACTAAAAAATACCTTTATAAAGTTTTGAATGACAAATATATAGAAACAGCCTATATTCCTGATGATGATCGTGCTACTATTTGTGTTTCATCACAGGCCGGATGTAAAATGGGGTGTATTTTCTGCATGACAGGTAAGCAGGGTTTCCAGGGAAACTTATCCTCAAATGAGATTCTTAACCAGTTCAGAAGTTTACCTGAGTTCACGAACCTTACAAACATAGTCTATATGGGAATGGGTGAACCTTTAGACAATATTAATGAAGTACTTAAGAGCCTTGATATTCTTACCGGCGAATGGGGATATGCCTGGAGCCCAACCCGGATCACGGTTAGCACAGTCGGAATGATAGCCGGAATAAAGGAATTTCTTGAAAAAAGCCGATGCCATCTTGCTGTAAGCCTGCACTCTCCATTCGACAAAGAGAGAAGAAAGCTTATGCCGATTCAACGTACCAACACTGTCAAAGAGGTGCTGGATATAATCCGTAATTTCGATTTTAACGGCCAGCGAAGAGTCTCTTTTGAATATATCCTTTTTAAAGGAGTAAATGATACTCCTGCCCATATAAAAGAGCTATCCAGGATTCTGAACGGAATAAAATGCCGTATCAATATAATCCGTTTTCACCCAATTCCCGGTTCAGAGTTCCAGAGTCCCAATATGGGAACCACTATTAATTTTAAAGAGGCCCTTAATGCAAAAGGAATACTGACAACAATCAGAGAAAGCCGCGGTGCAGACATACAGGCTGCATGCGGGTTATTGTCAACTCTCGAACTAAATAAATCAGTCCAGAAATGAGGATTATATTCTTTATATTTTCACTAGCATTTTTAACTATTTGTTCCTATTCACAGGAAAAATCATCCGAGACATTTCTTGCTGATTCCTCTCTGGCACATGCATCTGTCTCTTTGTGTGTTGCAGATGCGAAAACAGGTGATATCTTATTTGATTATAATTCAGGAACAAGCCTTACTCCTGCTTCAGTAATGAAGCTTATTACATCAGCTGCTGCCCTTGAATTGCTTGGCCCCGGATATACCTTCAAAACTGCGGTAGGTTATACCGGATCACTGAATAAAAGATCAGGAAGATTGAAGGGGAATATCATCATTACTGGAGGAGGTGATCCGGCATTGGGCTCAAAGTATTTTTCTGAACACTACAACGGTTTCTTAGCCAGCTGGGTTGAAGAAATTAAAAAACTTGGAATTAAAAGAATAAAAGGAAGGGTCATCACAGACGACTCATACTACGATTATTTGCCTGTCCCGGCAAAATGGCTCTGGGAAGATGAGGGTAATTATTATGGTGCAGGAGCGTACGGATTATCTGTATATGATAACACTTACGAAATTCATTTGAAAACATTTTCCGGTAGTTTCCCTGCGGCAATTAAAGAGATTATCCCGGATGAATGCCGGTTTGAATTATCTAACTTTCTCGTTGCCTCAGGTACCACAGATGAAGGTTATGTTTTTGCAGCTCCTTACAGTACAAGAGGATGGCTTGCAGGAGACATTCCGGTTAACCAGGACGATTTTGTCCTGAAAGCCTCAGTTACCGATCCTCCCCTTCTTCTGGCTAAAATAGTAAATAAAAAACTTAAGGCCAGCGGCATAAAAATTTCAGGTGATCCAACCACAATCAGATTAGAACAAAATTATAATACGGAAAAGGTTGTGCCGATTACAGAAACCATCTCTCCCCCACTCACTGACATAATTGAGGTACTGAACCATGAAAGTGTAAATCTTTTTGCCGAACACCTGATTAAGGAATTAGGGAAGAAATTCAAAAACAACGGATCAACTGCATCTGGTGCTGAAGTTATTATTGAATTTCTTAAAAATTCCGGTATAGATACAAATGGAATGTTTATCGAAGACGGAAGTGGCCTGTCGCCTCTTAATGCTATCAATACCAAAGAATTGGTCAATCTCCTGTTTTATATGAAAAACAAAGGAAAGTACTTCTCTGAATATTATTCATCCTTGCCTGATGCAGGAAAAAACGGAACCCTCAAAAATTATTTTATGGATCCTCTCTTCAATTCCCGGCTCAAAGCAAAAAGCGGTTCAATGACCAGGGTGAAAGGCTTCGCAGGATATTTAACTACAGTTTCAGGTAAAGAAATGGTGTTCAGCATAATAATTAACAATTATTCCGGCCCTTCAAAAAAAATTATTTCGGAAATCGAAGATAATATCAGAGAATTGATATTGAATAATTGATAAAACCGGATAGCATTTCAAACATTGCCTATATTTGCGCACTTTTTAAGGGAAAGAAATGATGAATAATAAGATTGCTATAAGAAAGTGCAGCGAATATGATCTTTATGAGGTCTATGATATAATTTCAGAAATATACTTAAAAACCGACGGACCCGATGTCAAAGGGAAAAGGGTACTCGTAAAACCGAATATTCTTACAGATGATGATCCTTCAAAATGCATAACTACTCATCCTGTGGTTGTGGAGGCAATGGTCCGGTTCCTGCAATCTAAGGGAGCTACTGTTATGGTAGGGGATTCTCCGGCAGTTCACATGCAGAAATTCAAGGGTGAGAAATCGGGTATTTTCAAGGTCTGCGAAACAACCGGGGCCAAATGGATTGATTTCATGGCGAATCCTGTAGAGAAATCACTTAGGAAGGGTAAGATAAGGGTTGCAGCTATCGTAGATCAGGTGGATCTTATTATTTCTCTTCCTAAATTCAAAAACCACGAACTTGTTTATTTTACAGGGGCAATAAAAAACACTCTTGGTATGGTACCAGGTTTCAGTAAGGGGAGACAGCATGCCTTGCACCAGGACAGGAGCAAATTTGCAGAGTTTCTGGTGGATCTTAATGAAGCTGTTACTCCTGATTATTTTCTGATGGATGGTATAATGGGAATGGAAGGCCCTGGCCCTGGTCGTGGATTACCTGTTAAAATAGGACTGCTATTCGGTTCAACAAATCCGCTTATACTTGATATCATAGCCAGCCGGATTGCAGGTTATGAACCCTTACTTATCCCGACTTCAAGGACAGCTTTTTTCAGGAAGAACTGGTTACAATCGGAAGATGAAATAATTTATGATGGACCTGAAATAAGCAGCATTATAAAGAAAGGGTTCATGAAAATCCCAATTTCAGCAACTAATAATATTGCTTTGAAGTTTGTAATGAAAAGGATTAAATTCCTGAAAAAACTTGAAAGAAGGCCGGTTTTTATACATGAAAGCTGCACATGGTGCCAGAAGTGTGTTAATATTTGTCCGGTTCAGGCAATATTGCCGTTTCCATCAAAAAAAAATCATATACTACTGACAGATAATAAATGCATAAGATGTTTCTGTTGCAGTGAAGTCTGTACTGATTATGCTGTCGTAATCAGGAGGAAAGTATTTGGAGTTTAGCAATTCTCTGTGCAACTCTGTGGACCCTCTGTGTATCTCTGTGTAACAAAAAAGAACTGTCATAGAGCGACACGGAGGACTCTCAAAACCACAGAGTTATAAATCAAATAAGTCGATTAAGTAAATCAGGGAAGCTATTGCCGCGCTACCCATTTGGAGTTCACGGATATTTACCTGTTCGAAAGTGTCATTTGCAGAATGATGGTACCAAAAATATCTTTGTGAATCAGGTATATAGCCAATCTGTAATGCACCCAAAGCTTTAAGAGGCGCTATATCGGAACCACCTCCTCCCTTGTCGAAATCTCTGATATTATACGGAGCGAACCAGGAAGCTAAAGTCTGGAGTTTTTCAAGTTTTGGTCCATCTGCTTCGAATCCAAATCCACGGGGACTCATAACTCCACGATCAGATTCAAGAGCAGCATAATGCACTTCACCTTTCCTTTTTGCCTCTTCGGCATAGGTCTTTCCTCCGGTGCCAGTCATCTCTTCGTTCATAAACATAACTGCTCTCATTGTCCGCTTTGGTTTTATACCAAGCTTTTTATAAATCCGTATCATTTCAATTGCCTGAACACATCCCCCGCCATCATCAATAGCTCCCTCAGCAATATCCCATGCATCCAGATGCCCTCCGACTGTGATATATTCATGAGGTTTAAGAGAACCATAAACTTCACCTATAACGTTATAAGACAATGTGTCGGGATAGTTCCTGCATGATGAAACCAGATGAAGAGTAAGTGAGGGATCGGTTTTCAACCATTGACTTAATAGTTCAGCATCCAGTGTAGAAACTGCCACTGCTGGTATTTTATTGACACTATCAGCGTAACGGGTAACTCCGGTATGAGGAAAATTATCAAGAGACTGTGTCATCGACCTTACAATAACAGCTATTGCACCATATTCAGAGGCTTCTGAAGGTCCCGTAGTACGCTGATTTACAGCGCCTCCATAAGCAGAAAATGAATTAATTAATTTATTGTCGAAAGGCCGGTTAAAGAAAACAATTTTGCCCTGAATACTTTGGATACCTAATGTCTTAAGCTCTTCAAAATTATGAACTTCAATAACGTTTGATGTTAATTCATTTTCATTTGTGCCTACAGAAAGACCAAGAGCTGTAATTGCCAGATCTTTTGTTCCATGGACTGATGATGTTACTGTACATTTCTCAGTACCTCTCACCCAATGAGGTACACGCACTTTCTGCAACCAAACAGTATCAGCACCTGCACTTATAAGAGCTTGCCTGGTATACTCAATGGCTTTTTCAGCAGCAGGCGAACCCGCTATTCTTCCCTTTGTATGCTTACACAAATATTCAAGGTTGTTATATTCGGTCCTGTCTGTTAAAGCCTCATCAAAAACAGAAGATAAAACTTTGGCTGGTTCCTGTGCTTTCAATATATGTGGAGCAAGGAGAAGGAAAAAAACTGCTATAATTTTTTGCACTTCTTAGCTTTTAGACATCAATCTTGGCATACTTTGCATGAGTTTCTATAAACTCTCTGCGAGGAGGAACCTCATCACCCATAAGCATGGAGAATATATGATCAGCCTCTGCAGCGCTCTCAATTGTAACCTGTCTCAGGGTCCTTGTCTCCGGATTCATTGTTGTTGACCATAGCTGTTCGGCGTTCATTTCACCAAGACCTTTGTATCTCTGGACACCAACAGAAGATTCTTTTCCCTGTCCCATCTCCTGAACTGCCGCCTCACGTTCATCTTCAGTCCAGCAGTAGCGTTCCGTTTTACCCTTTTTAATCAGGTACAGAGGAGGAGTAGCAATGTAGATATTTCCACCTTTAATCAGATCCTGCATATATCTGAAAAAGAAGGTCATGATGAGTGTTGTAATATGGGATCCGTCCACATCAGCATCAGTCATGATAATGATTTTATGATAACGAAGTCCTGTGATATTAAGTGCTTTGCTATCATCCTCAGTTCCGATATTGACACCAAGTGCAGTAAATATATTTTTGATCTCTTCGCTCTCATATATTCTGTGTTGCATTGCCTTTTCAACATTCAATATCTTTCCTCTCAATGGCAGAATAGCCTGAAAACCCCTATCACGGCCCTGCTTGGCTGTTCCTCCTGCAGAATCACCTTCCACGAGGTATATCTCGCAATTGGCCGGGTCCCTGTCAGCGCAATCGGCCAGTTTGCCTGGAAGTCCGGAACCTGATAATACGTTTTTACGCTGTACAAGTTCTCTTGCTTTACGTGCAGCATGTCGGGCAGTTGCTGCAAGTATTACCTTCTGAACAATGATCCTTGCATCTTTTGGATTCTCTTCAAGGTAGTTCGTAAGCATCGTACTGACAGCCTGATCGACAGCACCCATTACCTCAGAGTTTCCAAGTTTGGTTTTAGTCTGACCTTCAAACTGCGGTTCAGCAACTTTAACTGAAATAATTGCAGTAAGTCCTTCACGAAAATCATCACCATTAATATCAAATTTCAGTTTTGAAGTAGCCCCTGAATCTTCAGCATATTTTTTTAGTGTACGAGTTAAGCCTCTCCTGAATCCGGCAAGATGAGTGCCTCCTTCAATAGTATTTATATTATTTACATAGGAATGGACATTCTCCGAGAATGAATTATTGTACTGAAGGGCAATCTCAACCGGAATTTCAGTCTTATCAAATGTTATATGAATAATTTTTTCAATAAGCCTTTCCCTGTTTGAATCAAGATATTCAACAAATTCCTTCAGACCCAGCTCAGAGCGAAATTCTTCATATCGGGCTGTTCCTCCATTGCCATCGTCAATGAGCTCTCTCATATCTTTGATAGTGAGCAATATTCCCTTGTTAAGGAAAGCCAGCTCACGAAGACGCGCTGAAAGAATCTCGAAGTTGAATTCCGTTGTCTGAAAGATAGTGCCATCGGGTTTAAAAGTCACAGAAGTTCCTGACTTATCTGATTTTCCAATAACTTCTACGTCAGTAACAGGTTTCCCCTTTTCATATTGTTGCCTGAAAATCTTGCCTTCCCTCATGACAACAGCAGAAAGCTGTGCTGAAAGTGCATTCACACAAGATACCCCGACACCATGAAGACCACCGGACACCTTGTATGAATCTTTATCAAATTTTCCACCAGCATGCAGGACAGTCATAACTACCTCAAGCGCAGATTTCTGTTCTTTTTCCATTATTCCGGTGGGGATACCTCTTCCGTCATCCGTAACATTTACGGAGCCATCTTCATGAATCACAACTTCAATTTTAGTACAAAAGCCTGTTATCGCTTCATCGATGGAGTTATCAATAACCTCATATACAAGATGATGTAACCCTTTTACGCCGATATCCCCGATGTACATTGCAGGTCTTTTCCTCACAGCCTCAAGACCTTCCAGCACTTGAATATTATCTGCTGAATAGTCCTTACTGTCCTGCAATTTCTTTTCTTTCTCGCTCATTATTCCTTTATTTTTAAATCAACCTGTTTTAAAATCAATTTTTAAATAATTGAACAAAATATTACTGAGGTGCCCTATCTGATCTGACTCCTTTTTAACGACATCAAACTTGCTTTTTTGGTAATGAAATCCGGATATCTTTTTTACTGTTTCCAGTCATTAGAATCAACCTCACTTTTCCTATTATAAATTATTGATATTATGATTATTAATTATCGAGACAAATATACGGATTTTAAATTGTTTTTCCTTAAAAAAATGTTAAAAATAATACACATTTTTCAGTAAGAAATTAACACTAAAAACTCGTCTTGTTGTCCGGATGTCTTGAAGTCTGAAAGTCTGCTTTTTTTTTGCCGCAAACCGATCTTAAAGACTATACGTAAACCCAAACATAAAAAGGAATCCCTGTGAAGGATAAAATTCCCACTCAAAATAGCGTTTATTCGAGATATTATTGAGTTTTGTCCAGAATGAGAGTATTTTGGAGTAACGATATTCTGCACTTAGATTAAGATTGAAATATGATGGCATCTTGATTATAACTCTTGTGTCAGGAGAAATGGGAAGTACAGTTGGATTTGCAGCTGGAATCAGAAGACCTCCATTTACTATCTCCCTGCGCTGACCCTGAGCTGTAATTTCAAAGCCGGCAATAATCTTTTCCCTGAGATTATACTTTAACCTAATCTTAGCATCCCAATCCGGTTTATTCCATGCATACTCAAATCTGGAAAGAGTATATTTATATAGATTTGCCGCACCAGTGAATGATAGTTTATCATTTATTGGTCCACTCATTTCCGCATGAACATTTAGAAGCTCCACATCGTCGGTAAGAGCAGAAAAATAACTTCCCCTGGCAGTAACAAGGACACTATCAGGGATGAATATATTGGAATAGAAAATCATATTGCTGATCAGTGAGTATGACGCTGACAGCATGTAATTTCCACCTAATCCTGTATTTCCTTTCAACCCTGAGGAAATAACAAGGTCATGACTAGTATTTGGCAACTTAAAAAGGCTGCCATCGCGGATTAAATACGGATTTTCAGAAATGACTTTCGATGGCTCATTCTTATCCAGTTTGCCGGATAATCCTGCAAAAAAACTTACATAAGAGGGGACAATAATTAAGTTGAAATTAGCATCAGGATACAGATGAAACTTCGGAGATGCAATCATATTCTTATCAAGCAATGCCTCAATTCCGAGTTGAAAACTCCACTGTTCAGAACTCTTTTTTATGAAAGGACTTATTGAGGCAATGTATTTCGGAGAGGCTAAAAGAGAGTCAGGAATCCGGTAATAGTCATAGTTTATGCCGGAACCAATATAAAATCCTTCATATGATTTTGCCATTATCCCTGAAAACCCGACATTCTTCTGAAATAGTTTTCTTTCATTGTAAAAGTAATTATAATAAACATTGAATTTATAAGAGAAGTTTGCTGAATCCAGAGTTAAAGATGATAATGAAACTTTGGTCCCTAAATTATTATATCGCATCCTGATATCACTTTTCTCAGGTGTAAAGTCCATTAAGAAAGGATTGAAATATTCCGTAGTGAATGGAGCATAACCATAAGCATATCTGACTTTCTGACTGAAATCGACTGAGCTTTTAAGGACGTTGTTTCTAAAGAATTTACTGCCAAAAAGAGAGACGTCGTTATCCATATATCCTGCAAAAACATTCGCGCCATTATCAAGTACAATCTTTCCGTTGGATGAAAAATGCCGGCCGTAGAATCCAATTGATCCTTTCTTCGATCGCTCATTTGTCATACTAATTTCAGCCAGCGGGGTGAGATAATTCCCGATACCTAAATTTATATACCCTTTGTAAAGCTTAGGCAGGGGATCGGGCAGTAAGGAAGCTGCCTTAATCGGACTGATTGTATATTCAGGAAGAAAAGGGGTAGTCTTTACATCATAACGGAAGTCAGGTCTGACTTTCGAGGTATCGTTCATATCAGGCAGGAAGCTCCTCTTTTTGGATTCCGGGAGAGATGGTTTGTAAGGATTATACAAAGTAATTTCTCTTTTAAGTCCGGTCTCCTGTTTCTTTATCTGGGCATTGACCGGCATTAAAGAGAGAATTATGAGGACTGGTATAATTAGATTTCTTTTTATCAT
>JADGPU010000039.1 GCA_017882305.1 Bacteroidales bacterium | reverse complement strand
GGCCTTTGCGAAAACTTTGTGAGCTTTGCGGTTAATGGATTTCATTTTTACTTACTTTTGAAACCTGTAAAAGAAAACGAAGGATGGCCACATTTCTTTTTGATAAGATAATATTCGGACCTGTCAAAAGCAGGCGGCTGGGTGTCTCACTTGGAATAAATTTATTGCCAACTAAAACAAAGATTTGTAATTTCAATTGCATCTATTGTGAATGCGGATGGACACGGGATATTGAAAAAGCTGTCAGCCGTCTTCCCCGCCGCGAAGAAGTTTATAATGCACTTGAACTCAGGCTTTCAGAGCTGAATAAAAAGAGCTTTGCCCCCGATGTAATAACTTATGCCGGTAACGGAGAACCCACCCTTCACCCGGATTTCCCAGGGATAATTGATGACAGTATAATATTGAGAGATAAATACTTTAGAAAAGCAAAAATCGCTGTATTGTCAAACGCGACGACAATTTCAAATCCTCTGATAAAAGCTGCCCTGTTAAAAATCGATATGAACATTCTTAAACTCGACTCTGCTTTTGATTCTACGATTAAAATACACAACCAGCCAAGAGTTAATATTAATGTTGAAGATCTTATTAATAGCCTCATCGGATTCAATGGAAAAGTTATCATTCAGACACTCTTTCTGCGGGGAACACATAACGGTAAAGTAATAGATAATACAACTCCGGTTGAAATTAATGCATGGCTTAAAGCAATTGACAGAATCAGGCCCTCTGAAGTTATGATATATACAATATCCAGAGATACTCCGGAGAAAGCCAGATTAAATAAAGTGCGCCTTATTGAACTAAAGCGAATCGCCGCATTGGTAGAATCGATTGGCATCAAAACACAGGTTTCCGGCTAAGATTGAATAAAAATTACAACATACTAATCTGTCCCCTGGAGTGGGGATTGGGTCATGCCGCCAGAATGATACCTCTTGCCAGGAAACTTCGGGAGCTGAATAATAATATCATTATTGCCTCAGGAGAAGAACATTTATCCCTGTTCCGGAATGAATTGCCCGGATTATCTTATATAAACTTCACGGGTTTCAAACCCGGTTATTCCCGATTCCTTCCCCAATATCTTTCTATGCTGTTTAAAATACCTGTTCTTCTATACCATATATTAGTGGAACACCACAGGTTAAAAAGAATTATCTCAGAATATGCAGTTGATATAATTATCAGCGATAACCGGTTCGGGTTATGGAACAAAAATGTCACCTCTGTCTATGTAACCCATATGCCCCTGATTCCTTTACCAAAGTCTCTGAAATTTCTGGAACCCCTGGGAGTACTATTGCATCGTAAGATCATTAAAAAGTATTCTCTTTGTTTTATTCCCGATTTGCCGGGTAATCTGAACCTTTCAGGCAGATTATCACATGGTATAAAACTACCTGATAATGTAAGGTATATCGGGATTTTATCCAGGTTTATCGATCCAGAGCAATCCTTGAATGAGAATGATGTAAAATTTCATCATAACACGGTTATTCTTTCAGGGCCGGAACCTCAAAGGGAAATTCTCAAACAGAAACTTGTGACGCTTCTGAAAGACAAAGAACCTCAAACTATTATGTTTGAGGGGAAGCCGGGGAATAGAAGCGAAATTGGCACGATTGGGAACATTACCTTTTATAACCACCTTCCTGCTTCCATGATGAAAGAAATTATAGCAGGCAGTGATAGTATAATTACCAGGTCGGGCTATACCACAATTATGGAGCTTGTGAGTCTCAACTGCACCGCATTGATTATTCCCACACCGGGTCAGACCGAACAGGAATACCTTGCAGAATACCTTTCAGAAAAGGGGTGGTTCTATACTGTTTCTCAGGGTGAAATAAAAGCCGACATTCTACTCTGTCCGCGAAAAACTGTATGGCAAAGTGAAGTAAACTTGCAAAGCAGTATCCTTTTAACTGAAGCGTTAAATGAACTGCTGGAAAAGCATCATAGAGATGGTTAATCCAAAAAAACCGGCTAACAATCCGACCCACACCTGCTGTGGGTTATGGAGATTAAGTTTCAATCTTGAGGAGAGGATCAATCCTCCTGCAATTATCGTTAAAATCAGATACCATTCCAACGGGGTTAACATTTTCAAAGAAAGGATTAATACCAGACCTATAAGTGAACCTGCACCAACAGAATGAATTGATATCTTCCACCAGAAATTGATCACAGTGACCATCAGTGATAGAAATGCAGAAGCAAAAATAAATGATTTCAAAAACCCGGGAATGGGGAACCTGAAAATTATAAATGAGGTAGCGCAATAGAGGACAGTTGTAATTATAAGAAGGATATTCCGTTCTTTTTTTTCACTGATGGTCCATGAGGTGATGATATTCCTGTGAATGAAAAAAGGCAATAAAGAAAGAGGTAACAAAACATTATTAACCAGCATAATAAGTATCAATAATTTCTTTACATTAAAAGGAAGATACTCCAACAGGGTTGGTGCTGAAAAAATGATTGCCAATCCATAAACAGGCATCAGCAATGGATGAAAAATTATGGCAATTATTTTTGCCAGAGTATCGAGAATATCTTTTGGTCTGTCATTAGCTCTCATATTTCTCTCCTCAGTCTGGCAACGGGAATGTTTAGTTGTTCACGATATTTCGCCACAGTCCGGCGTGCTATCTGGTAACCCTTTTCCTGGAGTATATCAGTGAGACTCTCATCTGTTAACGGTCGGCGTTTTTGTTCATTTTCAATACAATCCTGTAAAATCCGTTTTATCTCTCTGGTAGATACTTCTTCTCCGCTATCTGTCTGAAGTCCCTCTGAAAAGAAAAACTTCAGAGGAAATATCCCAAAGTGAGTTTGAACAAATTTACTGTTGGCTACCCTGGAGACGGTTGAGATGTCGAGACCTGTCATTTCAGCAACATCTTTCAGGATCATTGGTTTCAATTTTGTCTCATCACCGTCAATGAAGTACTCCTGCTGGTATTCGAGAATAGCATTCATTGTAAGAAGAAGTGTGTTTTGTCGCTGTTTTATTGCATCTATAAACCACCTGGCAGAATCGATTTTCTGTTTAACAAAAAGAACAGCATCTTTCATCTCTTTTTTCTGACTTCTATCTTTACTATAAGAATGAAGCATTTCGCTATATGCTGAACTTAATCTGAGTTCAGGAAGGTTTTTGGAATTAAGATGGAGGTCGAAACCGTCTTCAGAAAGCTCCAGGATGAAATCAGGGATTATTGGTTGTGATGTTTTATTAAATGGATCGCTGTAAACTCCTCCCGGTTTGGGGTTAAGTCTTAAAATCTCATCGATGGCAGCTTTAAGTTCATTTTCAGTTATATCGAGTCGAGAAATGATTTTATCGTAATGTCTTTTTGTGAATTCTTCAAAATGTAAATCGAGAATTTTATGAGCAAGCTTCATTGGAGGCTGAGAATTGTCGCGTTTTTCAATCTGCAGCAAAAGGCATTCCCTGAGGGTTCTGGCACCGACTCCGGCAGGTTCAAGATCCTGAATTATTTGAAGGACCTCTTCAAGTTCACTTTCAGTAGTTTCAACATTCTGAAGGAAAGCAAGATCATCAACAATGTTTATCAGTTCTCTTCTAAGGTATCCATCTTCATCGATATTTCCCAGGATATATTCTCCAAGAATTTTCTGCTTTACGGTAAGATCCCTCAGACCAAGTTGTGATTCGAGATGCTCATGAAATGAAAATCCTACAGAAAAGGGTATCTCGGTCCTTTTATCTTCATCTTTGCTGTAGTTTTTTGCCTGAAGGCGGTAATCAGGAATATCGTCGTCTTCAATATAATCATCGATTGTGAATTCCTCCTGATCTTTATCTTTCTCCTCGAACTGATCTTCTTCTGCTTCTGCCGGAATCTCTTCTTCCTCGGCACCTTCCTCAAGGGCAGGGTTTTCCTCCAGTTCCTTTTTAATACGCTGTTCAATCTGCAAAGTAGGAACTTCCAGCAGTTTGATCATCTGGATCTGCTGCGGTGAAAGTTTCTGAAGCAATTTCTGCTGTAACCTTTGCTTTAACATCCTTTTCTTTTCAATTTATGTATCCTGGATCAGATTTTTTAAAATTCAGCATTCTTTGGTGTCCTTGGGAATGGTATTACATCCCGTATATTAGTCATTCCCGTGACAAACAATATTAACCTTTCAAACCCGAGACCAAATCCACTATGAGGTGCGGAACCGAATTTTCTTGTATCGAGATACCACCAGAAATCCTTTTCCTGCAGCTTCAACTCTTTAATACGCGAAAGCAACCTGTCATATTGCTCTTCTCTCTGTGATCCGCCGATTATTTCACCGATGCCAGGAAACAGAACATCCATGGCTCTTACAGTTTTGCCATCGTCATTCTGTTTCATGTAAAATGCCTTAATTTCTTTAGGATAATCTGTAAGGATTACGGGCCTTCTGAAGTGCTCTTCAACAAGGTATCTTTCATGTTCAGCCTGCAGGTCGCGGCCCCAGGCAACCTGGTATTCCCATTTTCTCCCCGAAGATGTGAGAATTGAAACCGCCTCTGTATATGTTATTCTTACAAATTCATTCTCAACAACAAATTTAAGTTTTTCAAGAAGGGCTTTATCAATCATATTATTAAGAAACTCAAGATCTTCGAAGCAGTTATCGAGTGCATATCTGATCAGATATTTAACAAAATCTTCTGCAAGATCCATATTATCAACCAGGTCGTAAAATGCCATTTCCGGTTCTATCATCCAGAACTCGGCAAGGTGCCTTGGTGTGTTTGAATTTTCCGCTCTGAACGTCGGTCCGAATGTGTAGATATCTCCTAAAGAAAGGGCACCAAGTTCACCTTCGAGCTGGCCGGAAACTGTCAGATTTGTCTCTTTCCCGAAAAAATCATTTTTATAATCTACGGAACCATCCTCATTATGTGGCGTGTTCTTCAGGTCCATAGTTGTAACATGGAACATCTCTCCTGCTCCTTCACAATCGCTCCCGGTAATAATAGGAGTATGAAGATAGAAGAATCCTTTATCATTAAAGTACTTGTGAATAGCGAAGGCCATTGCATGTCTTATTCTGAATACAGCACCGAATGTATTGGTCCTGAAGCGCAGATGGGCATTCTCTCTGAGAAACTCCATCGAATGTCCTTTCTTCTGAAGAGGGTACGTTTCAGCGTCGCTTTTCCCATAAAGTTCAATGGAGGCAGCGCTTATTTCGACATTCTGACCCTGTCCCTGCGACTTAATCAGCTTACCTGTAACAGCTATACAGGCTCCTGTAGATATCTCTTTCAGAAGATTATCATCAAAAGATGCGGCTTCCACTACAACCTGGATATTGTTTATTGTCGATCCGTCATTCAGAGCAATAAAGAGAATATTCTTATTTCCCCTCTTGGTTCTTACCCATCCTTTCACTAATATGTCTGATCCCAACTCCGGGTTGGATAACAAGTTTTTTATTTTAATTCTTTTCATCATGAACATTTAATATCAAAAAAAAACAGATTTGCAAAAATAATAAAATGTTAGCCGCTAAGGTAGAAGAGACTTCTTTAATTTCATTATGGCACTATTTTTGTGCGTCAGAACCTTCTTCTTCAGATTATTTGACCGGAATCAATAATAAATACCCTATATAATAGTTATTAACAATAAGGCGCAGGGCGCAGGACACAGGGCAGAAGATGTACATCTTTGCGCTCTGTGCTCTGTGCTTTGAGCTTAAAGAACGCATATTGGTTTGAAAAGTGGTAAAATCTGAATAACTTTGGATATAAAATTGAAAATAATCAGAAGCTATGGAAGAACCGAAGAAACTTATAGTTGTGCCATGGGATTTTTCTCATGTTGCTGAATATGCGTTAGCACATGCCGTAAAAATAAGCCGTATGGTAGGTAATGATATATGTCTTTTGCACATAGTAGATACAGGCATCACTCCCAAAACCTATGCGGAAAAAACCGCACAGTTAAAACGTTTAGTTGAAGAAAACGGTAAAAAATACAATGTCCCCATCGTTTATCATATTTCTAAAGGAAGTATATTTTCTGCTATAGCCGATTTTGCAAATGAAAAGGAAGCCAATCTGGTGGTTATGGGCACGCATGGTATGAAGGGGATGCAAAAGCTTACCGGCAGCTGGGCATTAAAAGTCATCGTAAAATCAAAGATCCCGTTTATTGTTGTACAGGATCCTCCTGCCGATCAGGAGAGGTATCACAATATTGTTTTCCCTGTTGATTTCAGGGGTGAAAACAAGGAGAAGATAAAAATGGCCATTTTTATGGGAAAATACTTTGAGTCGAAGGTTCATATGCTTGTTTCCGTAAGCACCGATAGATACATATTAAGAAAGACAAAAACTAATTTGAATTTTGCTATCAAATACCTGATACAAAATAATATAGAATACGAGATCCACGATATGCCAAAAGGTAAGATAGCTGAACAGACAATCGATTTTGCACAAAAGATTAATGCCGACCTGATTCTGATAGTAACTACGAAGAATATTACTTTTGCTGATTATATGGTAGGAGCTTCAGAACAATATATAATTGCCAACAGTTCCAGGATACCTGTCTGTTGCGTAAATCCAAAAGCATCGTTTGCCAGTGTGGGACAATTTATGGGCGGCTGGGGATCATAAAAGAATCGCCTTACATTATCTTTACAACAGATAATGAAAAAATAATATCCGGATTATGTCCATTGTAGTACAGGGAGTTTCAAAGTTTTATGGCGAACAGAAAGCTCTCGATAACATCTCGTTCGAAGTAAGGACCGGTGAAATAGTCGGGTTTATTGGCCCTAATGGCGCGGGTAAGTCAACTATGATGAAGATTATTACCGGTTTCATCCCTGCATCATCAGGAAAAGCATATGTTAATGGTATTGCCGTTGAAGATGATAATCTCGAAGTTAAAAAGCAGATTGGTTATCTACCTGAGAACAATCCTCTTTATCCGGAAATGTACGTCAGGGAATACCTTGGTTTCGTGGCTTCAATTTATAAGACTCACTCATCAGGGAAAAAGCAGACAGATAATATAATTGAACTGACCGGACTAGCTCCTGAACAGAATAAAAAGATTGGTTCACTCTCAAAAGGATACAGACAAAGGGTCGGACTGGCACAGGCTCTTATCCACAATCCAGCCGTCCTGATACTCGATGAGGCTACCACCGGCCTTGATCCGAATCAGATCGTTGAGATACGAAATCTCATAAAAGAAGTCGGAAAGGAGAAAACGGTGATGATTTCAACTCATATTATGCAGGAGGTTGAAGCAATATGCAACAGAGTTATAATTATTGATAAGGGGGTTATCGTAGCTGATGAAGAGAAGAGCAAAATTTACTCTATAATTAAACGCCACAGACAAGTTATTCAGATTGAGTTCGATAAGGATATTGTGGAATCATCTCTTGCAGAAATTGGAAACGTGCGCAGTGTAAAAAAAATCCGGAACAATATATGGATGATCGAGGCGGAAGGCGATGAGGATATCCGTCCCTTGCTTTTCAACTTTGCAGTAAAAAATAATCTGACTGTTCTTTCGCTGAATAAACAGGAGACCAATCTTGAAGAGGTCTTCAGACATCTGACCAGCGGATAAACTTTTTGCTATTCCGATTATTTTTTGTTGCTTTGTACCATAATAGATAAGTGGAAAGATTTGTGCTGATTGCAACCACAGGAAAAAAAATGCTAAACCGCAGACAATTCCTTTTTTACAATCAACCAATCTTCCTTTATGAAGTTTAATAATAAATTATAAATATTATTATGGGATATTTATTTACTTCCGAATCAGTTTCAGAAGGCCACCCCGATAAAGTAGCCGATCAGATATCAGATTCTTTGCTTGACGAATTCCTTCGCTGGGACCCGGAGTCAAAAGTTGCATGCGAGACTTTTGTAACAACCGGGCTTGCTGTCTGCGGCGGAGAAGTCCGCACAACAGGATGGGTCGATCACCAGGAGAGTGCCAGAAGTGTAATACGTAACATCGGATATACAAAAGCCGAATACCGTTTCGATTGCGACTCATGCGGTGTTATCTCGACTATTCATGAACAATCAAGCGATATAAATCAGGGTGTCGTCCGCAATAAACCTGAAGAACAGGGAGCAGGTGACCAGGGAATGATGTTCGGCTATGCCTGCCGTGAAATGGATAATTATATGCCATTAACTATTGAGCTGGCCCACAGGCTTCTTCAGGAACTGGCAGCCATTAGACATGAAGGCAAACAGATGAAATATCTCCGACCCGACAGTAAATCCCAGGTTACAGTTGAATATGATGACAATAACAAACCACTCCGGATCGATACAATAGTTATCAGCACCCAGCATGATGAATTTTTTCTGCCAAAAAACAAATCACACAAAGCTGAACAAGCTGCTGAGAAAGCTATGCAACAGAAGATTGGAGAAGATCTTAAGAAAATCCTCATACCAAGAGTTAAAAAAACACTTCCTTCAAGAATTCAGAAACTGTTTGACAGCGATTACAAACTTCTTGTCAACCCTACAGGCAAATTTGTCATCGGAGGTCCTCATGGGGATACCGGGCTGACAGGTCGTAAAATAATCGTTGATACTTATGGCGGTCATGGGGCTCACGGCGGAGGTGCATTCTCAGGTAAGGATTCATCTAAAGTCGACAGATCAGCTGCCTATGCTGCGCGTCATATCGCAAAGAACCTGGTGGCTGCAGGTGTTTGCGACCAGGTACTGATCCAGGTAGCTTATGCAATTGGTGTTGCTGAACCTGTTGGTTTGTATATAAATACTTATGGCACCGCGAAACCAAAAGATAAAAAAGGAAATGTTCTGCACGATGGAGAAATTGCACAGACAGTCAATAAACTTTTCGACATGCGGCCATATTCAATAGTCCAGCGCTTTGGCCTGAAAAACCCTGTATTCCTTCCAACAGCATCATACGGGCATTTCGGCCGTGATAGTTACTCAAAAACTGTTGATGTATATTACGAGGTACCCGGAAGTAAACCCAAAGTTCTGAACGGAAACGGAAAAAAGGTTTACCAGAAAAAAGTAGAATTCTTTGCCTGGGAAAAACTTGATTATGTGGAAAAGATAAAAAAAGCATTTAAGTTATAATAGCCTGATTCTTAACCACCCCGTCCCCGCTGAAGCGGGGAGTACCCCGAAAGGGGGAGGTGGTTGATTAATTATTTCTAAAACGAAGCTTTGACAATCCTCGCGATATTATCCGACCTCCCCAGTGTGTAGTAATGAATTCCAGGGACACCCAGTTTAATTAATTCCCTGGATTGTGATACGGCCCACTCTATACCAGCCTCTCTTGCCTCGAAGTCATTTTTACATTTATTTACTGCAGAAAACAGGTCATTTGGAAGATCTATATGAAATGTCTGGGGAAGTAGCTTAATATCATTAAGTGCCGAGATGGGTTTAATGCCCGGTATTATAGGAACAGCTATCCCTGTCTTTCTGCATTCATCACGGAATCTGCAGAATCTGGTGTTATCAAAAAACATCTGGGTTACAATATAACTTGCTCCTGCATCAACTTTTCGTTTCAGGTTCTCCATATCTACCTGCCTGTTAGCCGCTTCAAAATGTTTCTCGGGATAGCCTGCCACACCTATACAAAAATTGGTAGGATCAGCATTTTCAAGATTATCTTCGAGGTATTTACCCTTGTTCATATCTACAATCTGCTGTACAAGTTCATATGTATGCGCATGGCCATTCTTCTCCGGAATAAATGTGCGGCTTCCTTTCTGCGGATCACCCCTCAATGCAAGAACATCATCTATACCGAGGAACCTCATCTCAATAAGCACATTCTCTGTCTCCTCTTTAGTGAAGCCCCCGCAAAGAACATGCGGAACCACTAGTATGTTGTATTTGTATTTTACAGCTGCAGCAAGAGCAAATGTGCCGGGACGGAGACGAACCACCTTTTTCTCAAGAAGTCCATCGGGTCGTTCCTTTAAAATTGTTTCATTCCGGTGAGATGTGAAGTTAATATAAGCAGGTCCATACTCCATGAGCCTGTCAATAGCTGCATAAGTTCGTTCGATGCTATGCCCTTTCAGAGGAGGAAGGAGTTCAAATGTGAATAATGGCCCTTTTGCGTTATTAATCTTTTCTATTACATTCATTTCAAAGTGATATCATAAATTTGGAGCAAGCCATTTTGCAGCTTCATCATTTGTGAAATTCTTTCTTTTAGCATAATCTTTCAACTGGTCGGAGTCTATTTTTCCTAAATTAAAATATGTTGATCCGGGATGTGAAAAAATATACCCGCTTACCGATGCAGGTGGTATCATCGCAAAGTTTTCTGTGAGTCTTGCACCTATTGCTTTCTCTGCTCCCAGAAGGTCAAAGATAACTTGTTTTTCTGTATGATCGGGACAGGCAGGGTAACCCGGAGCCGGTCTTATCCCCTTGTACTTCAGTTTAAGCAGATCGTCAATAGTGAGATCTTCATGCTTTGCATAACCCCAGTATTCCCTCCGGATCTTTTCATGAAGCCATTCTGCAGCCGCTTCAGCTATCCGGTCGGTTAGTATCCTGATCATTATAGTAGCATAATCATCCTCTTTATATTTATCAAACGCCTCATTATCAATAGCTGCTGTCACTACAAAAGCTCCGATCCAGTCAGTCAATCCTGCGCTCTCAGGAGCAATATAATCCGAAAGTGAGAGATTGGGGACACTTTTTTCTTTTGGCTCCTGATTCCTCAAAAACCTGAAGACAGATTTTATCTTCTTCTTGCCTTTATCCGAAAAGACATTAACATCGTCCCCATCTGATACCGCAGGGAATAATCCAAAAACAGCTTTTGCTGTCAGGAGCTTCTCATCAACTACTTTTTTCAGATACATTTGGGCATCATCAAACAACTTCTTTGCCTCAGCACCTTTTACCGGATCACTGAATATTGCAGGGTATCTGCCTGATAATTTCCATGCAAAGAAAAAGAAGGTCCAATCGATATAGTTCTGAAGTTCATTAAGATCTATATCGTGGAAAACATGAAGTCCGGGTTTCTCCGGTTCAAAAAGCTTAATAGCTTGCCAGTCAGTAATATACTTGTTTCTCCTTGCTTCTTTTAATGAAAGAAAAACCTTATCAGTCTGCCGTGAACTATGGTCCTCCCGCATCTTCTTATACTTTGTTTTTACTGAGGAAACATAAGAACTATTGTCTTGATGAAGCAGTGATGATATTACTCCGGCTGCCTTTGATGCATCTTTAACATGAATGACGCTATTTGAATATGCAGGTGCAACTTTCACAGCAGCATGAATCTCGGAAGTCGTTGCACCTCCTATAAGCAGAGGCAGAGTGATACCTCTCCGTTCCATTTCTGAAGCAACATGCACCATTTCCTCAAGAGAAGGGGTTATCAATCCGCTGAGACCTATAATATCAACTTTTTCAATAATAGCAGTGTCAATGATCTTTTCAGCCGGAACCATAACTCCAAGATCAATTATCTCATAGTTATTACATGACAATACAACTCCAACAATATTCTTCCCGATATCATGAACATCTCCTTTGACAGTTGCAAGAAGAACCTTTCCGGCAACCTTTTTCTCTTTCCCTTCACTCTCCTGTTCAATATATGGAGCAAGCTTTGAAACAGCTTTTTTCATCACCCTGGCGCTCTTAACGACCTGCGGAAGGAACATCTTTCCTGATCCGAAAAGATCTCCAACCTCATTCATACCTCCCATTAACGGACCTTCGATCAGCTCAATTGACCGGCCGTAAAGAGGCCTGGCCTCCTCAACATCCTGTTCAATAAACTCATCGAGACCCCTTATCAGAGAATGCTTGATCCTATCAATAACGTTTAGCTGCCGCCAGGCATCTTCCTTCTCCACTTTCTTTCCTTCGTTCTTTATCCCTTCTGCAAATTTCACGAGCCTTTCAGTAGAATCTTTTCTCCTGTTTAGCACAACATCTTCAACAAGATGAAGAAGATCGGGTTCTATTTCAGTGTAAACCTGCAACATACCAGGATTAACAATTCCCATATCAAGTCCGGCTTTAACAGCATGGAACAGAAAAACCGCGTGTATGGCTTCGCGAACCTTGTCTGTACCGCGGAATGAAAAGGAGAGATTGCTTATTCCCCCGCTCACCCTGGCAAAAGGAAGGTTCTGTTTGATCCATTCTGTCGTTTTAATGAAATCAATGGCATAATTATTATGCTCGTCAATCCCTGTTGCTATTGCCAGCACATTGGGATCGAATATTATATCTTCAGGAGGGAATGTCAGTTTGTCAACCAGAAGCCGATAACATCTTTCGGCAACACTGATTCTTTTTGCCAGGGTGTCGGCCTGACCTCTTTCGTCAAATAACATAACTACAGCAGCAGCACCATATTTCCTTAATGTCCGGGCATGGTCGAGAAATACTTTTTCTCCTTCCTTAAGACTTATAGAATTAACAACTGATTTTCCCTGTATGCATTTAAGCGCCGATTCGATAGTATTCCAGCGGGAAGAATCAATCATCAGCGGAAGCTTAGAGATATCAGGTTCAGCCATTATCAGATTAACAAACTTTACCATTGCTTTTTCCGAATCAAGCATGGCTTCATCCATACAAATATCAATTATCTGCGCCCCTCCTTCAACCTGATTCCGGGCAATTGCGAGTGCCTCATCATATTTTTCCTCCCTTATGAGCCTTGCAAATTTTATTGATCCTGATACATTGGTCCGTTCACCAATATTCACGAAGTTGGTTTCAGGTGTAATTGTCAGGACCTCAAGGCCGCTGAGCCTTGTATATTTCTTAATTTCAGGTTTTACTCTGGGTTTATAGTGTATTGATGCCTCTGCTATTTTCCGGATGTGCTGAGGAGTCGTGCCGCAACATCCTCCAATAATATTTACCCATCCCTCTTTCATAAAATCCTCAGCAATTAAGGCCATAAATGATGCTGACTGATCATATTCGCCAAACTGGTTTGGAAGGCCGGCATTTGGATGGACTGAAACATAAAATCCCGACTTAAGTGATAATTCCTCAACAAATGGGCGTAGCTGTTCTGCTCCAAGGGCACAGTTTAGCCCTATGCTGAAGAGAGGAAAATGTGAGACAGATACCATGAATGCTTCGAGAGTCTGACCTGTTAATGTTCTCCCGCTGGCATCGGTAATTGTACCTGATACCATCACGGGAAGTGTTATCCCTTTTTCCTCAAATACCGAATCAATTGCGAATAAAGCAGCCTTGCAGTTCAGAACATCGAATATTGTCTCAACAAGAAGGATATGTACCCCGCCGTCAATAAGTCCACGGGCCTGCTCAGAATATGCATCAACCAGTTCATCAAAAGATATCGCCCTGGCACCCGGATCATTGACATCCGACGACATTGATGCTGTACGGTTTGTTGGTCCCAGGGTCCCGGCTATAAAATGTTCTTCCGGTTCAATGGAATTTTCAAATTCATTTATTGCTTCAGCAGCCAGATGTGCCGATTGAAGATTCAGATTATAAACATGGTCCTCCATTCCATAATCCGACATGGAGATCCTGTTGGAATTAAATGTATTAGTAGTAATAATATCTGCCCCTGCTTCAAGATACTGACGGTGTATGCCTTTAATTATTTCAGGTTTAGTGATGGACAGTAGATCATTATTCCCCTTCTGGAGCTTTGGATGATTTCTGAACTCATTACCACGGTAATCATTTTCCAAAAGCTGGTGCTTCTGGATCATAGTCCCCATCGCTCCATCAAGGATAAGGATCTTGTGTTGAACAATATTTTCCAGAGAGTATTTCATTATTGTATTACTTTTCTTCCTGTATTCACTATAAAAACATCCAGATTGCGAAGGTGTTCCCTTAAAGTGTAAAGTCTTTCCAGATTCACAATTCCGATTACATATTTATAAAATCTCCCGCTAAAGTATTCCGACACTTCTTCAAATCCAAATAATTCTTTATCCTTTTCTTCATTATACCTTAAGTATACCTCCAGTTTAAAGTCGCGGGTATATTTGGAAACTGTTCCCTGCCGGAATTTTTTATATTCATACCTGTAACCGTATGAGTTTGCGGATATATCCGAAAGAACTGCGCTTCCTGTTGCATGACCACCTGCCCCCTTTCCGCTGAAAAACTGTTTATCGGCAAATGCAGCTTCTGTAATTACTCCATTATATTCATTATCTACATTATACAGGTATTTATCAGATGAAATAAACCGCGGAAGAACGTAACTGGTTATTGTGTTTTCATTTGTCTTGCCGACAAATGGTACCAGCTTAATCTTAAATCCCTTTTCTTTTGCATACTGGATATCAAATTTTGATATTGAATTGATCCCATAATGAAAGACCTGTTCCGGTTCAAGAAACAGTCCGTATGCGTGACCGGTAATTATACAAAGTTTGTATTTTGCATCCCAGCCTTCAACATCAAGAGTGGGGTCGGATTCGGCGAAACCTTTTTCCTGTGCTTCTTTCAATGCTTCTGCATAAGGCAATCCCTCGTTATGCATTTTTGTGAGTATATAATTTGTGGTTCCGTTAAGAATTCCACGCAATGAGTACAACAATTCATTATCGTAATATTCCTCAAGATTCCTTATTATGGGAATACTCGCTCCTGCTGAGGCTTCATAAAGAAGGGAGACTTTGTACTCTGCCTGCATCTCAACAAGCTCCTTAAAATGTTTTGCCACCATCATCTTATTGGCAGTCACAACATTTTTCCCGCTTCGCATTGCTGTTGTAACAATGTTGAATGCTTCATCCGGATCATTAATTAACTCAACCACAAGGTTGATTGAAGAATCATTCAGGATATCATTTTTATCGAAGGTGAAATTTGTCATCGGGATCCTTCTCTTTTTTGTTCGATCCTTAACGCAAATCTTCACGATATCGGCTTTGAACCCCTTACTGCTGTTCAGAACATCATGTAGTCCCTGGCCAACGCAGCCGTAACCGAATAAACCAATTCTTAATTTTTCCTGTGTCATTTCTATAGTACCTGTTTGAATGCCTGTTCAAAATCGTTGATAATATCATCAATATGTTCTATCCCTACTGAAACCCTGAATAGACCTGGATCAATACCCACAGCAAGCTGCTCTTTGGATGAAAGTTGTGAGTGAGTTGTCGCAGAAGGTTGAATGATAAGTGTTTTGGCGTCTCCAACATTTGCAAGGTGACTCACCAGTTCGAAATGTTCAACAAGTTTTACCACTTTCGATTTCTTTGCCTTCAGTATAAAACTCAGAACTCCTCCTGCTCCTTTCGGGAGATATTTTTTCGCGAGTTCATGATAAGGACTTCCCTTAAGACCAGGATAATTTACCTTTTCAACTCCGGGATGTGCTTCAAGCCATTTTGCCAGGGCAAGTGTATTCTGGATATGACGTTCCATTCTGAGAGAAAGGGTTTCAAGTCCCTGGAGAAACAGGAAGGAATTGAATGGGCTGATCGCTGGACCAAGGTCCCTTAATCCCTCAACACGTGCTTTCACAATGAAAGCAATATTTCCTGCCGGAGAAGTCTGTGAGAAGATTTCTCCGAAGATTTTGCCATGATAACCTTCGGCAGGTTCAGTAAAAACAGGAAAATTTCCATTGTTCCAGTTAAAATTTCCGGCATCAGTTATTACTCCCCCGATGCTTGTTCCGTGTCCACCTATCCATTTCGTTGCAGATTCCACAACAATATTGGCTCCATATTCAATCGGACGGCACAGATAACCACATGCACCAAATGTATTGTCGACAACCAGCGGTAGTCCGTGTTTAACCGCAAGTTTTGAGAACGCTTTAAAATCAGGGATCTCGAATCCCGGATTACCGATTGTCTCAACATAAATGGCTTTTGTTTTGTCATCAATAAGTTTTTCGAAAGACCCGGGATTAAGATCTTTAGCAAATCTTGCTTCGATTCCGAAATTGGCAAAGGTGACTTTGAACTGATTGTGACTACCGCCATAGAGAAAAGGTGAGGTAACAAAATTTTCTCCGTTTTTCAAGATTGTCGTCAGCGCAATGAACTGGGCAGCATGCCCCGATGAGACTGCCAGAGAGGCGACTCCTCCTTCAAGGGCTGCAACTCTTTTTTCGAATACATCGGTCGTAGGGTTATTTATACGCGTATAGATATTGCCCCATTCAGCGAGATCGAAAAGATCTGCAGCATGTTTTGCACTTTTAAAGACATAAGATGATGTCTGGTATAGAGGTACCGCTCTGGATAAAGTCTCTTTATCAGGCTGGTGACCTGCATGTACCTGTAGTGTTTCAAATTTTATTTTTCCGTTTTTCATTTTATTTAATTTTTAATTTTACAAATACCGGACAGACAGATACAGGTATCTCTCCATGATTTCCGGTTGTTAACTGAGAAAATGACAGATTACAAATCAAAGCTTTTACCGGCACATGCACATAGGCATGAGCGGCATGATAAAGTTGTTGTGTGTCAGATGAATCGAATTCATAGTCTCCGTGTTAAATTTTTATCATCTCCCGGCTTTCCGGGATTAGGTTTTGGCACCGTTCTCCTAAACTTGAGGATTGGTTGCCAGGGTTTCGCAGAGCCTAATCTCTTCACCCTTCTTAATAAAAATCAAACACTCTTTAAAGGAAGGAATATTTGATTTGTGGGGTCAAAGGTAAAAAGTATTTTGAGAAATACAAATTAAATATGTTCATTTCTTTCCTCCTCAAAAAGAAATGAACCAAAGAAAAAGAGGCCGGAAATGCCAACTTCAGCCAAAACGGACGCCTGCTACACTGGCCTTGTTGGCGCAACCGTTTTGGCTGCAGTTCGCACCATTTCCGGTTTGCCCTCACTCCGTTACTTATCATATTCAGCACCATCATGCCAGATTATTGGATTTTAAATGGCCTCAGATAATTTTGGGATAAAGCGACTGTTTTGAGGCTTGCTGCGAAGGCCAGTTGTAAGCAATACTGTTTAAGTGAGCGGAGCGAACGAGTTGTATTGCGTGGGCAAGACGAAAAACAGAAGTCCCAAAATTATCTGCAGCCTTGAATTTTCTTTGGTTACTTTCTTTGTTTCAAGACAAAGAAAGTAACAATGAATAGAGTTTGAGGTACTGCCCCGATTAAAGAAAATTTACCTTACTTTTGTCTTACAAAACAGTAATCTAATGCAGAACAACCTTATCATCTATAACACCCTTTCAAAGAAGAAAGAACGTTTCAAACCGATCCACCCGTCATTTGTCGGTATTTATGTGTGCGGTCCGACAGTGTACAGTGATGCACATCTGGGTCATGCACGGCCTGCAATAACGTTCGATTTACTGTTCCGGTATCTGACGCATCTTAAGTATAAGGTGCGTTATGTCCGGAATATTACCGACGTCGGACATCTTGAAAATGAGACACTTGGAGAAGGAGAAGATCGTATTGAAAAGAAAGCCAGACAAGAACAGATCGAACCTATGGAAGTTGTGCAGAAATATGTGAACACTTATCATAAAAACATGGATCAGCTTAATACGCTGTCACCGTCAATTGAACCAAGAGCAACCGGACATATCATCGAACAAATTGAGCTCATTAAGATCCTGATTAATAGCGGCTATGCTTACGAATCAAACGGCTCGGTCTATTTCGATATACTGAAATACAATAAAAAATATCAATATGGGAAACTGTCAGGCAGGGTTTTAGATGAACTCATAAGCAACATCCGTGATATCGAAGGGCAGGATGAAAAACGGAACTCATTCGATTTTGCTTTGTGGAAAAAGGCGAGCCCTGAACATCTTATGAGATGGCCTTCCCCATGGAGTGATGGTTTCCCCGGATGGCATGTTGAATGTTCTGCAATGAGTGTCAAATATCTCGGTGAAGAGTTTGATATTCACGGAGGTGGAATGGATCTGATGTTTCCCCATCATGAGTGCGAAATAGCCCAGTCAACAGCTGCTCTTGGTAAAGAATCAGTTCATTACTGGATGCACAATAATATGATCACCATTAACGGCCAGAAGATGGCACGTTCACTTGGCAACTTTATTACTCTCGATCAGCTTTTCAGTGGTGACCATCCTGCATTAGAGCAGGCTTATTCGCCTATGACAATAAGATTTTTTATGCTACAAGCTCACTATCGGAGTACACTTGATTTCTCCAACGAAGCTCTGCAGGCAGCAGAAAAAGGATTTCAGAAACTTATGAAAGCGGTAGAGTCACTCAACAAACTCAAACTATCAGAGAATTCAACAATCGATGTCATAAAACTTAAGGAAAAGTGCTATGAGGCACTCGATGATGATCTTAATAGTCCTGTTTTATTGTCTCATCTTTTTGAAGGAGTGAGAATTGTCAATTCAGTTATTGACGGAACTGAGAAGATTGATGCTCCCGGACAAGTATCTTTAAAAGCACTTTTCAACACATTTGTTTTTGAGATCCTTGGGCTGAAGGAAGAAAAATCAGGAAAGAACGATGAAAAGTTAACTGGAGACCTGATTAATATGATTGTCAAATTGAGACAAGATGCAAAGAATCGTAAGGAATTTGATGTTTCAGATAAAATCAGACTAGAACTAAATAAACTTGGAGTTACAATAAAGGATCGAAAGGATGGTGTAGATTGGGAAAGAGAGTGATTTAATAATTCCCCTCCTTGGAGGGGCAAGGGGTGGGTTTTTAATTAAACTGATTATGGTATATAGAAGAAAAATAATCCCCTATAATCCAGAACTTAAGGAACTTGCAAAAGAACTAAGAAAAAATATGACTCTCTCGGAAGTTCTGTTATGGAATGAATTGAAACAAAAAAAAATACTTGGGTATGATTTTGACAGACAGCGACCTATTGGTAATTTCATAGTTGATTTCTATTGCAAGGAGTTATCTCTGGCTATTGAAATTGATGGGAAATCTCATATTTACAGGTATGATTATGATGATGAAAGACAGAGAGTTCTTGAAAAATCAGGAGTAAAATTTTTAAGATTCGAGGATATTGAAGTTAAAAAAAATATGATTAATATATTGAGGGTACTTGAGGATTGGATAGAAAAGAATAAACCCACCCCTAGCCCCTCCAGGGAGGGGAATTTAAATCCAAGACAATGACAAAAGCTCTCCAATCAGTTCCTTATGTTTCCTCAGTAATTTCTATCGGCTCCACTCCTCTTGGAGGCGACTACCCGATCCGTATACAATCGATGACAAACACAGATACACTCGATACCAAAGCATCTGTTGCACAATGCATAAGGATCATTGAGGCCGGAGCTGATTATGTGAGACTAACCGCTCAAGGTATCAGGGAGGCCGAGAACCTTGATGTTATAAAGAAAGAGCTGCGAAAAGCCGGTTTTAACACTCCCCTGATAGCTGATATTCATTTTAATCCTGTTGCCGCCGAAACAGCCGCCAGGCTTGTAGAAAAAGTGAGGATTAATCCCGGTAACTATGCAGATAAAAGAGCATCCTTTGAAAAACAGGAGTTTACTGAAAAAGAATACCACGATGAACTTGAGAGAATCCACACTAAGCTGCTCCCTTTGATAAATATATGCCATGAAAACAAAACGGTAATTCGTATCGGAATTAATCATGGGTCTCTTTCCGATCGTATTATGACACGTTTTGGAAATACTCCGAAAGGAATGGTAATTTCTGCTTTGGAGTTTATCAGGATATTCATGGCAGAGAACTTCAGTGATCTCGTCCTTTCAATGAAATCATCCGACACGGCAATAATGATAGAAGCTACCCGCATGCTTGTAAATATGATGCAGAGCGAGGGATTATCATATCCCCTTCATCTTGGTGTCACTGAAGCCGGGGAAGGTGAAGACGGGAGGATCAGATCAGCTGCAGGAATCGGAGCACTCCTGGCAGAGGGGATAGGCGATACAATAAGAGTCTCTTTATCAGAGGATCCGGAAAAAGAGATTCCTGTTGCACGAAAACTTGCCGGTTACTATCCCAGAGGAATATATCATGAAGCCCCTGATAAACCGTTAACCTTTAAAGTTCCTCTATCCAAACCTGAAATTTTTAAACGAATAAATGGTCCGCTGGTAGTTTCAAATATGACATCTTATCCCGTATTAGATGCAGCCGGATATAAAAAGGCAGGGTATATTGCAGACACGTTGACCGGTGAGATTAAAAAAACCGATAGTTCAGCAGATTTGATTATAGTAAAAAATTGTCCTGAAGACATTCCTGAAAATGTCTCCTTTATACTCCCTTACAGGATTTGGAATGAGAATAGGAGAAAAGACAGATTATATCCTTTATTCTCACCTGAAACATTTCATGAAAGTTCATTCAAATCTGAGAAATTAAATGTCTTGCTTACGGGTTCTAATTTCAATATTGAATATCTTAAAAATCCTGATCCCGATTCTACACTGGTCATATTCACTTTTAATCCTGAAAATGAGCAGTATGCTGCCGACTTTTTTCTTAATGCCCTTGAAGAAAACAACCTGATTTATAATATAATACTGAACCCCGTTTTCCGGGAAAACAATCTGAATGACTTGCAGATTAAAGCTTCTTCACTTCTCGGTCGTTACATTCTCGACCGAAGAATTGGCGGCATTTCTATAACCAATATTGGCGATGTTGATATCAGCGATGTCACTGCTCTTGCCTTTTCCATACTTCAATGCACCGAAACCCGCATCACACGTACAATCTACCTGTCATGTCCGACGTGCGGACGCACAAAATTCAATCTCCAGGAATCTGTTAAAAAGATAAAAGAGGCTACCGGACATCTGAAAGGACTAAAAATAGCTGTTATGGGATGCATCGTAAATGGTCCGGGCGAAATGGCAGGAGCTAACTATGGATATGTTGGAGCTGCCAATGGCAGGGTTCATATTTACAGGGGAACGGTTCCGGTCCTGAAAAACATTCCTGAAAAAGATGCAGTGGAGGAGTTATTGAGGGTTATTGAGAAAGATCAGGCCAACCTGTAATCAAGCTGCTTTTTCTGAAGATCTGCCTTTACAACTTCAATATTAACACGATCTCCAAGAGTGTAGATTTTACCCGTTGATCGTCCTTTTATACAGTAATTCTCCTCATCATATTCATAGAAATCATCTGCAAGCTCGCGGATATGGATCATCCCCTCACACTGATTCTCAACGATCTCTACATAAATTCCCCATTCCGTAACTCCTGAGATAACCCCTTCAAACACTTGCCCGGTTTTATCGCTCATATACTCAACCTGTTTGTATTTAACAGATGCTCTTTCTGCCTCGGCAGCCAGCCTTTCCATTTTCGAAGAGTGGTTACAAAGTTTTTCGTATTTATCCTGGCTGCCAGGATTCTCTTTGGCAAGATAAGCAGACATAAGCCTGTGTACCATCATGTCGGGATAACGACGAATAGGTGAAGTAAAATGTGTATAATATTTAAATGAAAGCCCATAATGACCTATATTGTCTGTTGAATAGATCGCTTTTGCCATCGACCGTAAAGCAAGTGTTTCTATAATATTCTGTTCCTTTTTGCCGGCGACGGAGTGCAGTAATTTATTCATCGCCTTTGGAAGGGAGGTATGATCATCACCGATCAGGTTATAACCAAAACGGGTTATGAAGTGGCTGAAGTTGCTTATCTTCTCAGGATCAGGTTTATCGTGAATACGGTAGACAAAAGTTTTTCCTCTTAGCTTTTTCCCGACATACTCTGCAACACGCTTGTTCGCCAGAAGCATAAATTCCTCGATAAGCTGGTTAGCTGTACCCATCTCACGGAATTTTATCCCCAGTGGTTTCCCTGCTTCATCAAGATCAAACCTCACTTCAATCTTTTCAAAAGCAAAGGCCCCTGATGCAAATCTTTTTGTCCGGAGTTGCTGAGCCAGCCGATGAAGCAAAAGTACCTGTTCCTTCATATCGCCTTCCCCGGTATCAATCACCTGCTGAGCTTCATTGTATGAGAATCTTTTATCTGAATTGATAATTGTTCTTCCAAACCATTCATCGATCACTTCAGATTTATCATTCAGTTCAAACACGGCCGAATAAGTAAGTTTGTCTTCAGCAGGATTGAGCGAACAGATATGATTTGAAAGTCTTTCAGGAAGCATTGGTATAACCCTGTCAACCAGATATATTGATGTGGCTCTCTGCTTAGCTTCTTCCTCCACCAGGGAGTCCATTTTCACGTAGTGCGTCACATCAGCGATATGAACCCCTACTTCCCAGTTGCCATTTTCAAGTTGCTTCAGGGAAAGCGCATCATCAAAGTCCTTTGCATCAACCGGATCTATAGTGAATGCAGGTATCTTACGGAAGTCGCGACGAGCATTAATGTCTTTTTCTGTGATCTCTCCCGGTATTTTTTCGGCATCGGCCTCGACCTCTTCAGTAAAACTGTACGGAAGCTCAAACTCAGCAAGAATTGCATGCATCTCCGTTTCATGAAGACCAGGATAACCAAGAACATTAATGATCTCTGCTACAGGATTTTTTGATTTCGGATCCCAGTCAACCACTTTGGCAACAGCTTTCTGCCCCTGTTTTGCACCATTTAATTTTGCTGTCGGGATAAACAGGTCAAATGGCATGTTCTTATTATCGGGAATAAGAAATGCAAAGTTGGGCATGATCTCAACAGTGCCCACAAATGAAGTTCTCCATCTTTCAATGATCTCCACAACTTCTCCCTCGGGTCTTGCTCCTTTCCTCCTGGCATAAAGCCATACTTTAACTTTGTCACCGTGAAGAGCTGTTTTCAGGTTTTTAGCAGTAACAAAAACGTCGTCTTCAAGATCGTCAGTTGAGATGAATCCATATCCCATCCTTGTCATATCAACAGTCCCGGTGATATAACCGCGGGTTACCTTAACTTTGTATTTGCCATGAAAAATTTCCTGTACACTGCCCTGTTTTGTAAGATCCCTTAAGATATCTGATATCATCTGCCTTCCGGGGGCATCAGTTATATTAAGACGTTTGGCGATCTGCTTATAATTAAACCCCTGATCGGGGGTTTTGGCCAATGTTGCAAGTATTTGTCCGATAAGCGATTCCCTCGAAGTGCCGGAATCTCTTTTGGCCATTCCCTTCTTACTCATATTTCAGTTTTTGCGAAGGTACGAAAAGGAACCACAAATTTTAATACATTTGGTTGATAATTGGAATGCGATGGCTGGTTTGAAATCGATACTTTCTCAATCTGCGTCAGTAGTGACACGGAAAACCGGAAATGAATATGTGCTCGTACCTATCACAAACAACATAGCAGATATGAACAGTGTTTATACTCTGAATGAAACCGGTGCATTCATATGGGAGCAAATTGACGGGAAAAGAAGTGTTGAAGATATAATCATTGAATTGACAAATGAGTATGATATTGATAAACAAAACGCAGAGTCAGATGTTTTTACTTTTATTGAAAATATGAGTAAATATCTTATTATCCATTAATTATGTAATTTTGTATTCATTACCCCCCTGACCCCCATTTGGGGGGTTAACTAATAAAAAAGAATCTAATAGCCCCCATTTGGGGATCGGGGGGTAAAGGTCGGGAGGCAAAAAGAGCGTAGATCTTAAAAATATGAGGAAATATAATTTAAATATTGCAGGATATAATATCGGATTTGAGGCTTCAGCAAACGGGCCGGAGCTTAAGCCTTCGGCAAGATTCCTCAGAAATATTAACCGGAATAGCGCATCGGATATCCTTATCAGGGTTCATTCAGAACCTTTTAATCTGCCAAAAGGAGCCGAAAGGGTTTTCAGGGCTCCATACATTGAAGAGATAAATGGTATCCAGTTCAATAATGAGACAAACTTCTGGAGTGTGTGGAAATATCATTCCGAGCTTTATATCTGGACGATCTTCCCCCTCTCTGTTTCAGAGAAAAATGCTGTATTGAAATTTTCTCTTACCTCAATGGAATGGGACCTCTGGATTTATGGTACCCAGTATGATACAGATCCTTTCGAGTATCCCCTTGACGGACTGATACTTTATTACCTGACAGTTATTAATGGGGATATCATGATCCATGCATCGGGAGTTAACAATTCAGGACATGGTTATATTTTCAGCGGGGTATCAGGAAAAGGGAAATCAACAATGGCAAAGCTCTGGGATGCTGCCGGAGCGAAGGTGATCCACGATGACAGGCTTATCTTAAGAAATACAAGAGCTGGTTACAGGATGTTTAACACTCCGGTTTATAATAATGATGAACCTCGTGAATCAACTTTTAACAAGATTTTCATTATTGAACATGGGCTTGAAAACAACCTGTTCCCATTAAAAGGAGCCAATGCAGTTACTCAGATAATGGCGAATTGCATACAGCATAACTGGGGGGCAGACATCATCGCCCGGCTTCTTGGCTCTATTTCGATCATGTGTGGGACTATCCCAACATCAAAGCTTTTCTTCAAACCCGACAGAAGCGTAATTGACCTTATTCTCGACAATGAATAACTGGCGGAACAATCGAGCGATTGTGAAAGATATCGGACTCACTTTACTCTCCGAAGGAAAGACTATCAGAATAAAAGCTCATGGCTACAGTATGTATCCCTCTATTAAACCAGGTTCCCTTATACTTATCGAACCTTTAAATATTAAGGGGACGCCCCGCCCCGGAGAGATTATTGCAATTCGCAGAGAGAGCGGACTTATTGTCCACCGTCTTTCTAAAATAATAAGCAAAAATGGTGTTACATGCTTTATCGCCAGAGGAGATAGCAATGCATATGCCGATAATCCTGTTAAAATCGATAAAATAGCAGGAAGGATAATACGAGCCGAATCAACTGGGGAAAACCCTGTTCCTGCTGATATAAGGATTAACACAAAACCAAATTATTTTGTCAACAGAATTAGAGTGATAGTATTACTGATGAAAAAGAAAATCCTATTAACCGCAAAGGCCGCTAAGATATAGCAAAGGTCGCAAAGCAAAACCAGGTATAACTTCTCTTTGTATTCTTTGAGCAAACCTTTGCGTTCTTTGCGGTTAAATGAATTAAGTTTGTCAGATGAGAGAGAAAATTAAATTATTCAGGGAATCATTAAAGCTTGTCTGGGACAGCTCCCCGGGATGGACATTTACAAATATTGTGATGTCTGTACTGCGGAGTATTTTTCCTCTCTTACTCATCTGGCTTCTGAAAGTGGTTGTTGATGATATAAATAAAGCTGTATCAGCAATTCCCTCTACTCCAAACATAAATATACTTTGGCCGATATTTGCTGTTGTGATAATCTGGTTTCTCGATGAAGCCTCATCTGATTTCAGCAATTATGTCCGTAAAAAACAGGCACTGAAGCTTGAGGTCTATATGTATGGATTATTGCACTCAAAGGCTATAAAGCTGGACCTTATCAACTTTGAGCGTCCTGAATATTTCGATTGCCTGTCACGCGCTTCAAGGGAAGCTCCCTGGCGCCCGAACAGCATCCTGAATAACCTGGTTTCCATGCTAAGAGGGCTTCTCTCTCTGTTGCTCATGGCCGGACTTATCTTAACTCTTCACTGGACGCTTGCTGTGCTACTTCTTGTTGCAAATATTCCCGGAATATGGTTACGGCTATATTATGCAGATATCCTATATAATTTTCAGAGGCAGCAAACACCCGAAGCAAGAAAATCTGCATATTTTAACTGGCTGCTTACAGGTGACAGGCCTTCAAGGGAACTCAGGCTGTTCGGACTGGGAAATTATTTTATCAGCCTTTTCAAAAAATCTTTCCTGAAACAAAAAGAAGAAGAGATAGATATCATCAGAAGAAGAACTCTGATAGAATTTGTTTCTAATCTTTTCAAAGCGTCGGCTCTTTTAATTTCCCTGTTATTTATAGCACACCAAACAATAAGCGGAAAACTTTCACTAGGTCAGATGGCTATGTTCCTTCTGGCTTTCAGACAGGGAATGCTATATATTAAAGATCTGTTCAATTCACTGGCAGGACTTTATGAAGATAGTCTCTTCATCGGTGACACATTTGAATTTCTGAATCTTGAAGAAAATGTCACAGCTGTTGAACCGGTTATTGTACCCCTTCCATTAAAGAAAAAAATAGTGATAGATAATCTGTCTTTCACTTATCCCGGGAATAACTTCAGGACAATCAGTAATGTATCATTTGAGATAAAAAAGGGCGAAATAATAGCTCTTGTAGGACCTAATGGTGCCGGGAAAAGCACTCTTGTGAGGCTGTTATGCAGACTTTACGATCCCGATTCGGGAAATGTAAAATATGATGGAAGTGATATCAGGAATATCGATCCTGAAGAGTACAGGAAATATTTTTCAGTTGTTTTTCAGGACTTTATGCTATACAATCTAACTGCAGGAGAGAACATCCGGATGGGAAATATTGATGAAAAAAATCCTGGCAGCAGAATAAAAGCATCAGCAACAACTACCGGTGTTCATGAATTAATCGATAATCTGCCAAATGGCTATGAAACTGTTATCGGAAATCTGTTTGATGATAGCCGGGAACTAAGCTGGGGTGAGTGGCAGAAAATTGCATTGGCAAGAGCTCTCTTCAGGGATGCTCCGGTACTGATTCTCGATGAGCCATCCAGCGCCCTGGATGCTGATACGGAATATGATATTTTCAGCAGGTTCAGGGAGATTGTTAAAGGCCGTACATCGATTCTTATCAGTCATCGCTTTACAAATGTCAGTCTGGCCGACAGGATAATAGTCCTCGATAAAGGGGAAATTGCAGAAGCCGGTACGCATGATGAGCTGATGAAGAGAGGCGGAATCTATTTCACAATGTTTACAAAACAGAGCAGCAGATTTAACAAATGAAAAGCGAAGTCAGGATAAAGGATGAAGAGTACCTTCTGCTGGAATTATGCCGTCTTGAATTCAGTAACGACCATATAAACAAGATCAGGTCACTTATTTCTGTAATTACCGACTGGAATTATTTCATGAACCTTGCCAATGAGCATGGAGTTCCTGCGCTGGTCTGGCATAATCTTGAAAAATACCAGCTCCATTCCGGAATACCGGAAGAGGTAGTTTCTTTCCTGAAGCGTTCATTGATGCTAAGCCTGAGCCGGAATACTTTCAATACAGAATCAATGGGTGAAGTTCTCCGGCTGCTGAATGCGGAGAATATCAAAACGGTTATTCTTAAGGGACTGGCGCTTGAGAATTCCGTTTATGGCAGTTCAGGACTGCGGCAGATGTCAGATATTGATGTCCTGATCAACAGGGAAGAGTGTATCAAAGCAAGAAAGATCCTTATCAGCAATGGATTTGTATCGCTTCCTGTAAAATCCTTTTTTCATGAACAAATTATTACCCATTCCGGTAAACATCTTCCTTCACTCATTAAGAATGGGACGTCGGTTGAGATACATCTGGAACTTTTCGGGGGGAGAAAAAACATGTTGACCAAAATGCTGTATGATACCAGCTATGAGGTTGAGATAAAAGGAGAAAGAACCTGGTTTCCTCAGCCTCAGATTTTCTTTCTCTATCTAGTCAGGCATCTCGATCTGCATGAATTGAATAATGAATCGCAACTCAGGTTATACACTGATCTGGTTGTTCTGATTGAAAAGTACAATGATGAGATATTAAATTATAATCTTCTTAAATATGCTTCCGGGGCAGGTATGTCTGAGGTACTTGCGTGGCATCTGGAGCCGTTAAGAGATATGTGGGGCATTTCCTTTCCCGGATGGCTCAACGACTTTATTGATAAATGGCATAATCAGGATTTTATTAATAAGTTTTTTTTCTTCCTCAGGAGTCCAAAGAACAACCTTCCGAGGGATAAGGCAGGGCTCTATCGTCATATTTTAGGTGATATTCCCGGATTTCATCGTAAGTTTCTTTATGTTTTAGGAGATCTCTTCCCCTCTGTCAGTTTTATGAAGAACCGTTACAAATGTAAAAGTACCTGGAGGGTGTT
>JADGPU010000110.1 GCA_017882305.1 Bacteroidales bacterium | reverse complement strand
AATATAGCGGAGCGAAATGAGGAATCTCAAATCGATGTGGCAAAATTCAGAATAAAAAGAAGAAGCGAAATTACTCATTTTAAAAATTACTAATAACCAATATTCAAAAGAGCTTGTCCCAGTCAAAGTTAATTAGTCAAAACTAAGAAAAAGATAATGTTGATTCAAAATTTTGAATAGAAGATTACTTTACTATTTTACAAGTCAGCATACTATCACGAATTTGCTTTAAATTATTAGCTTTGCATAAAATAAACTGCTCACAATGAATTACGATTATAATACTCAGAGGAAAAGAATGGCATTGCCTGAATATGGAAGAAATGTTCAGAAGATGGTCGATCATATTAAGACCATCGAGGACAGGGTCGAGAGAAACCGTGCTGCCAAGACTATAATTTCGATAATGGGCAATCTTAATCCTCATCTTCGTGATGTCGGCGATTTTAAACATAAATTATGGGATCACCTGGCTCTGATTGCAAGCTTTGAGCTGGATATTGATTCACCATATCCTGTTCCTGAACCATCGAAGTTCGTTGAAAAACCAAAGCAGGTACCTTACAAACAGGGTGATATAAGGTTTCTTCACTATGGACGTATTATAGAGCTCATGATCGATGCTGCCTGTGAAATGGAAGAAGGAAATGAAAAAGAATACCTTACTACCCTGATTGTCAATCAGATGAAAAAATCATATATCACCTGGAACAGAGGGCAGGTAGCCGATGAAGTGATAATTGGCGACATGAAATTACTATCCAGAGGAAAATTAAAAATGACTGAGGGGGTAAGAATTCTGGAGGTCAGGGAACTTATTCCGCCAGTCAAAAGAAAGCCGCTTGGAAAACCTCATGGGAAACAACAAAATAAACAATTCGTTAAGAAAAAAGGACACAGCCGACATTAATGGGTACTTTTATTGTGCATGGAGGCAAGCCGCTTAAAGGAGAAATAGCACCTCAGGGAGCAAAAAATGAAGCTTTAGAGGTAATCTGTGCCGTTCTCCTTACTTCAGAAAAGGTTACAATCAGGAATATTCCCAATATAAGTGATGTAAACATGCTGATCGAACTGATCAGTTGTATGGGCGTTAAGGTAATAAGAGAATCTGATTCAGTCGCAAGCTTTGAAGCTGTAAATGTTGATCTCGATTATCTCCAGACAAGTGAATTCAGGACGCAAAGCTCAAGTTTAAGAGGCTCGATAATGATAGTCGGACCTCTTCTTGCGAGGTTTGGCAAAGCTTTTATTCCAAAACCGGGAGGTGATAAAATCGGACGACGCAGAGTTGATACTCATTTTGCCGGTTTCCAAAAACTCGGGGCACAGTTTGAATTTGGCTCCTCCGATCTGTTTTTCAAAGTTGAAGCACCCTCATTAACAGGCACCTATATGCACCTCGATGAAGCTTCTGTTACCGGTACTGCTAATATTATTATGGCTGCGGTACTCGCAAAGGGCCGTACAACAATTTACAATGCTGCATGTGAACCATACATACAGCAGCTCTGCAGAATGCTGGTTTCTATGGGTGCAAAAATCGAAGGTATTGGTTCAAATCTCCTTTATATTGATGGAGTCACGGGTCTTAATGGATGTACCCACACGATTCTTCCCGATATGATTGAAATCGGATCATTTATCGGGATGGCAGCAATTACAGAATCGGAGCTGACTATTAAAAACACATCCTTTGAAAACCTTGGTATAATTCCCGACTCTTTCCGACGTTTGGGGATCAACCTCGAGAGAAGAGGTGATGATATCTTTATCCCTTCCCAGAAACATTATGAAATAGAGACTTTTATAGATGGGTCTATAATGACTATATCAGATGCTATCTGGCCGGGACTGACTCCTGATTTACTCAGTGTTTTCCTTGTAACGGCAACTCAGGCAAAAGGCGCTGTCCTTATACACCAGAAAATGTTCGAAAGCCGTCTCTTTTTTGTGGATAAACTTATTGATATGGGAGCACAAATCATTCTCTGTGACCCGCACAGAGCTACAGTAATTGGGCAGGACAAAATGATCAGGTTAAAAGGTACAGTCATGTCATCGCCTGATATCAGAGCCGGTGTAGCCCTATTGATTGCTGCTCTTTCTGCTGACGGTGAAAGCATTATCCATAATATTGAACAAATCGACCGTGGCTATCAGAATATTGATAAAAGGTTGAATGCTCTGGGAGCTGATATTCAACGAATACAATAACAATGACTTAGGGACTAAGAGACTGTGGGACTAAGGGAGTTTGAGCCAGTATGATTTAGTCATTAAATCTCCTTGTCTCTTAGTCTCTTAATCTCTTAATCCTAATTTCCCTGCCATTTTGTCAACTGAAAGGGGTTGGCAGGCAATTTGTTAAAAAATGTTATAATATTGAAATACAGTTTGTGATGATGAAAAAGAAGATGAAGGACCTTGTAGAGGTAAGACATAATAATATTGACAAATCAACTGAAAATAAAGAAATTACTACCAGTCCCGACAACAATAATGAGGAAAGATCCGAGAATTACGGATCCGGCGGATCAACAGAATATGATTCTGAGGTATTACAGGGGGAAGGCCCTGCTTCTGACAAAGTGATACCTGAGGTGGAAGCTGCCGAAGAAAAACTGGCAGAGATGCAGGATAAGTACATTCGTCTTTCAGCTGAATTTGACAATTACAGGAAAAGAACACTGCGTGAGAAAATGGAATTATCAAAATATGCCGGTGAAAACCTGCTACTCGAAATCATTCCACTTATGGACGATTTTGAAAGAGCCCTCAAACACATTGATACAGCGACAGATTGTGTTGCATTAAAAGACGGAATAGATATAATATACGGAAAGTTCAGTGACTTCTTTAAACAGAATGGAGTAAAAGAAATTGAATCGCTTAACAACAATTTTAACGTTGATCTTCATGAAGCTGTTGCAAAAATTCCTGTTGAGGAAGATGACAAAAAAGGGAAAGTGATTGATGTGGTACTAAAGGGTTATTATTTACAGGATAAAGTTTTAAGGTTTGCGAAGGTTGTTGTAGGTGAATAAAATCTAAATATTAATCGGGAAAAGTAAGAGTGGCTGAATAAAACAAAAATCAAAAGGGATGGGAAAAAGAGACTATTATGAAGTGCTTGGGGTATCGAAAGAGGCCACGAAGGAGCAGATAAAAAAAGCATACAGGAAACAGGCTTTGAAGTATCATCCTGATAAGAATCCCGGTGATAGGAAATCCGAAGAAAACTTCAAAGAGGCTGCCGAAGCTTATGAGGTTTTAAGTAATGATGAGAAAAAAGCCCGGTACGACCGTTACGGTTATGCAGGGTTGGGAAACAATGGGGGTGGCTTCTCAGGTCAGGGAATGACAATGGATGATATATTCTCTTCATTCGGTGATATTTTCGGTGATGCTTTTGGTGGTTTTGGCGGATTTGGAGGCGGGAGACGCGGACGCAGAGTGAACAAGGGAAGTAATCTCAGGGTCAAGGTTAAACTCACACTACAGGAAATTGCTGCAGGAGCAGAAAAGAAAATCAAAGTCAATAAATACGATATATGCGACTCATGTGGAGGAACAGGGGCAGCTGACGCCTCGAGTTTATCAACCTGTACAACCTGCCGTGGTTCAGGGCAGGTTACCCGGCTGACAAATACTATGCTTGGTCAGATGCAGACTACATCTGTATGCCCGTCATGTGGAGGCGAGGGTAAAACTATCACGAAAAAATGTATCACTTGTTATGGTGAAGGGGTCATACAGAAAGAAGAGATAATCAAAATAAATATCCCTGCCGGCGTCGGTAAAGGAATGCAGATGACTGTCGGAGGCAAAGGAAACGCCCCCAGGAGAGGTGGTGTAAATGGCGACCTTCTGGTGGTAATCGATGAAGAAGAACATCCGGAACTAATAAGAGAAGGTAACGATCTGATCTATAACCTGTTTATAAGTATTCCCGATGCAGTACTCGGGACTCATGTTGAAGTACCTACTGTCGATAATAACGTAAAAATAAAAATAGAGCCTGGTACACAATCGGGAAAAATCCTGCGTCTTCGCGGAAAAGGATTACCTGAAGTCAACGGATATGGCCGTGGTGATCTGCTTGTTAATGTGAATGTCTGGATACCAAAAAACATTAATAAGGATGAGTTAAAAATCTTTGAGAAGTTTAAAGATTCCGACTCTTTCACACCCGATCCTGACAAAAACGATAAGGGCTTTTTCGAAAGGATGAAAGGATACTTTGAATAGATTCATTCCTTCTTTTCTCTGTGTCCCTCTGTGAACCCTCTGTGGTTCTCTGTGTAACTAAAAAGAACTGTCACAGAGTTACACATAGGAAGCACAGAGTATCACAGAGATTTTTTTTATATTTGCACGTCTTTTGAAATATTTAAAATTAATCCCTTATGGCACTTTTTGAAGCAAAGAATGTCACAAAACAATACGGCAACCAGTTGGCACTTGATAATGTAAGCATTTCCGTACCGGAACAATGCATTTACGGACTACTGGGTCCTAATGGCGCCGGAAAGACCACACTTATCAGGATCATCAATCAGATAACCGGACCAGATTCCGGAGAGTTATTCCTAAATGGTAAAAAACTGATGCCTGCCGATGTTCAGTTAATTGGCTATCTTCCTGAAGAAAGGGGATTATATAAAAAAATGAAGATAGGCGAACAGGCTTTGTATTTTGCACAGCTCAAAGGACTTTCAAAAGCTGAAGCTATGAAAAGAATAAAATACTGGTTTAAGAAACTTGATATTATAGACTGGTGGGGCAAAAAAGTAGAAGAACTATCAAAAGGAATGCAGCAGAAGGTTCAATTTGTGACAACAGTACTTCACGAACCCAAACTTTTGATTTTTGATGAGCCATTTACAGGATTTGATCCACTGAATACAAAAATTATAAAAAATGAAATCCTGTTCTTGCGCGAAAGAGGAGCTACTATTATTTTTTCAACTCACAATATGGAATCCGTTGAAGAGCTTTGCGATAATATCACTCTGATTGATAAAGCAAAAACTATTCTTGAAGGTAGTGTGAATGAGATCCGTAATAAGTGGGCTGCAAACGAATATGATCTTATATTTGAAGGTGATGTTAAAATTGAGGGTAATGGACATTATAATATTCTGAAACAGCAAAAAGACAATAATAAAAGTATTTTCAGATTAAAGACTACCAGCGATATCAATACAAATGATATTCTGCAAACTGTTATGAGATCGGGCAATATCATCTCTTTTAACCCGGCTCTCCCATCAATGAATGAGATCTTTATACGGGTAGTTGAAGCCCGTAATTAATACCTGCAATTAATATACAAACCTTCCTGTTATGAACAAGATATCCGTAATTATCAAAAGAGAATATATAACCAGGGTAAGAAAAAAATCATTCATAATAATGACTATTCTTGCACCCGTTCTCATGGCTGCTATTATTATTGTACCCACTCTCATTATGATGAACCAGAGTGGCGAATTTAAAAAGATTGCCGTTATTGAAGACAACTCCAATCTTTTTAAAGGCGTTGTTAAAAATACAAAAGACGCCGAATTTGTATACCTTGAAAACACTAAGGTTGAAGAGCTGAAAAAAACCTTTGAGAAAGCAGGATATTATGGCATTCTATATATTTCTCCCGAACTGGTAAATACACCAAATGCAGTTTATCTCATCTCAAACAAACAACCACCCATTGGCCTGCTCCAATATATAGAAAACTCCCTTAAAAAGGAAATTGAACGACAAAAGCTATTGGCATACAAGATTGAAAATCTTGATGATATAATGAAAAATGTGGAGACAAATGTGACTGTTCAAACAAAAAAACTGGATGAATTCGGTGTGGAAAAAGGCACCAGCACCGGGATAGCAATGGCACTTGCATATATACTTGGATTCCTGATGTATATGCTGGTTTTCATTTTTGGCGCTCAGGTTATGAGAGGTGTAATAGAGGAAAAAACAAGCAGAGTAGTCGAGGTTATTATTTCTTCCGTGAAACCGGTACAACTGATGATGGGCAAAATAATTGGTATTGCGCTTGTAGGCCTCACACAATTCCTGATATGGATTTTTCTTACTGTGGGAATAGTTGGGGTTCTTAAATCAACAATCCTCCCGAAATCAGGTATTACAGAAATCTCACAATCAGTACCACAGAATTTTATGTCAGGTAATCAGCAGGTTGCCGGAACAGCTCAAACCACGGAGATGTCGCCTCAGCTTGCCGAATTCTCTAAGATGTTCGATAGTGCAATGAACCAGCCATGGGGTTTAATAATAGTCTGTTTTATCTTTTATTTTGTAACAGGGTATCTTCTCTACGCCTCCGTGTTCGCTGCAATTGGTTCTGCGGTTGATAACGAAACAGAGACGCAGCAATTTATGCTTCCTGTTACCATACCTATAATACTAGGATTAATGGTGGCAATGGGGACAATGCAAAATCCTGAAAGCTCTCTCTCATTCTGGTGCTCAATGATCCCGCTCACTTCTCCAATCGTAATGATGGCTCGAATTCCTTTTGGCGTTCCATACTGGGAGATAGTAATTTCAATGGTCATAATGCTGATAACTTTTGGTGCTTTTGTATGGATGGCAGCAAAGGTTTACAGAACCGGGATCCTTATGTATGGAAAGAAAACCTCCTGGAAAGAGATGTGGAAGTGGCTTAGATATAGTGGCTGAAGGCTGCAGGCAACAGGCGGCAGGCGACTTTTAATTGTAATTTTTCTTTAAACGCTGTAGCCTGAGGCCCAACGCCCGACGCCTTTTCCAAAATGTGATGAAAACACAATTTATAAATAAATGTCGAAAATACTGGTCATTGATGATGAAAGGGCAATCCGGAATACCTTGAAAGAGGTTCTGGAATATGAAAAACATGAAGTTGACCTTGCAGAAGACGGCCCAAAAGGACTTGAAATGTTTTCCATCAATTCATATGACATTGTTCTCTGTGACATCAAGATGGCTAAGATGGATGGCATTGAAGTCCTTGTTAAAATATTGGAGAATTCATCAGATACACCAGTTATAATGATCTCCGGACATGGCAATATCGATACAGCAGTTGAAGCTATAAAAAAAGGAGCATACGATTTTCTTGAAAAGCCACTTGATCTTAACCGGCTTCTCATTACGATCCGTAATGCAATGGATAAATCGACGCTTATCATACAGACTCAGGTTCTTAAAAACAAGGTAAGCAAGATATACGAGATCGTTGGTGAGTCGGAGGCTATCCAAAAGGTCAGGAGTATGATTGACAGAGTTGCTCCTACTGAAGCAAGAGTGCTCATTACAGGATCTAACGGAACCGGGAAAGAACTTGTTGCCCATCAGATACACGAAAAAAGTAACAGGGCAAAAGGTCCTTTTATCGAAGTCAATTGTGCAGCTATCCCATCAGAACTTATTGAAAGTGAACTTTTTGGTCATGAAAAAGGCTCATTCACATCAGCTATCAAGCAAAGGATCGGTAAATTTGAACAGGCAAACGGAGGAACGCTTTTTCTAGATGAGATAGGAGATATGAGTCTCTCAGCTCAGGCAAAAGTACTGAGAGCGCTCCAGGAGAACAAGATTACAAGGGTTGGTTCCGATAAAGATATTCATATTAATGTCCGGGTAATCACGGCAACAAATAAGAACATTAAAAAAGAGATCGAAAATAACGGATTCCGCGAGGATTTGTATCACAGGCTCAGTGTTATTCTTATTCATGTTCCCAGCCTTAATGAAAGGGAAGATGACATTCCTCTCCTTGCAGAACACTTTAATACATTAATCTGCAACGAATACGGAATGAGTAAGAAGATAGTTAAAAAGGAAGCTATCAAAGAGCTGCAAAAAATCAAATGGACAGGGAATATAAGAGAGTTCAGGAATGTTCTTGAAAGACTTATCATCCTTTGCCCTGCTGAGATTACCGGGAACGACGTGCTTGCTTATGCAAAACCCGTTTCGGGCAGTAATATATAAACCTATGTACCGGATAGAGAAAGATAGTTTAGGTGAAAAACAGATCCCAGCTGATGCTTTATATGGCATTCATTCGGAAAGAGCCAGAGAAAATTTTCCCGGGAATTCTCCTTTTCCGATAGAATGGTACAAATCAGTAGGCATCACAAAACTCGCCTGTTACAACACCTATTGGAAATTCCGGACAGCTTCTGAGGGCAAATTAGGGAAAAATCTGCCTTTTAAAATAATCAACGATGATATTCTGGACGCATTAATTAACACTGCTAAAGAAGTTTCAGAAGGTACCCATTATAATTATTTTATTATTCCTGCTGTCCAGGGAGGTGCCGGCACAAGTATCAACATGAATATCAATGAGATAATCACTAATTCAGCCCTTTTGAAAATTGGGTATAAGTGCGGTGAGTACAACTTTATTGATCCCCTTGAACACGCTAATATTTATCAATCGACCAATGATGTAATTCCAACAGCTCTTACTATAGCTGTAATGAAACTTTTGCAATCTCTGGAAGAAAAAATAAACATGCTCCGGCAGAAAGTGGAGGAGTTTGAGAAGAAAAACAGGGAAAAGCTTCGTCCGGGATACACACAAATGCAGGCAGCTGTACCATCTTCCTTCGGGATTCTCTTCAGCACCTACAATGAAGCCCTTTCACGCGACTGGTGGAGAGTATCAAAATGCAATGAAAGAATTAAACAGGTCAATCTTGGTGGTGGAGCTATAGGTACAGGGTTATCCCTGCCACGATTTTTCATTATGGAAGTTGTCCCTGAACTGCGTAGACTTACGGGACTGTCACTTGCACACAGTGAAAATCTATCTGATGCAACCTCCAACTTCGATAAATGGGTTGAAATTCACGCCACTTTAAAAGCCCATGCAGTAAATCTTGAAAAAATGTCTTCCGACTTACGTCTTCTCGCATCGGACCTTGTGGGGGAAAAAACGATTTCAATCCCTGACCGGCAGGTAGGAAGCTCAATTATGCCAGGGAAGATTAATCCAGTAATACCCGAATTTGTCATTTCAGCAGCTCATAAAATATACTCCAACGATGTTCTTATCTCTTCGCTCAGTGGACAGGGTACTCTCGAACTGAATGCTTATCTACCTGTTATTGGATCAGCTGTTATTGAAAGCATTAATTTGCTTATCGGTTGTAATATAACCTTATTAAACAATCTGTTCACAGGACTATTAATTAACGAAACAGCCGGTTATGAAGCTGTTATTCATAGTCCATCAGTTACAACTGCTTTAAGTCCTCATATCGGATATCATAGGGCAGCTGAACTGGCCAGTCTGATGAAAGATAAAAAGATTAACATCTTTGAAGCCAACAGCATCCTTAAATTGATTGATGATTCAAAACTAAAATCAATTCTTAAAGCCGGGAATCTTTTAAAATTGGGGTTTTCAATTGATGATCTGTAAAAGCAATCTATTAATAATCTGCGTAAATCAGCGCGATCTGCCGGAGATAAGAATTTTAATTTTCCCGCGGTTCCGATAGCTCCTAAAATCCGCATGTCGGGTTTTGAGAAGTTTTTTATATCGGATTTCTACTATTTTAATTGATTTAGATGGTCTAATTTAGTAAAAAGCATAAATAGTACATCAGATTTTTATTCAAATTCGAGATACGTATCATGATTATAGTTGATTATCTTTTGTTAGGACATATGTTTCCCATGTCACATTGTGCTTTAGTATCAGATTGTTAACAGATTAATGTTTGGTACTTCTATGTTGAGAAGTTTATTTTCCCATATATTCTAAGATAGTTTTGCCTGGCCTTTTTAATCCATTCTGCAGGCAGGATGATAAACCGGAACAAGAACTTTTTAACTCTAAACGTAGGTTTTAATGACTTGACCATTTTTGAGAAGTATCTAATAATATTATGATATAGATTCCTGCAAATTGCTGTGATATATAAAAATACGGTGTTCTGTTGCAGTTTTGAGAAAGGCATGTGATTCCATCCAAAGTCATTTTTAAGTATATCAAACTGCTTTTCCATGTTCCCACGATGGTTATAAAAATTGGCAACCTCTTCAGCCTTTAATACTCTGTTATTTGTAAGTATAGCCCGGTATTCAAAAGCATCCATGGTAAACAGATCTAATTGGTTATCTTCTTTTGGCTTTCTTTTCACTACCAGTCTGTATTCTTTTGGTTCTGTTTTATCGTTTTTGGCTTGTCGTTGAAACGGGATGATATTTATTTCACCGATTTCCATTTGCTCTTCACAACTGGGAGTAAATGTCTCCCAATTTGATATCTGAATAAAAAATTTTTCCACGTAACTATTTTTGCATCCAATGTAAAAGTTCTTGACATTCTTATCGAGAAGTTCTATAACATCGTATTGATAGGAAGCAGCATCTGCTCTAAAATGATCTATTGTTTTTATGTTATTATTCTTCACTAATTTAAATACGCGCTTTAATGTGTCTGATTGAAAGGATTTTGCGTCACTATTCCCATTTCTATTCTCAATATAAAAAACTTGATGTTCGTTAATGGTACAAACACCGGGTTGATACCCAGGGTTTCTTTTATACGTCATTTTACTATCACTTTTCTCATTAAAAATTATGGTATTATCATAATCAATGATGAGTTCATTGGCATCAAAAACGCCTAACTTCTTAAGTAATGCAATATTAAGTTTTTCTAATACCTGATTTGTATTGTAGGTATGATCAACTTCACCTCGTTTTGTGCGGCAAATCTGACTACCCTGCAACAACTCAGAGAGTCTTCTTAATACTGTGTCCGGACTGGGTATATTAACAAAAGGGTTATTGATAAAATGATCCTTTAAATGTGTCTGTAAATCTTCAATGCAATCTCCCCCACACATGTAAATACTTAATAACGAACTTATTATGTCGTTCCATTGGTACTTGCTTTGATTTTTTAATTCGGGAAGATTTTGGTTGAATAAACTATCAAAGTTGTTTTTCTTCAGGTATTCGAAAACAAAATTTATCCCTCCAAATGCAGAAATTGGCTTATAGTTTTGTATCTTCATATCGGTATTTTGTTAGCAACACCAATTTAGGTGAAAATACCTTAGCTGTAAGACTTTCATCTGCAAAGTTTTACAGCTTTTTTCAACAATGACATACGGATTTTAGGAGCTATCGGGATCACGGAGAACCGCAGAGGAAAAGCTCTCTGTGTAACTGGGAATAAATATATCTAAAGAATTTTTAACTTAGAATTCCAAGCGATTTT
>JADGPU010000109.1 GCA_017882305.1 Bacteroidales bacterium | reverse complement strand
TTACGGTCACTGCATCAATACCAGTGACAGCACTGGCGAATGTTCTTACTAACATAATTTTAAGTTTACTAGCACATTAGGAAACCAATATCAAATATATAAAATAATAAGACAAAAGACAAAAGGAAAAAGATAAAAGTTTAAGCATGATGAAGAGTTGAAAAGTTGAAGAGGGTAGAATTAACTTCTTGGTAGATGAGCAATAGAGGTCATACCCTCCTTCGTCCACCTTGTAGCAATAACAGATAATATAATAAATCTCCTGCTGGAAGAATAAAGGCGGGGTTCAGGTAAGTCATTGATTGCGTTCGACAGGTACGGTTACAACTTCCCCTCCTCTTCTATTCATTTCCTTACCCTCTCATGCTCTGCCTGGTATTTTGCTTCCATATTTTGCAGTATATAACTATCTTCATATCATAGTCAAGTGGATATCAAAATAACGAGATTGAGAAATAATATTCAGAACAGGAAGAAATTACAATTTATGCGACAGACTCTTCTTATTTTACAGGACCAAGATACTTATCGTACCAGGCAAGAGTTTCCTTTATTAGTTCAGTCCTTGGCACAAGATGTCCTGTATCATAAATTAAAATTTTTTTATCCTTTTCAGGAGTACCGAGCAAATTAAACATCGGAAATTGTGAGGTCTTAACTGGGAAAAACATATCATATTTCCCGTTCAGCATTAAAACAGGTTGATACACCCTTGGAAGAAAATTAATCTGGTCAGCTTCCGGTAGTGCTTTATTAATATCCATTCCTCCTACATGAAGAACAAGTGCTTTAATACGTCTTTCAACGGCAGGTATTAGACCTCCCATAAAGCCTCCCCAACTATATCCAAAGTATCCTACCTTGTCAGAGAGAATGTCATTTCTTGTCCCCAAATAATCTATTGTACGGCCAATATCTTTACGCCACATAATTACATGATCTTTATAAAATACTGTTTCTTCCTGAAGGTCAGAACTCAATTCATCTTTTCGTTCACAGGTCCCTTTAAAAATTGGACAGACCAATACTCGTCCACTTTTAACAATGAAATCAACTACCCTCAAACCATAATTATAAACCGTAAATTTATTATTATAGATAACGCCTGAACCAGGGAAATAGATAATAGGCTGATAGGGAGGTTGAACATCCCTGGGAATAAAAAGGTAAACATCTAACCTCTCCTTATTATAACCCACATCCAATATAACTTTTTCGATTTTCCAAATGCTGGAATCAACAAAATTTATTACATGAGCATTTAGTGGTATCTTGTCATACGCATATTGTCTTAAAAAGATGTTGAAAGTTTTGTCATCGACTGGCTTTTCTTTGTAATAATTGTCAAAAGGCCTGGCCACATCGCTGGATAAATAAATAAATGTAGTATCACCCGGCAGCTCCTTTATACAACGAAATCCGTTCGATAAGGATCTATCAAGGGAGGGTTGCATACCGGCCCCATTAAAAGCGTATGGGGGATCATTCCATCCACCTCCAACAATATAATTCTTTCCTTTTTCCCCGTTACCATTATAACACCATTCCCTTACGTTCCCTGCAAGATCATAAATCCCATAAGAACTCATGCCTTCCATACTCCCAACAGGGACAGTCGATTTTCCATTAAAATTGCTCAAGGGAATAATATTCATACTTCGTGAAGTTTCTGCAACTACACTCCAGTGATATATTGTGGGAAGTTCCTTGCCTACAAAAGCTGCATAAGCAGAGGCCTCATACCATGAAATTCCTGCTACAGGATAGTTTTCTTCTAACTCAGGATAATTTCCGACTTCCCAACTTGCAGGACCTTTTTTCCCTGTCTTATCAATAAAAATGTTCATCGCTGAATCCCAAGGTATTTCTTTCTCCCCTGAATAAATCGGATATTTCCAATAATTTCTTTTGCTATATCCACCGGCATCTAAAAAGCGCTTGTATTCTTTATTGGTTACTTCAAACCGATCGACAAGAAATTCTCCTACAATCTTCCCTTTGTATTTAATACGGCCCATATTGATCACAGGAGCTATTTGGGATGGAACGCGAACCATATTTTCAGGTAATACTCCAGTACTGTCAAGTTTCAGAACTGTATCAGGATTAGGCCAATACAAACCATGATTGGTTAAAAAAACTGTCTGAAATCCTGCCTTTTCGATTTTGATCCTTATATAACTTACTGGCATCAAATAATTTTTCAATGGAGTTATCCCCAAACCTTTCCAAGTATCTTTTGACTTGTCATAGTCTTTCCAAAAAACATGAGCACCTTCTGGTTGAGTTTTTAATGAACTTCTATATCCAACTCTTGGCCACAAGCTGATTAAAATAGAGTCATCAGGTATATACTTTTCAGCTTCAGTTGACAATTCAAATGCGTAGGCAGGAGTAAAAAAATTATTCTGCACTAATTTCTGGATTTCCGGAATAAGTTTATTACGAGCATATTGCTTTTTATATAATTTGAAACCGAAAAAAACCAGAATCAAAAAGAATGAAGTTATTGAAATAGCAAGTATAATTCGGGAAATATTTTTCGGTCTAACTGGTTTGCTTTTTCGAACTATTTTTCTCTGTTTCGATTTATTTTTATCTTGACGAGTTGGTTCTTCAATTTTAATTTCTTTTCTATAATCGATCTCCTTTACTTGAATTTCTTTATGTTTTGTCTGGACTGGAGAAATAGATACCTTCATGCTTTCAATGATATCCTTAACTGCCAGGGCAACTTTATTTATCTGGTTGCGATAGATGGTATGGTTAAGATTGTCATGAGGATTATCTTCATTTGAACGAAGCGGTCTGTTTACACCTGGTTCTTTATAAATAAAATCAACTCCACGAAATACACCTCCTAATATAGATTCACATAGTTTAATATCAGAAATATCCAGATCATTTATACGAACCGGAAGTAATCTGTTTGCAACATTACCATTAGGCAGTTTTATCTTTAATCCAAACTGATCTTGAGAAGCTTCTTTTACAAATGCTTTGAACTCATGCTCCCAGGCAAAGGATTTTGGATCACAATAGGTGCGGGAGATAATAGGGATGAAAATCAGGCATTTAAGTTTATCTTTCAGTGAAGCATCTACATCATGCGTCTCCAAGAGACCGTCATGTGGATTAATATCAAAATAAACACTGATCTCTTCTTTGAATGTCGATTCGAGTTCAGTCTTTAGAGCTTCAACGAATTCACTAACCCACCTGTCGCCTTTGTTATCTTTTTGGCGATAGCTGATGAAGATATCATATTCGTAACCGAGAATTAAGCTTGCCATTTTAACTATTCATTCTGATAAAGTTACGATTGTATTTGATACAAGTCAAATATAAATTCCTTTCCTGAATACTAAAAACTTAATCTGATCCGGGAACCTGAATTCAGATCGATTTTAACTGACAGTTGAGGGATTTCTTCATGTTGGCTGATTTTAGTCACAGAAAACCAGGATCTAATTCTGATTCTTATTTTTATAAATTAATCATTCAAATATTACATCCGTAATAATCTTTAATCAAAATATTTTCATAAGTTTACTTGTAACAATATAAAGAGAATCATACAGCAGGCAAACGGTTTATCAGTTTTATTCCGATAAATACCGAGTAAAATAGCCAGACTTATTGTATCTGTTTAATATGAATTTTTAAACAGATTACTTGATTTTGAAATTTTTCCTTCATATTTTTTAACCTTATATGAAAAAAAAGTTTTTCTTTCAAGTTACTGGTGTGACTTTTCTTGTTTCACTGCTCACTGGATTGAATAATTACGCCCTGGCTCAAACTGCAATTCCTGATTCCTCACAAAAAAGTTTCAGGCTTTTTGAGGAGAAGAACCTTATTGAGATATCTCTGCGGTTCGATCTCTCAACATATTTCAGAACCAAACCGCAGAAAGATTATTTAAAGGCCAATATAACCTTTCATTTAAGTAAGACAGATTCCATAAATAAAGATATAAGATTAAGAACACGTGGAATATTCCGCAATAAATACTGCGTATATCCGCCTATTGAACTGAACTTTAAAAAAGCAAATTTCGGTTATACCGATCTGAACAGGATATCAAAAATAAAGCTGGTTCCTCCATGCAGCTCGGATAAGGAAAATGAAGATTATGTTCTGAGAGAGTACCTGACATATAAGCTATTTAATGTCCTCACGGATACTAGCTTCAGAGTGAGATTGCTTTCTGTTAACTATATCGATACAAAAAAGAAAAGAAAGCCGATCAGAAAATACGGGTTTTTCATTGAACCGGTGGAAATGTTAACTGCGAGGACAAATTCCATTCAGATTAAATCGCGTACTCTGAACCAGAAAAGTATCGTTCCGAAGGTGATGGACAGGCTTGCCATATTCAATTACATGATAGGGAATTATGATTGGGCCGTGCCTCATCAGCATAATATTCTGATAATAAAACCCATGGTTTTTGACACCCTTGGTCTTGGAATAGCTATTCCCTATGATTTTGACTGGACAGGACTTGTGAATGCAGATTACGCAATTCCAGCTGAAATAGTTGGAACCCAAACTGTGCGCGAACGGATTTTTCTGGGGGTATGCCGGAGTAAAGAAGTTTATCAAAAGGATCTGGAGATATTTTTAAATAAGAAGGAAGAGTTTTATAAGGTAATAAATGAATTCCCCTACTTAAATCAGGGAGTAAAAAAGGATATGACTGGTTATCTTAACGGATTTTTTGAAAAGATAGAGGGAAGAAGGAATCTTATACTTGAAATATTAATAAATAGCTGTAAGAATTTTTAATCTTAATAAATTTAAAATGTCGATAACAACCATAGAGCGTTCGGCAACATTGGTTTAAAATTCCGGAAGTATTATAAAAGTTCATCTGAATGTGACCATTTAATTCAAAGTTAAACTTTTATCAGCGGGGAGGTGAGTTTCTTTTGCACATCCTCTTTTATAAATATTTGCAGATCTGTATTGTAACAAATATGTAAGTTTTTGTAAGAAACATTAAATTTTAATGCTGAAAGTAAGGTATTAATGAAGTTTTTTTTATAAATTGCTACGAATTATTTATTTGTTGTTAAAAAACAACATCAAAAATTGTGTCGTTAATATTTCATTATTATGAAGAACGATTCAATATCAGCATCATCGAAAATCAGGGAATTAATCGATTTGCATAAGTCGGGTTTGTTAAGCGATGAAGAATACCATAACCTATTAAAATCACAGATTATTAGTCAGCTGAAAGTGCAACCTTTAAAGGAATTGAAAACGGAGAAAAAACCAGTAAAAGTTTCAAAAGAAAATAATAGTGCCTCATCCGGAAAAATTAATAAGGATGAATATAATTTGTTAAAATCAGAAGTAATTAATAAAGGTGAAGATCAACCTGTAAAGGAGAAGGTTCAGAAGATATTATGGATACTACTGAACTAAAGGAGTTGAAAGATAAAGTCACCGCCTATTGAGGCAGAAACTTAATCACCAAAAAAGTAAGATAAATTTGTAAGATTCGCTATTGAGGCATCGATAATACGTAGTTGGGATAAGTTGTTTTTTAATTACAAATTGAAAACACCTCTTACACCTGAGTACGTAAAGAAGTATTCTGATTCATTAGAGATGGTAAGATTAGCACCATCATCCGGAAATACTCAACCTTGGAGAGTGTTTTTTGAAGACACTACAAATGAATTTCACTTCTTTAAAAAATCAATAAGCAAAAGGTATGAGTTAAGAAGATTACATGATATTGACATAGGCATTGCATTATGTCATTTCGAGTTAACGTCTTTGCGGAATGGATTATCAGGTAACTGGCTGAAACATGCAAAAGAGAATGTTGACTCTATTGATGATTTGCAATGTATAATGACCTGGAAATGTTAATAAAATGCACGAACGTTTAACAACGGCTCATACCTAATGTTTGTTTCAGAGAATTTGATTGTTCAGTTACTACTGACAAAGTTTAAAATATTGTGAAAATGAAAAATGAAGAATGCATTATTAAAATTGTTTCTGACAAAGGTTTTGTGCAAACATTTCATAAAGTTAAAGGCAAATGGATACAAACTACTCACGGAATTGAAAGAATAGCAACAGCAGAGCAATTATTATCTCATATGCTGCCATTGTTAGTTAATGGTAACAATGGGAAATTTAAACTTGAAGTATTAAAAAAAGAACAAAAGATAGTATGAAATAACAGGACAAATATGGGAAAGAATGGGAGGTATTAAGAGTTCAAGAGTGTGGAAAGAAGGTAAACCAACTTTGATTCCCCAGGGCTCTGTATTTTGCCTTCAATGACCACTACACTTCCACGAGCCTGCCATCTGTTCCCCGAAGAGGGGACTTGTTGGGGTGGATTTTTATTTGACTTGTATCACTGTCTTTCATACCTTTATTCATCTGTAATATGTGAATAATTGAATGATCTTTAAATTAAACGAATATGGGCCATCTTGTCGGGAAGGAAATCTATCAGAAACTGGGGGACAAAATTGACAGTCTCACATTCAGGGTCAATAAAAATACAGCTTTTTTCAACATTTTAAAAGCCCTTTATTCTTCTGATGAAGCTGAAGTAGTTGTAAAAATGCCCTATGGGTTCTCGTCTGCTGATCAAGTAGAAAAAGCTACCGGGTTAGAAAAAAGCAAATTGAAAAACCTTCTTGAAAGTCTTGCAGCAAAGGGGTTGGTCATGGATATCTGGATGAGGAACAACTATTATTATATGCCGTCCCCTTTTGTTATCGGAATTTTTGAGTTTACCATGATGAGGACCGGAGATGATCTTCATTCCAAAGAATACGCGAAACTTTTTTATGAATATCTGAATAACAGAGATTCCTATGCTGTTAACCTGGCTGAAGGTCAGCAAATTTTACCAATAAGAGCCCTTCCACACGAAGGTACAATACTCAACCAGGTGTACACTGAAGTGCTTGATTATGAAAAGGCTACATCGATAGTGGAATCACATAAGAAGTTTGCAATCGGATTGTGTTCCTGTCGGCATGAAAAACTCCATGTTGGAGAAAAAAGGTGTGATGTTCCATTAGAGACCTGTGCTACCTTCGGTAACTCTGTAGATTTAATGGTCAGACATAATTTTGCAAAAGCTGTCACAAAATCCGAAATGCTCGATAACCTTGCAAGATCTAAAGAAATGGGACTTGTATTCAGTTGTGATAATGTAAAAAATAATGTTTCTTTTTTATGCCAATGCTGCAGTTGCTGCTGTAATCTGCTATTGGGAATAAGCAAATTCGGCTATCCTAATGCAATTGTCACTTCAAGTTTTATTGCAGATATTAATATTGATAGTTGCGAAGGATGCGGGAAATGCGCCAAAGCATGTCCCATTGGAGCAATAGAAATGACAACTGAAGAAAATCCGGAAACGAAAAATAAGAAAGTACCACGGATCAATAATGCAATTTGTATCGGTTGCGGAGTCTGTTCATTAAAATGCACAAAAACTGGATCATTGAAATTAATAAAGCGAAAGAAAAGAGTTATTCATCCTGAGACGACTTTTGAGCGGGTTATTTTGCAATGCCTTGAACGAGGAACTCTTCAGCATCAAATGTTTGGAAATCCTGAAAAATTAACTCAAAAGATTATGAAAGGATTTGTCGGAGGATTTCTACGGCTACCGCCGGTTAAAAGAGCGTTGATGAGTGAGAAACTCAGGTCTTCTTTCCTCGGTACGATGAAAAATGGTGTCGCAAAACAAAAGAAGGAATTTCTTCAGGAAATATAAAAGGCCTTTAAGAATTGATAGTGCTAATTCCATCCGTCCTGGTTAATTCTTGTGTGGGTGGATTAAGAATAAAAAAACCTATAATATTGAAGTAAATAAGAGTCAATTCCGGGTGAATCCTATTGCAAGATCAAATTTAAGTAATTTATATATGTGTAAGGAGTCATTTACTTAAAATGTTGAGGCAAAGAAAATTATCGGTTAATGACTATAGAACAGTACCGACATAAGAAATGTAAAACAAGGATGACATTTCAAAGCGGAACTAATATTCAAGAATCCTTTAACCTTAGTTAATTATTATTTTTCTTTGTTTTTATTTATACATCTGAAATTATTATATTTGAATGACTTAACATCGATAGTACGATTACCAACAGGTTCTTTAATTCATAAACTATCCAATTTTTATTATCATGTTCAATACAGACCACTTACACCCAATGATAGTACACTTTCCAATTGCACTTATTATTGTTGGCTTTTTAGCCGAGGTTGTTTCTCTTTTCTTCAAAAGTGAAAGATGTCTATCAAAGACAGGATTTTATCTTATGATACTGGGGACTTTGGCTGCAATAGCTGCATGGTCCACCGGACAGCTGTTTACCGACCATCCATCTGAGGGTGAAATTCTAAGGGTATTTGTAAATCACAAGACTGGAGGAATGATAACTATGATAGTGATGATTATTGGTTCACTCTTCAGGATCTGGCTGGTTGTGCAAAGGAAAGAAGATACCCGGTTAAAATGGGTAGCGTTCGGTTTTTATCTTTTGGGTTTTGCTGCAGTGACCTTTACCGGATATATTGGAGGGATTATGGTTTATAATTTCATGTTGGGTCAGTAACATAAAAACCAGATTGTTCAATATCCATTATTATAATTCTAATTAACTATAACAGATGCAGTCATCGTAGGACGTATTGTGCATTTGTACGGAAAAGTGCCGGCTATACTGAACAAATGACTAAAAGTTCCATTAGTGTTGATGGAACCGCTATCGAATAATCCGGAATTGCTGGTTACAGTGTGAGCAACTCCATCCTTGTTGGGCCATGTAATTGTAGTACCTGCAGTAACAGTAATAGTAGATGGGCTAAAGGCCATTCCCTGAATGAAGACCTCATTGGTTCCAGGTGTTGACTATGTATCTGATGATTTTTTACAGCTGTCAGAAATGAAGATAATGGCAAAAAGAAAACCTAACGCTATTACCGATCTTCTATTTAAATCAATTAACTTTTTTAATAATCTTGTTTTATCCTTATTTAAATAATATATTATAAAGGTTGAAATAATTAACTTACTTTTTAGTGACTTGTATTGATGCTGACCAGTCACATATTATTTTGATTTCATCTTTGGTTAGTACAAAATCGGGATTCTTTTCCTTGAATTCTTTCGGAGGCATCTTGCCCTTAGTGATCATGTTGCACATTGCAGATGCTTTAGCAGCTTGCTTTTCGGCTGTATAAGTATCCCATTTAGATAAATTGACATGCGACAGAGCCATTTTTTTTCCTGGTTCAGCATGACATTTTATACAGGATTTTTTTGCAATCATTAGCACATCATCCGAAATCGGTTTGGTCCTTTGAACTGTCTGAGCTGAAACCGGGTTATTCATAAGTGCAGTTAAAGAGATAATACTTGCAATTGCTACTGTAATCAGTGTAAACTTTTTCATGTTTTCAGATTTAAATTTGAAATTGAACTATTACACTGCAAAGTTGTATATCCTAATAATAAGAGACTTGCACTATTATACGAATAAGTTACATAATTCACATATGGTATACAACATAAATCGCAACCCTCACTATTGATAAGCGCGAGCCTGCGACAAAATTCCTTACGAATCTTATTTGAAAATAACTATTAAAATAAAGGATTCTGGGCTGCTCTTGGACATTCAGTTATTGGATCAGTTAAGGTCAGATAAAAGCTTTGGTATAAATTTGTATTTCAACGCTTTGATGGAAAAATGCTTTTGTGACTGACAAAGCTGTGCTTTATAGCTTACACGATAAATCCAAAATTGATTATATTTAGCCCATAATCAAATTAAAAAGTGTATACATCCTCTGAAATAAAAAACTTATCGCTTTCATTAGGTGCAGAAAAATGTGGGATAGCTTCAGTTGACAGATTTAAAAATGCACCGGATGGTTTTCATCCCAATGATATTTATCAGAGATGTAAATCAGTTATTGTTTTTCTAATACAAATGCCAACAGAAATAATCCTGGCTTCAAACCCGGTTCCATATTCTCATACTGCCTATTTGATTTATTCAAAACTCGATAAAATTGCACTTGAATTTTGTAAATCCATTCAAAATAATGGTAGTCATGCAGTTCCAATTCCCTCAGATGTACCATACTTATATTGGGATAATGAAAATCGTCATGGCATGGGGATCCTTTCTCTTCGGCATGCAGGATACCTGGCAGGTCTTGGTATTCTTGGACGAAATAATTTGTTAATAAATCCCGATCTTGGTAATATGGTATATATTGGAGCTATACTGACAGACATTGAATTAAAACCAGATCCTATTTTAGAAAACATAAAATGCCCTCCGAAATGTAGGATCTGTCTTGATAGTTGTCCTGTAAATGCTTTGGATGGTTTGACTGTAAATCAGAAATTATGCAGACAATTTACGGGTCTTAAGCATGAACGTGGATTTAATATTTACGGTTGTAATGTTTGCAGAAAAGTATGCATTTTCAGGACAAGAATTAAAAATACAAAATAACGCACTCTAACACGGACAATGCTAATCAACAAGTACTTAACTCCTGCGCTAGGAGGTTAAACAGTAAAAAATGAAATCGCCTGGAATCAACCTGATAGTAGTGTTTGCCATTGCTTTGATTTTAAACAATCCTGCAAATTCCCAGACGGAACAGAAAAGTCAATCAATTAAGATTCCCTTACCTGATAGTATCTTTTTTAATTCTCTGGTTGCTTTATATGCCCAATCCATTGACCAGGCTGATACAATACTGGCATCGGAACTATGGGCTCCTACTGCCGAAATCTCTTTTATAAATCCAGGAGGAACTGAATATGGCTGGAATGGAGTGAAAAATATTTACAAAATGTTTAAAGACAATTTCTCCACCAGAAAACTATCTTTCTTTGATGTAAAATTTGCTTACTACAATGATGTTTCATGGTTGACGTTTTACTGGATATTTGATGCAACATTAAGAATAAATAACAGTTCTGTTCAAACCAGGGGACGGGAAACTCAAATCTGGAAAAAAGTTAACAGAGAATGGCGTCTGGTTCATGTACATTACTCAGGAATGCCTGTTATAGGTCAAGGTCAGGGTTTTTAATTTTTCTCACAATTATTCCATAATACTATTAAACAAAGCATTTATGCTGCTGGAACCGGACCGAGCTTTAAGAAAATGCCCCGTGGGCATTTTTAGCGAAGGAGGCAGACTGCCGCGGTGGCTCGAACCAGCGAACCCCTGATTATGAGTGTATTAAACAGAGATCCAGAGAGTTATATATATATTCCCTGACTTTCATTTCCAAATAGTTCTGTCGTATATATTCTATTTCTTGTCACGTATTTTCTTAAT
>JADGPU010000108.1 GCA_017882305.1 Bacteroidales bacterium | reverse complement strand
GTAGGTTTGATCAATTGACTTCAGACTTTCATTCAGCACTCTTGCATTTTCACCAAGAACCAATATAAGATAATAGGTATCGGCCACAGATTCTTTTGTCTGATCCTCGGTTTTGACAAGGGATTTTTCTGATATTTGTTTTAACGTTTTGATCGCCTGGAGACCTACAATATATTCGCCGTTAAAAATGAGCTGAGAAACTGTAAAGTCAATGGTGGTATTATTTCTGACACCCAAAGATATAGGAGGAGAATCTACATAGGCATTCTTAATATCATTTTTGGTAAGAAAGCCGTCCGGTAATGAATTCACATCCAGAACAGGACCAAAGCTAAGTTGAGGAACAACAAACTGATGCAGATAATTTGCTGCCAGGTTTAACTGAGGAAGCCCTGTTGCAATAGTTTCCCAGACCTTTTTATCTGCACTCTTAATATCAATTTTTGATGACTGGATTTCGCGGTTATTCTGAAGTGCGAATGCCTGCGCTTCAGAAATTGAAAGTTTAAGTATTACTTTTTTATCCTGACTGTATCCTTGAGCAATTAATCCCAGGAGAATAAACATTAAAAGGTATCTACGCATAAAATTCATATTATAAATCATTTATTATAAGAAGTTTCTAATTCTTTAATCTTTTTTTCCAATACTATTATCCCTTTTTCAGTTGCAATACCACGAACATGATAGTTGAGAAGTTCCACAAATAATTTTATTGAAGTGAATTCTTCAGTTGTAAACAGCTCACCAAAATCCGTATTTTCTGACCTCCAAAGATATAGGTTTGCAATTACATCATTGTTCATATCATTTCGATATAATCCCTCTTTTACTCCTTTCTTAAGGTTTAGAAGAATATAGTTGTAAATTCCTTCTCTCCGGGCTTTTACAGTTTTTTGAAAGTGCTGTGGATAATACTTTTTGAGGTCGTATTCAGTTGCAGGATTCTGATCGTGTATTAATTTATTCATGAAAATCGATATCTCAAATAACTCTTCAATAGCATTGAATCCAATTCTGAAGCACTTATATATTTCTTCCTGCCTTAATGCTATTTCGTTATCGATAAATTTCCCAACAAGGTCATCTTTATCGGTGACATACTGGTAAAGAGTTTTTTTTGAAATGCCCATCTCCCGGGCCACATCATCCATCGTTATGCTCTTGATCCCGTACTTCATGTACAACTCACGAACCTTTAACAGTATATTTTTCAGTTCCTCATTCATCGCGCAAAAATAGTATCAAAAAACCTGGGAAACAAATTTTATATAAAATGTTTCCAAAGTTTTTATGAAATTTAACAAAGTTGTAACAATTGAGGCCCCGAAGACTGAAAAGGTCGATCTGAAAACAAAATTTATTACCATAAAATTATAAATGAATTATGCCGGGTACAGGAGATCGTGTGAAATTAATTGCAAGTCAAACACTCCGTGGTTAGTAGCTTGGAGGAAGTCTGGGAAGGGAGTTAGAAAAAAACACAATAGACCTGGAGAACTTATTAAAACCTGATTGCCATATTAATAATTTCCGTAATATTGAAATAAAAAACTGAATCATTATGACGGAACAGATTAAACAGATCGCTGAAAGAATAAAAGAGATCCGTGAGATCTCCGGAATTTCTGCTGAAACCCTTGCTGTTAAGCTGGGAATTTCGACAGATCTATATCTGAAGTATGAAAGCGGAAATACTGATATCCCTGTAGGAATAATCTTTAAAATATCAGAACTATTTAATATTGAACTTTCCGTAATGCTTGGAGGGGATAATCCTAGACTTCATATCTACGGAATCGTCAGGAAAGGGAAAGGATTAAAACTTGAACGCAGAAAGCAATACAAGTATGAAAGTCTGGCTTATAATTTCATCCATAAAAAAGCCGAACCATTCATGGTCACTATTGATCCCGGATCTGAGAATAAGTTACTTGAATTTAATTCCCACCCCGGACAGGAATTTAATTTTGTTATCAAAGGAACAATGATGACTATGATTGACGGGCATGAGATAATCCTGAATGAAGGTGATTCGATCTATTTTGATTCCGGATACAAACATGCTATGCGAGCCTTGAATAATGAACAGGTCAGGTTTCTGGCAATAGTTTTATAAAATAAATTTAGAAAAGAGAATGATGATACTTAAAAAATATCTTGATAAAATTGAGTTTGACTCTTACAAGGAATTTAAAGCTAATTTCAAAATCAAGATTCCTGAGAATTTCAACTTTGCATATGATGTTGTCGATGAAATAGCTGTAAACAACCCCGACAAAATTGCTATGGTCTGGTGTGATGATAAGGGCAATGAAGCCATCTTTACTTTTGGACAGATGAAGTATTACAGCGATAAAGCTGCCAATTTCTTTAAATCGCTGGGGATACGCAAGGATGACCGGGTGATGCTTATCCTGAAAAGACATTTTGAATTCTGGTTCTGCACACTTGCTTTAAATAAAATCGGAGCGGTTACGATACCTGCAACGCACCTGCTTTCTACAAAAGATATTATCTACAGGAATAATGCAGCTGATATAAAGATGATCGTTTGTATGCCCGACCCTGAAGTTATTCAGCATATTGAGGAATCAGAGAGCAAATCATCCACGCTGAAACTTAAAGTGATGATCAGCGAGGAGCGTCAGGGTTGGCTGAATTTTACTAAAGGGATGGAAAACAGCTCCGAATCATTTATAAGACCTGTTTCAGATCAGGCAACAGTCAATACCGATATTATGCTCCTCTACTTTACCTCAGGTACCACCGGAATGCCAAAAATGGTGAACCATGATTTTATTTACCCGCTTGGGCATATTCTTACCGCAAAATACTGGCAGAATGTTCAGGATGATGGCCTTCATTTTACAGTTGCCGATACCGGATGGGCCAAATCAGCATGGGGCAAGTTATACGGCCAATGGTTATCAGGTAGTGCCGTAATGACTTATGATTATGACAAGTTTGTTCCTAAAAATCTTATGGAAGTAATTGAAAAATACAAAGTTACTACATTTTGCGCCCCTCCTACCATTTTCAGATTCCTGATAAAGGAAGATCTCACAAAATTTGATCTTAGCCATCTTAAATACTGTGTGGTTGCAGGTGAACCATTAAACCCTGAAGTTTTTAAACAATTCCACGATCAGACAGGGATCAAGCTTATGGAAGGATATGGACAAACAGAATGTACTGTAGCAGTGGCAACTTATCCGTGGATGAATCCTAAACCCGGTTCAATGGGAATGCCATCACCAGGTTATGATATTGAGATTGTTGATGAAGAGGGTAATTCATGTGAAGCCGGAAACGAGGGAGAGATAGTTATTCATACTGCAAGCAGCAAACCTGTTGGTATGTTTAATGGTTATTACCGCGACGATCAGTTAACCGCAAGTGTCTGGACAAATGATGTATACAGAACTGGTGATATGGCCTGGTGCGATGAAGATGGTTACTTCTGGTTTGTGGGAAGGGCAGATGATGTTATAAAGAGCTCGGGATACAGAATTGGTCCTTTTGAAGTTGAGAGTGCATTGATGGAACATCCTGCCGTGCTTGAATGTGCAATTACTGCAGTACCAGATCCCGACAGAGGTCAGATTGTTAAGGCAACGATCGTCCCTTCAAAAAACTATCACCCAAGTGAAGAACTGGCAAAAGAACTTCAGGAGCATGTCAAAAAAGTGACAGCACCTTATAAATATCCACGTGTAGTCGAATTCGTGACTGAACTTCCCAAAACAATCAGCGGGAAGATCCGTCGGGTTCAGATACGCGATGAAGATAAATAGAATTAACCTGCTCAATTAATAATTATACCATGACACTAATTGCAAAATCATCTAAAACACTTTTCAAATCAACAAGCGAAAAAGGCAATCCTGCATATATTATGGCTCTTACACTGGTAGCAACGTTAGGCGGGCTGCTATTTGGTTACGACACGGCTGTTGTAAACGGCGCTGAAAAATCACTGGTTCAGCTTTATATTGCTAAAATTGTCGACCCGGCCAATCTGGATTACGCTCTTAAAATGATTACACAGTATAAGTTAATGGTGACGTTAGCTTTTTATCTGGTGGTTCTGATAGTTTCAGCTCAGATACTCAAGCTCCTCGGAAAAAGTAAAGGGTTACTTATCAGTATAATAATTTTAAGTATCCTTACAATCTGGGTAATTGGTTATCTGAAAGCTGAGATCTCACAGACCCAGGATTCACTAAAAAATTATGTTAACTCTGTAAAAGGATTTACAATATCCAGTGCATTAATCGGATGTATTATTGGCGGAGCAATGGCTGGTTTCATTTCAAAGTCGATTGGAAGAAGGAATGGTCTTATCATTTCAGCTCTGGCTTTTACAATATCAGCAGTAGGTGCGTGGAACCCGGAAAAACTGAATTTCTTTGGTACTTTGCCTGTCTTCTCATTTGTTATTTACAGAATTGTTGGAGGAATAGGTGTTGGATTGGCTTCAATGCTTTCCCCAATGTACATTGCTGAAATAGCACCTGCCAATATGCGTGGCAAGCTGGTTTCCTGGAACCAGTTCGCTATAATTTTCGGTATGTTGGTAATTTATTTTGTAAATCTGATTATTGCACGAAGAGGAAATGAAGAGTGGCTCATATCGGAAGGCTGGAGATGGATGTTTTTTTCTGGTGTAATCCCTTCCGGACTCTTCCTTCTGCTGCTGATGTTTGTTCCTGAGACACCAAGGTATCTGGTGATGAAAGGGAAAGAAGATAAAGCCCTTAAGGTGCTTGATAAAATTTCAGGTGAAAAAGCTGCTCCGAAGATACTGAAGGAGATCAAAGATACACTGCATGAGAAGAGTATTCCATGGCTCTCTTATGGATTCCTGGTTATTTTAATTGGCATTTTGCTTTCAGTATTTCAACAGTTTGTTGGTATAAACGTTGTTCTATACTATGCAGGTAACATATTCCGGAACATGGGTAATTCAAATGATTCCTCTATGATCCAGACGATTATTGTAGGTATTGTAAACCTGATATTTACGGTACTTGCAATCTTTACAGTAGACCGCTTTGGCAGAAAACCATTAATGATAATCGGAGGTATTGGAATGGCACTCAGTATGTTTGCTCTTGGATTTTCATTCTACTCTGGAAAACTTGGAATCTTAGCTCTCATTTTTATGCTCACGTATACAGCGGCATTTGCTATGAGCTGGGGACCTGTGACCTGGGTTCTGCTGTCAGAAATATTTCCGAATTCTGTTAGAAGCGCTATGTCGATTGCAGTAGCTGCTCAATGGTTAGCCAACCTGATCGTCTCATGGACCTTCCCGATGATGAATGATAATATAGCCCTGACTACCCGTTTTAATCATGGTTTTGCCTACTGGATATATGCTGTAATGGGTGTTTTATCTGCTCTGTTCATCTGGAAAATAGTACCGGAAACAAAAGGTAAAACACTGGAAGAAATTGAAAAAACCTGGAAGAAAAAGGAAACATAGTCCCAAACTTTACATTTAACCGCAAAGTTCACAAAGCATATTTAAATTAATTTTGAAGCACTTTTTTGTATTTTTACTATTGCTGTTACAATATCTTCCATATCCTTTTTTGTTCCCAGAAAGACTCTTTGTCCTAATGACAAACCGGTTTCTTTATCAATCATTTCGTTAACAGGACAACGATTTTCCTTTCTGTACTTGTCTAACCGTTCTTTGGGGAATATCTTTTTGAAAGCCCGCAAATTAAAATAGGTTTCTATAAAGGGATCAAGATGAAGTGAAGAATCTACACCATCACCAAAATCAATTCCTTCTGCCTCCATTGCTGCCCGGAATTTCCTTTTAGGCAAACCATCAAAGTATTCTTTTTCATATATCATCTGGTATATGTAATATGCTCGCCGTGTTTGTCCCGGATATTTTTTTGTCGGACGGACGCCCTTAATTTCCGAAAGTAGCTTTTCGAGGTATGAGGCATTTTCATCCCGAAGTTTACTCTGTGCTTCCAAGCGTCGCATTTGTCCCATTAAGGTAGCTGCAACAAACGGGGTTATGCGAAAATTAGATCCGGTGAAAGTTCTTTTCAAACCTCTGGGATCTCTTCCGTTATTGGTATAAGCATCAGCCCGTGCCATAGTATAATCATCATGTCCTATTACCGCTCCTCCCTCACCTGCACATAAACTCTTGCCTTCCTGAAAACTGAAACAACCGAGATCACCTATTGAACCTAGTTTCTTATTCCTCCATTCACCATGTTGCGCCTGACAGGCATCTTCAATTACCACAAGATTATGTTTTTTCGCAATTGCCATGATCTTATCCATATCTGCTGCAGCTCCACCAATATGTACAGGAAGAATAGCCCTTGTATTAGCTGTGATCCGTTCTTCAATCAGATCTGCATTTATCATGAAAGTTTCAGGGTCTGTGTCAACAAATATCGGCAACGCATATAAGTTAAATGTAGTTTGTGCTGTGGCTACAAATGTATTGGTCTGCGTTATGACCTCATCACCCGGACCAATATCCAGTGCCCTCTGTGCAGCATCCAATGCATCTGTTCCGGAATTTGTGACTGCACAGTAAGCGACTCCCATCATTTCTGCAAACGCCCTTTCGAACCTGCCTGAAAGCTCCTTTGGTGAATAGCTGTACTCTGACCATCTTTTGCTTTTATATGCATCAAGGTACATCTGTATATCTGTATCATCAAAAATCGGCCATGATACCTCAAGATTAGTTCCTTTCGTGCGAACCGGATTACCACCAAGTATAGCAGGTTTATCGACATCCTGAATAAAGGTTGAGTAAACTGATGACATTCCACCTGTGGTTAAGGCAGCACCTGCTGCACCGATTGTTGTTGTTTTCACAAACGTTCTGCGGGTAAATAGTTTATGTTTCATATTGTAAATGAATTAGAAATTCTCTTACTAGTTTTCAGAACTCATATAACTCCATCCACTTGAAATCTGCCTGAACCTATTCAACTCTCTCAATAATTTCCAGACACATCCGTCCGTTATGGTAGGGACATACCCAGAACCCGGCTTTGTCACCTATCCCGGCAACACCAGATTCCGATACTGAACTGAACCATCCACCTGCATTGTTATCGACAAGATGATTTTTGGTATAATTCCAGCAGTTTATTGAATAATCGAGGTATTTCTCTTTTCCAGTTATTTGGTATGCATTCAGGTATCCAATAATTGTCTCAGCCTGCACCCACCAGCTTCTTTCGGTATTTTTATGGCCGGTTGAAAAATCCCTTTCGTAAATCAGACTGCCATCAGGTTGTAGCCCTTCAGCAGCAGCATTCGCTATCTTTATACTTGTTCCCTTCACTCTTATCAGCAATGCAGGATCACCAAGCAAACCTGCGGCTTCAAACAGAAGCCACGAAGATTCAATATCGTGTCCGTAGGAATCTGCCGCTGAGGTTCTATTCCAGTTTTTATCCATGAAACATATAAGGTGCGATGTTTTGTTATCGATTATTTTATCAAGAAATAATTCTACCATATCCTTTAATCGCTCTGCCACCCTGTTGTCGGGCCATACCCTGTAAAGATTAGTATAGGCTTCCATGACATGAAGGTGGGTATTCATTGTTTTCTCATCATTTATTGTTGATTCGCCAATCAACTTGTCGTACGATCGATGCCAATCACGGGTGAAAACTTCGAAGTATCCGTCAGACTTCTTATCTAGTGCATACTTTTCAAACAGTTCAAATATTTCCCTGGCAGTCTTAAGAGCATCCTTATCCCCTGTGGCACGATAATACTCAGCTAATCCATAAATAAAAAATGATTGCGTATATGTCTGTTTCCTGGTATCTGATGGTGCTCCATTCGATTTGACACTTCTGTATGCTCCGCCATACTCTTTATCAATAAAATGAGCCATTATATAATCTTTTGACCGGTTTGCCAGCCGCAGATAGGCAGTATCTTTAAGAATCCGGTAGGCCGCAGAATATGTCCATAAGATCCTCGCATTAAGTATACCGCCTTTATCTTCGTCAGGGAAGATCTGGTCGTTGACATTTATACGTCCATAGAATCCTCCATTTTTTGTGTCAATCATCCGGGTTGACCAGTACGGCAGAAGATTTTTTGTCAGATTAATGAATACTTCATTCTTAAGTTGATTCATCCTTAGTTTTGGATCAACATTCACGCTGTTTTCATGACCGGAAGAATACAAGTTTGTTGATATCAGTATGGTTATAGTTATAAATAAATATTTTTCCATGATCCGAATTTGTAAGAGGTGAATTTACCTTTTCAATTTTTGGCATTATGATATCAACAAGGCAAGATGCAAACAATTCATAATTGCCTATGCAAAATACAACAAATAACAGAAATAAAATTACGGAGGACCAGTAAAAAAGTGTATTGAACCACCCCGTCCCCGCAGGGGGGAGGTGGTTGATATTGTACTATTCTTCAAGTATTGTCTTCAGATTCTGAAGTCCTTTATCCAGATCATTACCTACCATTTTTTCCATATTCATGAAAAGCAGCATGAGATTTGTCGGATATTTCATTTTGCCGGTGAATTCCCAGTGAACCAAAGTCTTATTGTCATTAAGAGTCGCTGTTGTGATAAAGGCCCAGCTTGTTGATTTAAAAGGTTTTATAAAACGGATCTCATAATCGATCCTTTCTCCATCCACAATTTTCAATATTTCCTGTTCTCCCTTGCCTACATTTTTATTCTCACTTTCCCAGGCCGATACAAATCCTTCAGTTCCATCTGTACCGCTGAATTCAGTTTTCATATTTGGGTCCATTGAACCCCACACACTGAATTTATTCTGATTTTTCAGAAGTTTAAGGTATTCAAAGACAGCTGCTTTTGACTTATTTATAACAACTTCCTTGCCAACTGAATAATCTTTCTTCACAAAAAATCCTATTATTAATAACAATACAATAATTCCTGCTAGTACAATGATAATTCCAATAAGCATTTTCATAATTATGTGTTTTTTTATTAAACAAACTGATATTGGATAAGTTCATTCTTGCCACAAAGGCACGTTAAGGTTACCATAAAGTTTAACAAAGGGGTTTTAGATAGTGACGACATTAATCTATCGTCTCTGGTTTCTCCTGTCAGGAATAAGGTTTCTTGATGAGCCGAACCTGTTCGGGATACGGTTATTAAATTGTTGTTTAGTCGTCCTGACCGGGTTATTGTCAATCAGAGGAAAAGGATGATCATCAACTACCTGGATCTTTTTAGTTATCAGCTTTTCAATATCCCTCAGATATTCTTTTTCTTCCGCATCACAGAATGAAATAGCCGTACCTTTAGCGCCAGCCCTCCCTGTCCTGCCAATCCTGTGGACATATGTTTCGGAGATATTGGGAATTTCAAAGTTTATAACATATTCCAGATCATCAACATCAATACCTCGGGCTGCAATATCTGTTGCTACCAGTACACGTGTTGTCTGTGCCTTGAAATCTGAAAGTGCCTTTTGCCGTGCGTTTTGTGCCTTATTTCCATGAATTGCTTCAGCACTGATATTTTTCTTTTTCAGAACTCTCACAACTTTGTCGGCGCCATACTTCGTCCGTGTAAATACCAATGCCGTTTTTATCTTATCATCTTTTAGTAATTCAAGCAACAATGAATTCTTATTTCCCCTGTCGATGAAATAAACAAACTGATCGACAATATCTACAGTTGATGCTGAAGGAGTAACTTCCACCTTTACTGGCTTATAAACAATTGAGCCTGCCAGTCTTACTATCTCGGGAGGCATTGTTGCAGAGAAAAACAGCGATTGTCTCTTTTGAGGTAGAGCGGCAATCAGCCTTCTGACATCATGTATAAAACCCATATCGAGCATCCTGTCTGCCTCATCAAGTACAAATATTTCAATATCCTTTAATGAGATAAATCCCTGGTTCATAAGATCAAGCAACCGTCCCGGTGTTGCAATAAGAATATCCACACCGTTACGTAATGCATTGGTCTGTGGATTCTGATTCACTCCACCGAAAACAACTGTACATGTCAATCCCGTGTGACGACCATATGCTTTAAAACTCTCCTCTATCTGGATTGCCAGTTCTCTGGTAGGTGTGACTATAAGACTCCTGATTTTTTTCTTCCTGTCGAATGTTTTGTTTATGCTTAAGAGCTGAAGAATTGGTACTGCGAAAGCTGCCGTTTTTCCTGTACCGGTCTGAGCGCAACCTATCAGATCGATTCCCTGCAGAACAATTGGAATGGCTTGTACCTGGATTGGTGTTGGAATTGTATAACCTTCCTCTTTTAATGATTTAAGAATTGGTTCAATAATGTTCAATGATTCAAAATGCATCTATAAATATTTAAATTAAAAAGTCCGGATTATTAGTTTTATTATCCGGATTGAATGGAGGCAAAGGTAGTCTTTATTATCCGGAGTTTCAGCTTTTGTTATAACAGGCTGATACAGAAGGCTCAGGGCTAAGGGCTCAGGAGCTAGTTACCTGCACCATGCAACTTGCACCCTGCACCAACCAAAAAGGACTATGCAGAATGTTGCACTGTAAGTTTCACCCCCTCCTGATATGTAGTGATTTTAAAATTAAACCTCTTCTCAAATTTTGACGAATCGAAGAAATAGTCTCTGTCATATTGATACATCATTTCCGGCATCTCTTTCAATATCGGAACAAAAAATCCTATAATCTTTATCAACCACATCGGCATGACAGATATTTTGTCTGAAACTTTCATTTCCCTCGAAAAAAGCTCAATAAATTCCCTGCCGGTAAGGGTATTTTTATCTGTAGGAAGATGCCAGATGGTATTGAAGGCATCATCTGTATTACCCAACAATGCAGTAGCCTTTGCAGCATCAGGGGTAAATGTAAATGAGTGCTTCTTATCAGGATCAATAAACCAGTTAGCAGCTTTCCCTTTTAATAAGTTTTTATAAACCATTTCAATTACAAAACTCTTCTCATTACCGGGACCATAGAAATCGGCAGAACGTGCAATTAGGGCCATAAGTTTCCCTGCTTTCACTTCATCCATGATCATCTGCGCAATCTCTTTCCTGACAATTCCTTTCTTGCTTGATGGATTATATGGTGATTCCTCTGTCATGTGAGGAATAGCATTGATATCATACATATAAACATTATCGAAGAAGACCAGCCTGGCATTATGTTTCATACATGCATTGATGGTGGCTCTCATAAGCCTGGGCCACTTCTCTTCCCAGACTTTCAGTTTATAATCAAACCCGAGGACCAGATAAACAACATCGGACCCTTCCACAGCCTGATCAACAATAGCCGGATTTGATAAATCAGCCGGAAAAAGTTCATCAGAGTCGTTTACTTTTCTGGGGTTCCGGCTTACAAGTC
>JADGPU010000181.1 GCA_017882305.1 Bacteroidales bacterium | reverse complement strand
TTGCTTTCATTGTAAAATGAATGGTAAACTTTTTATCATTGGTGGTAAGAGTAATATAATTCTCAAGAGCTTCAATATATATTATATCTTTAAATTTCAATTTAATTAAGGATGATTCTTTCTTAATAAAGATCTCATTATCAACGTTATTGCTGACCACGTTTCGAGAATAAAACTTTATTGCTTTATCAATGGCTCTGTAGAATCTTGAATAAGTGATAGGTTTAAGCAAATAATCTACAACACTTATGTCAAATGCTTTTATTGCAAATTGATCACTGGATGATAGTATTATAATATTAGGTTTGTAATCGAGATGACTAATAAAATCTAAGCTATCCATTTCCAGTATCTCAATATCAAGAAAGAGAAGGTCAATATCCTGTCGTTTTGATAATTGATTCCTGACGGAGACTGAATCGGTGAATGTTCCTAAAAGATTGAGAGAAGAGGATTTCGCCACAAATTCTACAAGCAGTTTGCAATTTACTATATCGGCACCTATAATGCAATTCATAAATACGAATTAAATCTTGCTTATTAAATCAAAAATTTAAGATAAGAATTCAACATACCCAAAAGTGAAAAAGTTCAACTAAATTAGAACTTAAAAATCTAATTTGAAATATTTTAAGAGGAATTTGCAGAACAACTTGACTAAAGTGTTTTTGTATAGTAGGTAGAATTCTTAGATTACAATGCAATCAAAATTAAAACTCGGTTATGCTTAAAACAATTTTATTTCACCAATACCAAAGTCCCAGGCAATAGCTCCGCACAACTAATATATTGATATATAAATAGTTAAGGCATAGTGCAATTACAGTAAATGCTCTAATTGACTGTTTTTAAGCGATTTAAGGCATTGTTGCGTTTCGTAAAGCTAAGCTATAGAGGAGTTAAAAGTGTTTTAAAAGGGCTAGAAATGGCCTTGTATGGCATTGTAGGCATATTGTATGTAGTTGATACGCTGTGTTATACAGTAAATTAAATCCCAATTTATTTTATTTTGTATGAACGTTTTAATAGACTTTTTTGTGCTTTTTTATGAGCTTTCTGTTTTAGTTTTGATGGTTTATATGGCTTATTACGTGCATATTCTTCAGGTTTAAGTAACATAATTCCTTCTCTATCTTTATAAGACGCTTCTCTGGTTGATGAACAATTTACTAAAAATAATATTGAATATATTAATATTATATATTTAGTTATTCTTACCATAATCCTGTCCAATAATAGTTTACTTCATTAATTATAGACTTAACCTATCACTTAATCAAAATTAAACCTAAGTGTTATACAAAACAATTTTATTTTGCGCTTCCCAAATTCCCAGGCTGTAGAATTGCAAATTAATATGCTGATATATAAATAGTTAGTAAACAATGCAACCACATGAAATGCCATATTTAGCTGTTTTAAAGCAATTTAAAGCATAGTTGCGTTTCGTAATTGCAGAATACTAGGAGTTGAAAATAGGATTTATTAAAAAAGACATGTTTATTTAAGAGAGCAACCCGAACACCTATTACCTGGTTAATTATCCTTTACACAACGAACAGAAAAACCATCATTCTTGGAATTGCGATGACGGAATCCTCCTCTGCCATCATAACCCATGAAGCGGCTCCAGGCAGCCCCTAGTATAAACTCAGTGGCACTCCACCAAAAACCGTAGGTACCAAAGTCGTAGAACCCCCCATCTAAGTCACGACCGCCACCCGGAAGAGCTGTAAAACCTATTTCGTCAGTAGCATCAGAGTTGGGAATTTGCCAATGGGTTATGCCGGTTTCTTTTAGTTTGCCAACGGCAACACTATCACCACCCATATAAGTTATCAGTGTAGACCATTCAGAATCAGTTGGAACATGCCAACCGTTAGGGCAAATATTTTTGTTACCATTACTATGTATATCGATAGCGTACCAGTTGTACAAGGCTCCATAAGTAGCTTTGTAATTTGCATTATTATTATACCAACAATAACCGGGCGTATTCAGATAATACCAGTCCACACTCAATTTAACTAATGGTATGTCAGTGCCATCCATGAATTTTGTTGTTTTAAGGTTTTCTTTCATCCATTTCTGTGTACCAATAGTTATAGTGTTATAAATATTTCCTTCTATGTCCATAACTGTGCAAGTTTTGTCATCGCAAAATGTGGTAAAGTGTACCTGATTACCATAAACTATTCCAGTACTTTTCACCACATAAGCTCTTAAATAATAGTATGTATTAGGTGTAAGTGGGGTTATAAAACTTGTATATGATCCAAATCCACTTCCCTCATTTGTTTTACTGTTCTCAACTGTTGGGTTATAAGAGGTATCCCAACATACACCTTTTGAAACTATAGTAGCCCCTCCATCATTTGTAACATTTCCTCCAGAAGTAGCAGTTGTAGAAGTAATTTCAGATATGGTTGCAGTTATTACATCAGGGGGTTTTTCTTTTTGACAAAAAGGGATAAAAACCGCAATACTTGCTAATAACCCTATTTTTAAGATGTTTTTAAGTGTTTTCATGCTTATTAATTACAGCAAAAACCATTTAGATCTAAATTAAATCGAATTTACAACTGATTTTTAGACAAATCAAGTTTATTTCCATCCACCCACCCAAGTCATCTTTTAAGGGACCTGGTGAATGGAATTAGCACTGTTGATTTTCAGTGGTTCTTGAAAACTTAAAGTCGAGGTGAACCATCTCAGAACAACAGTTAAGAAAATGCAGCATGACTCGACTAAATATCCAGAGTTCGGGTCTGTTTGGACGATTAAATGTTATTCAAACATGAATGAGGGGATAAAATAAAATTGACTTTGTATTTTTTTGAGTCTATATTTGGGAACAATTTTCCATTAGGATTGTTAAGATCTCATATAGATATATGTCTTTATAGCTCAGGAAGAACGCTGGATTATCTGGATAGAGGTATCTAATATTCAACCCAATCAATAACATAAAATCAAAAATTATGAAAAAAATGATCTTCATTATGGCAGGTATTTTTCTGTCTTTGCTGGGTCTTAATGGACAGAATGTCTCTAACGGATATAAGATTGTTCAACAAATCCATCTGGAAGGAGATGGTTTCTGGGATTATCTGAATGCCGACGATGCCACGGGAATGTTATATGTTTCACATGGCAAGATGGTGCACGTAGTGGATATGAAAACCGGTAAAAATGTCACCACTATAACTGATGTGAATGGGGTGCATGGTATCGCGATCGCTCCGGAATTCAATAAAGGATTCATAAGCAATGGAGCTGACAGCAATGTGACAGTATTTAACACAAAAGATTTCAGTGTAATTGAAAAGGTTGCCGTAACAGGGAGAAATCCTGATGCTATTATTTATGAACCTTTCACGAAAACCATAATTACCTGGAATGGCCGATCATCTAATGCCACCGTGATAGATGCCAAAACGGATAAAGTAATACAAACCATAGTC
>JADGPU010000008.1 GCA_017882305.1 Bacteroidales bacterium | reverse complement strand
ATTATTCAGATGATCAAAGGAGTGCTTTTCGATATGGATGGAGTTCTTGTCGATTCCGAACAATTTATCTGTAAAGCAGCAATAATGATGTTCGGCGAACTTGGTATTAAGGTATATGCTGAGGATTTTCAACCTTTCGTGGGGATGGGAGAAAACAAATACATAGGCGGAGTGGCAGAGCAACATGGGATTAATATTGATATAGAGCAGGTTAAAGCCAGAACATATGAAATATACGAAAAAATAGTCAGAGGTAGATTATCCCCGCTTCCCGGTGCTCATGAGTTCATTTTAAAATGCAGGAATAAAGACCTCAGACTGGCTCTGGTAACCAGTGCCGACAGGATAAAGATGGAGGTAAATCTTAAGGAAATCGGTCTACCCCAGGAATCGTTTCAAGTGGTCATTACCGGACTTGATGTCAATAAGAAAAAGCCTTTCCCTGATATCTACCTGAAAGCTGCCGAAGGTCTTGGATTTAAACCAGGAGATTGTCTTGTTGTTGAAGATGCAGTAAGCGGAATTGAGGCCGGTAAAGCTGCAGGGTGCAGATGTCTTGCAGTAACATCATCCTTTAGTGCCATGGCATTAAAGGATGCGGATTGGATATGTGATTCGTTATTGAATGTACCGGAGGAGGTGTTAAATTGGTGAAAATACACCTCTCCCCAATCCCTCCCCAGAGAGGGATTTAGGGTGAGGTGAATTTGGGAGAAGGAGCAAGGGAGATGAGGCAAAAAAGAATTATTAAAAATTAGAAACAAAAATATAAAATCAGTAATGAAAAATTTCCTTTCAGAGTTTCCCTCATTTGTCGAGCTTAATAAAGAGATGAAGGGTATCTCTTTTCCTGAATATCGTGAAGCAAATGGTCATATTCATACACCATATTCATTCAGTGCTTTTACAGCTATCAATACCGCTTTCAAAATGGCCGTTGAAGAAAAAATTGCTGTGCTGGGAATAAATGATTTTTATGTAACCGATGGCTATAATGCTTTCCATGAAGGATGCCTGATAAATAAAATATTCCCCTTATTCAATATTGAATTTATAGGACTACTGAAAGAAGAACAGAATAAAGGAATCAGAGTAAATGATCCGAATAATCCGGGTAGAATTTATTTCAGTGGAAAAGGTCTTGATTATCCTTTTCGGGTTGGCTGGATACAGCGATGGCAGCTCAGAACTGTAAAAAAAGAGAGCCAGGTTCAGATAAAAGCCATGATATCAAAACTTAACAAGCTTATTGAACACCAAAAGCCGGCTTTGAAACTTTCATATGATACAATCAAAAAGGAGTATGCACATGAACTGGTTCGAGAGCGCCACATAGCAAAAGCTTTAAGGGAACTTGCCGTCACAATATCACCTTCGGGTGAAGAGCAACTTCAATTTATTGAAAACCTTTATGGAGGTAAAAAGTCGAAAATCGGCATGTCAAACCCTGCTGCACTTGAAAATGAGATAAGATCCAATCTTCTTAAAAGCGGAGGAGCTGCTTTTGTCGAAGAGGACGAAAATTCTTTTCTCGAACTCAAAAAGATCATTAAGATCATTATCAAAGCCGGAGGAATACCATGTTATCCGGTACTGCTTGATGATCCATCAGGCAGATGCACAGAATTTGAGTCTGATCCTGAAAAACTCTATAACTCGCTTAAAAGTCTTGGTATAGAATGTATTGAACTTATTCCCTGTAGAAACGATTCTGTCATCCTGAAAAACTTTGTTGAATTCTTTCATAAAAAAGGATTTATAATAACCTTTGGTACCGAACATAATACACCTGAGATGTTGGCCCTGACGGTAACAACAAGGGGTTCAAAACCTCTTGATGAATCATTAAAAAGGATAGCATGGGAAGGGGCCTGTGTTATTGCAGCACATCAATATCTGAGAGCCGATGGCAGACAAGGGTATGTTTTACCTGATGGAACCCACAGCATTAAACAAATGAAAGATTTGATCAATCTTGGACAATTAGTTATTGAATATTTCATAAACAAGTATCAAAATGAAGCCGGAAATTAATGAACTGATTGAGATTTCGAAGTATTACGGGAGCAACAAAGAGTACGTGATTGCCGGAGGAGGAAATACATCATTCAAGGACAATGAAACAATATGGATTAAATCCAGCGGACAAGCCCTTTCTGAATTGAGTGAAGAGGGACTAGTCGCAGTGAGCAGGCAAAAGCTACATATCATATCCTCAGGTATTTATTCTGACGACCCAGTTATTCGAGAGGAACAGGTTAAAGACGATTTGTTCAGGAGCATCCTCGACCCGGGGAAAAACAGGAGGCCGTCAGTAGAAACCTCCCTGCATGAGATCATTCAATATAAATTTATTGTACACCTCCATCCTACCCTGATCAACGGAATACTATGCAGCCGGAATGCAAAGAGCCTGATTCAGAAGCTATTTGGGGAAAGTGTTCTTTTTGTACCTTATACTGATCCGGGTTATACACTTTTTAAAAAACTTGAATCAGAAATAATATCATATCGGGAGAAGTTCTCAAACGATCCACACATAATATTTCTTGAAAATCACGGCTGCTTTGTCGGTGCTGATACAACAGTAGAGATAAAAAGGATCTATGATGATTTAATTCAGAAAATTAAAGAACAGCTTCCTCCCATTTCTGACATTACAACTTTGCCATATAATCCAATACTTAATAAAGTTATTCCAATTATACGAATGCTACTTTCAGGGGAACAGCCAGGGATAATAAGGTATCGCAACAACTCACTCATTGCCAGGTTTTATCAGAACCAACAGGAGTTTCACAAAATATCGTTGCCGCTCACTCCCGATATCATTGTATACTGCAAAACAAGGTACTTATTCATTGAACAATCATCAACTCCCGAGAAGATCCTCGATTCTTTCAGGTACCAGTTACCACACTTTATAAGTGAATATGGTTACTTACCCAGGGTTTTCATCATCAAGGATATGGGGATTTTTGCTATCGGGGAATCCTTCGCTGATGCAGAAACCTGTCTCGATGTCTATGAAGACCTTATAAAAATAAGCTACTATGCATCTCTCTGTGGAGGGATTAAGTTCCTTATCCCTGAACAGGTGGCATTTATTGATCAGTGGGAGGTTGAAAACTACAGGAGAAAGGTCACAAAGCCAACAGTCTCCGGAAACAAGCTGAATAATAAAATTGCAATAGTAACCGGAGGTGCGCAGGGTTTCGGAGCGGGGATTGCAGAATCGCTGTTCGCATTGAATCTGAATATCATAATTGCCGACCTTAATGAGGAAACAGGAAAATCGTTTGCTACCTTTTTATCATCCAAAAAATCACTGAATAGTGCAATTTTTGTCAGGACTGATGTTTCAGATGCGACATCGGTTAAGGACCTTATTATTACGACAGTCAGGGAGTTTGGCGGGCTGGATCTTATAATAAGTAATGCGGGTATTTTAAAGGCTGGGGGACTTGAGGAGATGGACTCTGAAACATTCTCAAAAACAACGGAAGTAAACTACCATGGGTATTTTCATTGCGCAAAATACGCTTCAGAAGTTATGAAACTTCAGAATCAGGAGAAGCCCGGGTATTTCACCGATATTATCCAGATCAATTCAAAGTCTGGACTGAGGGGAAGCAATCGTAATTTTGCCTATTCCGGAGCTAAATTCGGAGGTATAGGGCTCACCCAATCTTTTGCGATGGAACTTGCTCCTTTCAGAATAAAGGTTAACTCAATTTGTCCCGGAAATTTTTATGAAGGACCTCTGTGGTCTGATCCAAACAATGGATTGTTCGTCCAGTATCTTAAAACTGGAAAAGTCCCCGGAGCAAAAAGCGTAGAAGAAGTAAGAAATTTTTATGAGGATAAAGTACCTATGAAGAGGGGATGCAAACTCGGAGACATCATGAAAGCACTTCTGTATATTATTGATCAGGAATATGAAACCGGTCAGGCTGTTCCCGTTACCGGGGGACAGGTGATGCTTGGATAGAATGCCAGGACGCAGGGCACAGGGCGTGGTAAAAAAGAAATTAGAAGAATAACATGAAGACAAAGGCAGTAAGAATATATGGAAAAGGAGATCTTCGACTCGAAGAATTTGACTTGCCCGAACTAAAGGATGATGAGATCCTTGCCAGCGTGATCTCCGACAGCATCTGTATGTCATCGCATAAAGCAGCGCTCCAGGGGGCTGATCATAAGCGTGTTCCGAACGATATTAATATTAATCCAACTATTATTGGTCATGAATTTGCAGGCGTAATCCTGGAAGTCGGGAAAAAATGGCTGCACAAATTCAAGTCAGGACAGAAATTCTCAATCCAACCTGCCATGAACCAGATGGGTACTCTTAATGCGCCTGGTTACTCCTATCGGTTCATAGGGGGTAATGCAACACACATAATAATTCCGCCCATTGTAATGGAAGCTGATTGCCTTCTGCCTTACGATGGAGAAGCTTTTTTCCCTGCTTCTCTTTCGGAACCTATGTCATGCATTATTGGTGCATTTCATGCAAGTTATCATACACCTCCGGGAACCTATAAGCATAATATGGGGATCCGGATGGGAGGAAATATGGCAATACTTGCAGGTGTCGGGCCAATGGGTCTAGGAGCTATTGATTATGCTTTGCACCAGGACAGAAAACCCAAATTGTTGATAGTGACAGATATTGATGATAACCGACTGAAAAGAGCCTCTTCTGTTATTACACCTGAACATGCTCAGAAAGAGGGAGTTCAGTTAGTTTATGTTAATACCAGTAAATTGAAAGATCCTGCCAGACATCTGCGTGATCTAACCGGAGATAAAGGATTTGATGATGTTTTCATATTTGCTCCGGTTAAGCCTGTAATTGAACTTGGGGATGCAATCATGGGTTTCGATGGATGCCTTAATTTCTTTGCAGGTCCTGTCAATCCGGAATTTAAAGCCGAATTAAATTTCTATAATGTTCATTATGCATTCACACATTTAGTTGGTACTTCAGGAGGGAATGCAGATGACATGAGGGAATCGTTAAAACTAATGAGTGTTGGAAAGATCAATCCGGCTATCATGATCACGCATGTTGGCGGGCTGGATTCAGTGGTTGATACAACACTGAACCTCCCTCAGATACCCGGTGGAAAAAAGCTTATTTACACAAATATATCGATGCCTCTTGTAGCTCTTTCAAATCTCAGTGAGTTGGGGAAAAAGGATGCATTTTATTCCGGACTTTACGAAATTGTTTCTAAAAACGATTATATCTGGTCTCTTGAAGCTGAGAAATATCTGCTTGCCAATGCAATACCTATTTAAAAAGGTTTCTTGCTTTTAAGTTCTTTTGCAAATTCAAGAGAAATATAATTCTCATAGGATAAGCATACATTGGTAGCAAAATCAACACCCATTGAGATAACTTTTAACCATCCCTCCTCGCCCATTTTATCAAGCTGCCCAGATGTTATCTGATTCAAAAAGATTGCTGCCATCATTCCTGCATTGAAATTATCTCCTGCTCCGATTGTGCTGAGAGGTTTAATGGCTTTAACAGAAAACCGTCCTGTATAACTGATAGTTCTGACATAAACTCCTTCAGAGTTGGCAGTATAGACCAGGCAGTCACAATATTTCCTGACAACATTCCATGCTTCATCGGGTGTATTTGCTCCAAAAATGTTTTTAAAATCCTCATCGGAACCCCTGATCAGCTTGGCAGTTTGCATATTCTCAATTATCATCGGCATAAGTGTTTCAAGATCAAAAGAATGTGTTGGTCTGAAATTCGGGTCATAAATCACAATTGCATCCTTTTCTTTTGCCCTGGTTATCAGATCCATGAATTTCTTCCTTATCTCACTTGTAATAGCATAAATAGAGCCGCAAAGAATTATATCATCCTTACTGATAACCGGGAAATTAATGTTTAACCTTTTTCCAGGGTAGTCCTGGTAGAAAGTGTAACTCGCATCATTTCTTTCATTAAGAAAAGCGAGTGCAAGTTTTGTCTTACCGTCTGTAAAATGATCAACATAATTTGTACCTACTCCGTTTTCTGAAAGAAAGCTATCGATAATATTACCAACATTGTCGCTGGCATATTCACTGATAAAGAAAACAGGTAACCCTATCCTTCCAAGCGAAACCGTGCTATTAAGCATTGCACCTCCAGCTTTTGCAGCTTGCGGCAGTCCGTTTTTGAAAATAATATCAAAAACAGTTTCTCCAATTCCGTAAATTTTTCTCATAATAAAAGAGTTTGAATCAAGTTACGTTGTGAATTTACTAATTTTAACTTTATTAATCATAGTAAGTTCATTATTACAGGAATCCATTTTTGCCACAAAAGCGCAACTTATTTTTATATTTGCCTAAAAGAATAAACACGTCACCTCATGAAAGCAATGATGCTTACCGGAATCGGACAGATGGAAATGAGGGATATTCCTGAACCCGCAATTATAAATTCCGATGATGTAAAAATCAGAATGTCTGTTCTTGGAATCTGTGGATCTGATATTCATTATTATACGCAGGGGCAGATAGGCTCTCAAAAAGTAGTATACCCTTTCTCCGTAGGACACGAAGGAGCAGGAGTTGTTGCTGAAGCAGGTAAATCCGTAAAAAGGGTTAAAGCAGGCGATCAGATAGCGATTGAGCCTGCAATGCCTTGCTGGAAATGTGATCAGTGCCTTGCAGGCAGGCCTCACACCTGTCGTAAGCTCAGGTTTCTTGGCTGCCCTGGCCAGGCAGAAGGTTGCCTTATGGAATATATTGTTATGCCTGAAAAAAACTGCTTCCCTCTCACAGGGAAGTTGACTCCCGATCATGGAGCAATTTCAGAACCACTTGCCATCGGAGTCTATGCTGAAAAAAAATCTGGTGGTGTAAAAGGTCTGAATATAGGTATATTCGGATTTGGACCTATCGGCATGAGTGTGATGCTGGCTTCTAAGGCGCAAGGTGTTGATAATATATATGTTACAGATATTATTGATGAACGACTTGTAATAGCAGGAAAAGTAGGGGCCAAATTAGCCGGGAACCCCATGAAAGAAAACATTGTCGGAAAAATAATACATGATGAGCCATTGGGACTTGATCTGGCTTTTGAATGCTGCGGCAAACAGGAAGCTTTCGATCAGGCTGTTGAACTTCTTAAACCGGGAGGCAAACTGATTGTGGTTGGTATTCCCGAATTCGAACGATGGTCGATGAACGTTGAGACAACCCGACGAAGAGAGATATCATTTCAATTCATAAGAAGACAGGTGGATTGTGTGGAAGAGACTCTTGAAATGATGAAAAACGGCTCGATTAAAATTGAGAATATGGTTACACATCGCTTCCCATTCGAAAAAACAAAAGAAGCTTTCGACCTTGTTGCAGGCTACAGAGATGGTGTTATGAAGGCAATGATTGATTTTTAAATTTTCCTCTGTGTAACTCAGTGCCTTCTCCGTGCACTCTGTGTAAGTTCTTAAAAGAAATTTACACGCCATTCTGATCCACCATTCCAGAATCCTACAACTGTAATTTCTTTATTTAAAGCATTACCTCCTGTTCCCATAAAGGATACTTTCAACAAATCCCCTCCTTTTGTAACAGGAATGTCCTTATAAGGATTAGAATAAATCTTACCTGAATTTATTGAAATTGTGTACACATCCCACTCGTGGAGGATTTCAGATTTTGTCCCGGCAATAAAAAGAGCTGAGCATGCAATCAGAAAAAGGATTTTGAGTTTCATAAATCTGAAGTTATTAATAAATTCAAAATCAATGCATTTAATTATTCTATATCTCATATGATAATAGTTTGAAAATAATCATTCTTTTATTATTCCCAATTGCTTAAATTACTCCTAAATTAGGATCTGATTAAAACCTGAGAGGAATTCTATGAAATCCAGAGCAAGTTACAGTTTATTTATATGTGCTGTCATAATTATGTCCTTTACATATATTCATAACGTTTCTGCTACAATCATAGTTTATCCTGCTCCTCCCGGACTTAAAACAAGTCCTGATTTTATCTTAACAGCTAATGACAATCCTGTTTGGGTGGAACGGATTGGAAGCACTCTGCGTTCTTTTAATTACAGCCTCTATGGCAGCAGAGAAATGGAGGACCTTAATGTGACCAGTTTCTCCTGCTCTGGCATGGTAACCATAAAAATCATCGCAACAGTAAATATTAATTCATATTTAATCCGTCCGAAGAGCCGGAATATTATCGCAAAAGCAAACGGGAAAGAACTCATATTTACCATTCCCGGTCCTCAAAAACTTTATGTAGAGATCAATGGTTTACCTCATCTGGCTATTTTTGCCAATCCCCTTGAAGTCAATGTACCGGAACAGAATGACCAGGGAGTGATCTTTTACGGCCCCGGGACTTACAACCCGGGCCATATAACTTTAAAAAGCAATCAGACTATCTACATTGCCGGCGGTGCTGTAGTGAAGGCTGACATAAGTGGAAAAAATCTTAATAATGTTAAAATCGCCGGTCGTGGAATCCTGCAGGGAAACATTAATATTTCAGGTACATCCAATCTCAATGTCAGTGGTATCTTTATTCGCAACGTCAAAGGATGGACAAATACACTTACAGATTGCCATAAAAGCAGTTATCGTAACGTAAAAGTGTTCAGCTATGAAGCCATATATTCAGTAGACGGTATTGATCCGGTTTCCTGCACCAATTTCACAATCGACGACTGCTTTATGCGTTGTCGAGACGACTGTGTTGCCATTAAATCAGATAACAAAAATCTCAGGGTTGACTCAATCTTTGTAACCAACTGTGTAATGGTTGGCTGGGCATGCAGCGATGGAGTAACAATAGGGTTCGAGTTAAATGGAGGTCCGGTAGAGAACATCTTCGTAAAAAACTGTGATATCCTATATGCACGTGGTGGAGGAAAAACCAATGGCCATTCAGGATTCAGCATAGTTTGTGATGGTCCGGCTTGGGTCCGGAATATACATTATGAAGATATCAGAGTTGAAGAACAGGTTGAATTCAAAAATCTGGAATTCATTGTAACTGACGGTACTCTGTATGGAATTGATCCTCCAGGTCATATTAAAGGGGTTTACCTTAAGAATATTCAATGGGAAAATCCAGGCAAACCATTCATTATAAGCGGCTATTCATCGGACAATATAATCGAGGATATCACTTTTGACCATTGCAGGGCTGGAGGAAAAGTCTTAAACGGCATTAGTGATGCCGATTTCCGGACAAATACATTTACAAGAAATATAATATTTCAATAATTTAAAACTTAAGAAATGAACAAAAGAATACTTTTATTATCCATCATTATTATGGGTTGTTATTTAATATGTGGACAAAATGTTGGTTCATCACCTGAATATATTAAAGCATTGACATCTGAATGGAAAGGTGAGCGCTTCCCTGACGGACGACCAAAAGTTTCCAATGCTATTCTTGAAAGACTTAAGAATATCTCTATTGAAGAAGCTTGGGGAGTTCTGAGGAATAAGGGATTTCAGAACCAGTTCGAGGGTGACTGGATGATAATCAGTCCTGACCAGACTATGACTGGTCGCGTCGTTACAGCACAGTATATGCCTCTCAGACCTGATTTGGAGAAACAGATAAAAGAGCAAGGTAAAATCGAAAACAGGGCACAGCAAGGGGGAACAAATTCCTGGCCCATTGATATACTCGTAAATGGAGATGTGTATGTGGCAGATGCTTATGGTAAAATAGCAGATGGCACTTTAATCGGTGATAACCTGGGCAATTCAATTTATGCCAAATCACAAAGAGGTGTGATATTTTACGGGTCAGTCAGAGATCAGGAAGGACTCGAAGAGATAAAAGGTTTTAATGGATGGATCAAAGGAGAAGATCCTTCCTACATTCAGCAAATGATGCTGACTTCAATCAATGCCCCAATACGTGTCGGACGTGCTACCGTTTTGCCGGGGGATGTTGTTCTTGCCAAGAAATATGGAGTGATCTTTATTCCTGCTTATCTTGTCGAAGATCTGGTATTAACTTCTGAGTTTACAGCACTTCGTGACGAATTCGGACATCAGCGGTTACGTGAGAAGAAATACCTTGCAGGTCAGATAGATAGTCAATGGACCGATGAAATCAAAAAGGATTTTATAAACTGGCTTAATAATTACCCTGGCAAGCTACCAATGTCTAAAGAAGAGCTCGATAACTATCTGAAGGAAAGAAACTATTAAGGGGTTCTTAGCTTTGTGCTACTTTGTGATGCACTTTGTGCCCTTTGTGGTAGAAGAAAGTTTAACCACGAAGTTACACTAAGGTTACTCAAAGGGTCACAAAGGATATTTATAAAACTCATCAAAATTTGACTTATTAATTATCTTTAATAATGAAGAGTATTTTACAACAGATTGCTGATGAAAACAGACATCAGGAAAGAGGAGAAGCTGAAGCCATCAAAACAGAAATTGCGAATCCTTCAACATCAAGTGATCGCCGTAGTTTTCTCAAAAAGGCAGCCCTGGGAGGCATCGCATTGGGAGGATTGATGAAATTGTCGATAGAAGATACAATCGCTCAGACAACGTCGAATGTCCAGCGTACGTCAAGTCCGTCAGAACTAAAAATTACGGACATGCGTTACGCTTTAACTGCAGCTTTGGGTGGAACTGCCATTATTCGTATTGATACCAACCAGGGTATTTATGGCTTGGGAGAAGTCAGAGATGGAGCTGATCCTCGTTACGCACTTATGTTAAAAAGCCGTGTGCTGGGGTTAAATCCATGTAATGTGGAAATGATATTTAAGATTATTAAGCAGTTCGGCGGTCAAAGCAGGCAGGCAGGCGGAGTATGCGCAGTTGAAATGGCACTATGGGATTTATGCGGCAAAGCCTACGGAGTGCCGGTCTGGCAATTATTAGGCGGAAGATACCGTGATAAAATAAGATTATATGCAGATACTCCTGAAGCCAAATCACCTGAAGAACAAATAAAGCTGATTAAATATCGTACTGAGGATCAGGGATTCACCTGGTTGAAAATGGATTTATCAATCTCTGAACTCATAAATATACCAGGTACTTTAGTGAATCAGAAATTCTGGCTAAACAATGGCGACCTCAAACAATGGCAGGGAAATTATATGTCGTACGAAAATACTAAACACCCTTTTACTCAGATACAAATTACCGATAAGGGTCTGGAAGAACTGGCTAAAATCGTAGAAAATGTTCGTAATATGGTAGGGTATGAGATTCCGCTTTCTACAGATCACTTTGGTCATTTTGATTTGAACAATGGCATACGCCTGGGCAAGGCTTTGGAGAAATACAGGCTGGCCTGGATGGAAGATATTATTTCCTGGGAGTTAACGGACCAGTGGAAGACTATGTCTGATGCATTGGAGACACCTCTTCTTACCGGGGAAGATATTTATCTTCTGAAAAACTTTAAACCCCTGATTGATATCCATGCAGTTGATATTGTTCAACCCGATTTAGCAACTGCCGGCGGCATTTTAGAAACTAAAAGAATTGGTGATTATGCAGAAGATCTCGGGGTAGCGATGGCGATTCATCAGGCAGGTACGCCGGTTTCATTTATGGCTGATGTACATTGTGCAGCTGCTACTCAAAACTTTTTAGTGTGTGAGCACCATAACATTGATGTACCATGGTGGGAAAGCTTAGTTAAAACAACCGACGGCAGACAATTGATAACGAAAGGATTTGCTAATGTGCCGTTATCTGCTCCCGGATTGGGTATTGAGCTGAATGAGGAAGAGGTGAGGAAACACTTAAGACCTGATGCCAATGGCTACTTTGAACCAACACCCGAATGGAACGATAAACGTTCACATGACAGACTTTGGAGTTAGTCTTAAGATTTAAAAAAAGTTATCCTGTTCACCTTCAACGATCTTCGGGTATACTTCAATATATATTGTTAATACTCTCGTAGTAAGCTTTTAGAATATACCAGGCTTTCTTCTTATCACCACGGTCGGAAAGTAACCCTTTACGATTCCATCCATTTTGATATACAGGATGCATTCTTCCTGACGAACGATAGTCTGCCAGTAACCATGGGCAGACTCCACATAAATCAGTTATTGTACCAAACATCGCTACCTGGTCTTTATAAATCTGTTCCTGATATTCTTCACTCCAAAAAGCTGCTTCATCTTTTGGACCATAATTACTTCCGTAAAGAGCTTCACCTCCAAATTCTGATATTACTATGGGCTTATCCTTGCAGACTAAATTCCATTTTACATTTCTTGCCGGCCCTTGCCAGGGGACATACCAACCTAAGTATTCATTTAATGAAATTATATCAAAATGACGATAAAGTGTATCCACAACACTTAATATATTATTTTTGTAATCCTGATTATTAATTACTGAAGTAATAAGCCTGGTTGAATCCAGATGCCTGCATTTATCAGTCAGGGTTATTAAAGCATTATCCCTGCCCGGAGAGGTGTTTGTCTCATTAGAAAGGCTCCAGATTATAACTCCACTGCGATTCTTATCCCTGCTGACCATCTCACGCATCATCAGATCCATTTTATCAGTTACCCCTGGTGCAGAAAACTCAATTTGTTGATAAACAGGTATTTCATCCCATACCATTATCCCCATTTTTTCAGCTAATCTTATCATATACTCGTTGTGTGGATAATGAGCTAATCGTACCATATTACATCCTAATTCTTTTGCCCATGTTAACAGAATCAATGCATCCGATTCTGAAAATGCTCTTGCTGCTCTTAAAGGATTCTCCTCATGTATATTAATACCTTTAAGAAAAACAGGATTGCCGTTTAAATATATTTTAGTACCCCTTGTTTCAATACTTCTGAAACCTATATAATCCGTGACAGTATCTGTTTCGCTCTCGATGATTACATTATAGAGTTTAGGATTTCCCGGTGACCAGAGTTTAAACTTTGAAGTGAATTTAACTTCGGCGAGTCCTTCACTATTTGATCTGGTTTTATAATCAACTTTCAATTCAGGGATCTTTATGCTAACGCTCTGATAAAGATTGTTTCCATTTAATTTAACCCAGCCAAGAACCTCATTATATGAATGCTTTTTAAGTTGAATAAAATAGTCATTAATGAATGAGTTTTCAGTTTCAATCAGATTTACATCACGTGTTATGCCCCCCCAATTGAACCAGTCATAGCCAAGTCCTGGAATCCCATCTTTCAGTCTTTGGTTATTTACCCTTACAACAATGGTATTTCCACCTTTCTTAACTTCCTTGGTAATTTCAAACTGGAATGGAGTGAATCCACCTTCATGTTTACCTAAGAGATTACCATTTAAATAGACATTGGCAAGGTAGTTTACGGCTCCAAAATGAAGAAAAAGCCTCTTGCCCTTATCAAGATTATAATCAAATGTTTTTTTATACCATACAGTTCCTTCAAAGTATTTTAACTCTGTCATTTGTGAATTAAAATCTCCCGGTACATTAAGTAAAGGCCCCCCTTCAAATGAATACTCAATAAAATCTGTTTTTTTCTCAGGTTTTTTTTCCTGCCAGACTTGTCTCCAATCTCCAGCTCCTGTCGGGTCAATAATGACCTGCCATTTCCCATTGAGGTTAATGCAATGTCTTGCTGGAACATTTGTCATTGCACTCTGTGCAAATATTGAATTGAAGCTTGAAAGACTGCTAAAAATCAAAACTCCCCAGATCGCAAGCAATTTAATTACCTTATTTTTCATGAGTTCATTTTACCGTTTATGGTCAGAGTCCGATTTTAAAAAAATTATATGATGTCAGTATAATATCTAATCAATTTTAGAATAATATTCAAGAAGATTCAACTCAGATTACTTTAAATAATTACTGATAAATAACTCCCTTGGTTTATAAAAATCCTCTTCCCATGTCTTAGCAAGATTCCCTTCCGGTTGATGATGAGGCCGGTAGGGAACAGTATAAATTAACTTTTGACCCTTTGCCTGGTTGATGGCAGTATAAACGGATGTTGAAGGACAAGTCATATCAATTAATCCTATCTCTGTCAAAATAATTGCTTTTGAACTCTTCAGAATATTTGCAGCATCAAAGTATGGAAGAGCCTTTAACATTTCTTCTTTCGAAGTATCTGTTTCAAACGGTTGCGGCCATCCACCCATTCGGCCAACCAGAGATCCAAACCAGTCGCACATAGCCGGTACAATTGCTACAACTGCACTTACTCTCTTATCAAGTCCGGCTGCTATAAGCGCCTGCCCTCCGCCCTGACTCTCACCGATGACCAGTATTCGTTTTCCATCCCATTCAGGTTGCCGAGTTAAAAAATCAATGGTTCGTAATAAACGTAAGTACATACCTCTGAAATACACATCATCCTTATTTGTTAATCCTTGCAACCAGTAATTCTTAAGCTCACCGTTTTCAAGATTAATATAGTAGCTATCGGGTTGATCATTAAGCATACCATGGGCATTCAGATCAAAACAAAGTGCGCCCATTTTTGCATATTTCATTGAATTCCCGGGTTCCGACCGGCACCATGAACCTTTAACACCTGCAGCATGAACCAACAGCACAATAGGAAGAGATTTAGGAGCTGCGTTTTCAGGTTTTGCAAAATAACCACGGGCAGGTTTTGGCCCAAGACAATTAATCTCGATGTTTTCGCATATATACCCTTTTTCGATATTACTTCCCTCTACACCTGCCCTCTTTATGTCTAAAGGCAATTTATTCAGACTCTTTTTCTGGTTATCCCAGTACACCTCAAAATCATTTGGACATTTGGCTCCTGGTTTGAGTTTTTCCGGATCAATTAACATACCTAAACTTGCATTTTTCTCTCCGTTTCTGGCTTCGATGATAACTGAACAAGGATCCTCAAATGAGCCTTCATAAACCAGTATACTATCCTTACCAATTTTATAAGTTTTTTGCCCAGCCAACTGATTGTTATTTTTATAAACTCTGATATGGAGAGAATCCTCTTTCAGATTTTCTGCAAAAGCCTTCACAATGATTTTCTGACCTTTCCGGTAAATCCCTGATTTATTGGTCTGGCTCAGAGCAATATTCTGACATTGGACAACAAATGATAAACACGCAAAAATTAAAGTAATAATTGAGGATAAAAGGTATCTTTTCATTTTTAAAGATTTTATATACCAAAACGTTTTATTGCTTCCGTAAGGATTGTCTCTGTTGCTGTCGCACCCGATCGGGTTGCCCCTGCTGCTTTCATTTTCAAAAGATCATCAAGCGTTCGCACTCCGCCTGCACATTTTACCTGAACGGAAGGTCCCGAGTACTTCCTCATCAGTTCAACGTCTGACAGTGTAGCACCTTTATAATTATAGTCGCCATTTGGTTGTTTTACAAAACCATACCCGGTGGATGTCTTGACAAAATCAGCGCCAACACGTGTACAAATTTCGCAAAGACGTATCTTGTCCTCAGTTTTAGTCACAAAGTCGGTTTCAAAAATTACCTTAACTATAGCATTGTTTCTGTGGCACATATCTGCTACAGATTTTATTTCATTTTCCACATAATCCCAGTCTCCGCCCAACGCTTTGCCTATATTTATTACCATGTCGATTTCTGTTGCCCCATCCCGGCAGGCTTGCTCAGCCTCAAAGACTTTTACGACAGTAGAACTGTTTCCATGGGGAAACCCTATTACACAGCCTACCTTAACAGAACTGCCCCTGAGTTTTTCGACAGCCGTTCTTACTGCATATGGTTTAACACAAACAGAAGCTACATCGTATTTCAGCGCCACTTCACATTGTTTTAACAGATCTTCATCAGTATGTGATGGTTGAAGGATCGAATGATCGATCATTTTTGCCAGGTCTTTTACGATTGTCATCTTTTAATTTTATTATCAAATATTCTTAATATTATTCTCTAAAATCTTCACCAATCCAGGTAATGAACATTCAATAAGTAAATACTGTGTACAATATTATAAAATAAACTAATATTTTCGGGGTATATTTTTATATTTGACATCCATTATCTGATAAAACCAACTCGTATGAAAAACTGTGAGAGATTCCTGGAAAAACACAAAATGAGAGCTGATGATATAAATATTCAGCAGATAGTTGATCTGTTTACCTCGGATATGTTAAAAGGGCTGGATGGAAGAGAAAGCACATTACGAATGATCCCAACATACATTGAAGCTGAAAATCAATTTCTTACAGGGGTACCCGTAGTTGCTGTTGACGCAGGAGGAACAAATTTCAGGGCCGCGCTGGTTAAATTTAATATATCAGGCAGACTTGAAATTAGTAACCTTATGAATGCAAGGATGCCAGGTCTCGAAGGTGAAATATCAAAAGCTGAATTCTTCAACACTATTGCAGAGTACGTTAGATCAAATGCAGAACTTTCTGACAGGATAGGATTTTGTTTTTCATATCCAACTGAAATATTACCTAACAAAGACGGTAAGCTTCTGCAGTTCTGCAAAGAGGTACAGGCACCAGAGGTCGTTGGTGAGCTGATAGGGAAAAACCTGCTCAAAACCCTGGGAATGGAAGAAAAACAAATTGTTTTATTAAATGATACAGTAGCTACTCTTCTGGCAGGTAAATCGGCTTCTTTCGGTCGCGAGTATGACTCATTCATAGGTTATATTCTTGGTACTGGCACAAATACATGTTATATTGAAAGCAACAGGAATATTCTGAAAATCAAGAGCCTCGATCGGACAAAAAGCCAAATTATCAATATTGAATCAGGAGCTTTTGGAAAAGTTCCGCAAACGGATATTGATATCGCATTTGATAATACTACTGTTAATCCGGGGAATTACAAATTTGAAAAAATGTTCGCAGGAGGGTATTTTGGCGGGCTATGTCTTACAGCCTTAAAATCGGCTGCGAAAGAAAGTGTTTTTACGGCTGAGACAGCTTCTGACTTAATGTCATTAATTGAATTAACATCCGAGGATGTAAATAATTTTGTTTCCAACTCGAAATCCGGTTGCAACCCATTATATAACATCATGACGGATAAAAACGATGAAGAAAACTGCACTGAAATCATAGAATGTCTGATTGATCGCTCTGCAAAACTGGTAGCTGCTAACATGGCAGCCGTGATTCTCAAAACGAACAAAGGGAAATCAGCGGAACAACCTATATTGATCACTATTGAAGGAACTACTTTTTATAAAATGTATAAACTGAGATCTCATTTTGAAAAGTACCTGAAAGAATATCTGAAAGGTGAAAGACAAAGGTTTTATGAATTTACAGAGGTTCAGCAATCCAGTCTGGTTGGCGCTGCCTTGGCAGCCCTCATTAATTAATGCAAACTGGTATAAAAAACAAAAAAAATATGAAACTAAAAATATCGATTTTAATATCTGTATTACTCTGTATAATGTTTTCGTATGACACCGAAGGACAATCCGGATCGGAGAAAAGAAACAACATTCAGGCACAGAATGATGGAAATTGGATTTCTATCTTCAACGGTAAAGATCTGGATGGCTGGATTCCCAAGGTAACAGGTTATAAGTCAGGCGAAAATCCACTTGACCTCTTCCATGTGGAAAATGGAATCTTAGAAGTCGATTACAGCAAATTTAACCGGTTTAATAATCGTTTCGGCCATTTATTTTATAAAGAAAAACTCTCTTCCTACATTCTCCGGGTCGAATACAGATTCCATGGTGAATTATTGACTGATGCACCTAGTTATTGCTATCGCAACAGCGGTGTGATGATTCATTCTCAATCGCCTGAAAGCATGGAGATAAAGCAAAACTGGCCAGTCTCGATTGAAGTTCAACTATTAGGCAGTACCGATTCGGTTAAACAAAAGACCGCAAATATTTGCACTCCCGGTACTACTGTTTTTTATAAAGGATCATTTACCAATGAACATTGCATAAGTTCCACCTCCAAATATTATTATGATAATGAGTGGGTTAATCTTGATATTATTGTTCATAAAGGAAAAACTATTTCAATGGTAATAGACAGGGATACCGTTCTGGTAATTTCCCGGCCCCAGATCGGAGGTTATCTTCTGCCTGAAAATTATCCGGTACCAACCGAAACCGTTCTTGAAGATGGTTATATCGCACTTCAGGCAGAAGGTACAAATATTGATTTCAGAAAGGTTGAGCTGAAAATTCTGGAAGAACCTACAATAAAAGCAAAATAATTCATAAGAACCATTTACCGGACGAAGCATTATCTCTCTGAACATGGTGATCTTCGTTTCCATTTTATACTTAAATACATCTACTGACTTAAACTTTTGTCTTTATCTTCTTCATTCCCATCAACAGGTTTTCCCCGCCAGAAATTGGCCAGAACAGAACCTGTAACATTCATCAGAGGTCCAAAGATAGCAGGTGCCAATCCTACTGTTGCGACTTTTCCCATTTGCAAAGCCAGGCCTGAAGCCAGACCACCATTTTGCATTCCCACTTCAAATGCAATAGTTCGGCGGTCCCTTTCCGGCATTCCTATCAGCCACGACAATCCGTAGCCAAGAGTGTAACCAGTGATATTATGCAACAGGCTGGTTACCAGAAGCAGAGCACCAACTTTTAAAAGACTGTCACGACCCGAAGCGGTGATAATTGTAACTATAAAAGCAATACCTACCATTGAAATAAGCGAAAGGATCTTCTCCAAATACTTATTGTCCCTGATAATAAAATCAGATAAAATTCGTGCTCCAATCATTGGAAAGAAGAAAAACCAGCCCATCGATTTGGAGAACCGGACAACAAATTCTGATAACCCGGCATCTTTGGATTTTACATATACCAGGGTTGTCAGCAGGATTATAAGTATATATGAAAGGAGCTGAATTACAATTGATTTCCGGGTATCTTTCCCTTTTGAAAAAAGATTGAAAATGAAACCAGCAACTATAGGAAGAATAATCATATTCAGGATATCTAACATCATACTCCAGAATTTTACCTCAATATATTGTCCTCCCAGCCATTTCATAAGTAGTGGAGTCACCAGAGGAGAAAGAAGTGTTGAAATTGCGCCTACTGTAACAGCCAATGCTAAGTTAGCTTTGGCTAAAAAGGACATCACATTCGACGCCAGTCCGCTTGGAACACAACCTATTAATATAATACCAGCTGAAATTTCAGGAGGAAAATTGAACAATCCGGCAATACAAAATCCTACCAATGGCATTATTATGTAATGTGAGAAGACCCCTACGAACACTCCTTTTGGCATTTTTATAACCCCTGTGAAATCCTTGAAACTCATTTGTGAACCCATACCAAACATTATGATCTGCAAGAGAGGCACTATCAATTTCTTTAGTTGAAAAGTACCTACTGAAATAAAATACTGAGGATAGAACATTGAGGCAATAACCGCAGTAAAGATCCAAATTGTATACGAAAAGCCTTTAAATTTCTGAAATCCTCTGACAGCGATTGCCAGTATTATGAAGCCAGCAATAAGCAAAATACCTGTCACAGACATGCGTCCGGTCAGATATGATATACCTGACCCCAGAATAAACAATGCAGAAACAATCAATAAGATGTGGGACAACTTATTTTTCATTTTGAATAAAGGATTATGGATTAAATATACTGATTAGGACTCAAACCTGGGTACTGAGAAAACATATTTAACATCAGAATTTAAAAAAATCAAAAAGAAAATTCTATCTTGGTTTCTGAATGCTTGTAATTAATTCACCCGGGAATATTACATATTAGATGCACTGCAAGAAACTATCCATATCGGTTCTGTTGATCACTTTTTCTTTCGGTTTGCTTCATATGTTTTCCTGCAGGAAAGGAAATGATCCGGGTTTGATTATTCAGGATGTCTCTCTGGTTAGAAATAACACAGAATCGACGATGAGATTTCATTTAACTCTCAATAAACCGACAACAAATACAGTTTCTGTTGATTATGCATTAACAGATGGAACAGCAATTTCTCCTCGAGACTTTGTATCGGCAACGGGAACCGTTTCAATTCCTGAAAATCAAACAGTGGCAACAATTGATGTCCTGATCAAAGGTGATCCTCTGAATGTGCGTCAGCCGAATTTGCAGTTTATCGTCAATTTAAGCAAACCTAAATTTTGTACTATTACCACCTCTTCTGCAACTGGTACAATCATAACCGAAGATGGCACTTATTTGTCAACTGATACTACCGGGTATACCACACCATTAACTTACCCTGGATATTCACTTGTCTGGAGTGATGAATTTTCCGGAAACAGTTTGGATTTAAATATTTGGAACCAGGAAACTGGTAATGGAAGTGGTGGCTGGGGAAATAATGAACTGGAATCTTATTCAAACAGCCTGAAAAATACGTTTGTTTCAAATGGCAATTTAATTATTGAAGCCAGGAAAGAGACCATTGGTGCCTTTAATTATAGTTCCGGCAGAATGACCACTCAGGACAAAAAGTCCTTCAAATTCGGTCGAATTGATATCAGAGCTAAATTACCGGTTGGTAAAGGAATGTGGCCAGCATTATGGATGCTGGGAACAAACATATCTTCAGTGGGATGGCCTGCCTGTGGCGAAATAGATAACATGGAGCTGATTGGTACTAGCCCTTCAACTGTGTATGGTACCTTGCATTGGAGTAATGGTGGTGGCTCCCATGCATCTAAAGGAGCTGACTATTCTCTCTCATCTGGCGATTTTTCAAAGCAGTTTCACGTGTTTAGTCTTGTCTGGGCAGATAATAATATTCAATGGTATGTTGATGACCAGAAATATCTGGATGTTTCAATCTCCAATGTAGGAGCTATCGATTATCCTTTCAATTTAAATCAGTTTTTCGTATTCAATGTAGCTGTAGGAGGTAACTGGCCTGGCTCACCTGATTACACTACTGAATTTCCTCAGAGAATGTTTGTTGATTATATCCGGGTTTTTCAATAAACAGGAAGATATGCACCATGCACCTTGCACCATGTAACAGCACTACAAGACAACAAGACCAAAGGTTAATTGAACATAAAGTAAATTTTCAATGAGCAGAATAATTGTAATCGGGAGTTCAAATACGGATATGGTAATTAAAACCGAAAAGCTTCCCGCTCCGGGAGAGACAATCCTCGGAGGAATTTTCCTTATGAACCCAGGAGGGAAAGGGGCAAATCAGGCTGTAGCTGCTGCGCGCCTTGGCGGAAAAGTCACTTTTATAACAAAAAGAGGCAATGATTTATTTGGAAATCAGGCAATTGGTTTACTAATGAGAGAAGGTATTGATACCAGGTATATTGTTAAAGATCTTGATTTTCCTTCGGGAGTTGCATTAATTACTGTTGATTCAACCGGTGAAAACAGCATTGTGGTCGCTCCGGGGTCAAACGCCAATCTTTTACAGGAAGATATTCCCCCGGAAATTTTCGATTCCGGTAAATTTGAAATTCTCCTGCTTCAACTGGAGATACCACTGAACACAGTAGAATATTCTGCAATTACAGCTTATGAACATGGTCTTAAAGTGATACTTAATCCGGCGCCTGCCTGCAAATTATCGGACAATCTTCTTAAACATGTATGGCTGATAACTCCTAATGAAACTGAAGCAGAGGCTCTAACAGGAGTGACAATCACAGATATTACTTCAGCAGAAAGAGCAGCACTGTTGATTCAGGATAGAGGCGTAAAAAATATTATTATAACATTGGGGGAGACAGGAGCTTTTGTTAAGTCAGAAAACTATACAGGATTAGTGCCCGGTGTAAAAGTTAATCCTGTCGATACCACGGCTGCAGGGGATGTATTCAACGGAGCATTGGCTGTAGCAATCTCAGAGGGACAGGGTCTTTATAATGCGGTCGTATTTGCTAATAAAGCGGCTTCAATTTCGGTGACACGCATGGGTGCCCAGGCTTCCGCACCTTATAGAAATGAAATCAAATAATTGCTATCTCATGAAACACGTCTCCTTATTAATAACGATAATCCTTCTGACATGTTGGAATTGTACAAATCCGTCAAAGGGGAGAAATGATAAAGTGGTTAAGATCATTTTCGACACAGATTTAGGACCCGACTATGATGATGTTGGCGCGCTTGCATTCCTCCATTGTATGGCAGACAGCGGGAAAGCTGAAATCCTTGCGACTGTAGCATCAAACAAACACAACCTGGTAGCTCCTGCGATAAATGTTATCAATACTTATTTTGGAAGAGGCGATTTGCCCGTGGGTGCTCCAAAAACCGAGGGAATCAATCTTGGATCTTCACAGCACTGGGCCGATTCAATCGTTGCAAAGTACCCGCATTCAATACAATCTACTGCTGAAGTCGCCGATGCTGTAGATATTTACAGAAAAAAACTAAGCAGCCAGCCAGATAAAAGTGTAACGATTATAACTGTCGGGTTCCTGACTAATCTTAACAAACTTCTTAAGTCACAACCCGATATAAACTCTCCTCTCACAGGAAAAGAACTGGTAATCAAAAAGGTAAAAAGGTTAGTCTCAATGGCGGGCAGGTTTCCTGAAGGAAGGGAGTTCAATGTTTTCATGGATTCAACAGCCTCAAAATATGTGTATGAAAACTGGCCGGGCGAAATTATTTTTACCGGCTTCGAGATTGGCGCTGAAATTCACACCGGTTTAAAACTGATAAAATCTGATATAGAGAATAGCCCTGTGAAAGATGTGTTCAGAATAAGCATTCCTCTTTCAGCGGAAGACAAAGCGGGAAGGATGAGCTGGGATGAAACTGCAGCTCTTATCGGAGTGTATGGAACCGATGGATTCTTTGATACTGTCAGGGGGAAAATTATTATTAATACTGACGGAAGTAATACATGGGAAAACAGCCCTGAAGGGAAACAGTTTTATGTAAAACAGAAGATGCCTGTTCCTCAGATAAGTACATTTATTGAGGACCGGATGATGCACATACCTATGTTAAAATCAAGAAAATAGTTACACAGAGAGCCACAGAAGAAGCACATAGAGCCACTGAGAAAATCCAATTCTTAACTCCGTGTACCTCTGTGAATCCTCTGTGCTACCCTGTGTGACTAAAAAGATCTTTTTATTAATAAATATACTTTAATGATGAAAAAGAACATTTTTATGTTATTAATCCCTACTTTAATTCTTATTGGAGTCTCATGCAAAAACACATCTGGCGATTTCAGAACAATAAAATCGGAAGTCTTGAAAGACAAAATTGCCGGTGGCTGGGCTGGTAAGATGATTGGTGTTACCTATGGCGCTCCCACAGAATTCAGAGCCCAGAGCAGTATCTTCTCCGATTCAATCAAGTGGAAGCCCTCTGATGTCAGGGGAAGTATATGGCAGGACGATATATATGTTCAGCTGACCTTCCTGATGTCTATGGACAAATATGGCATCGATGCCCCTGCAAAAAAATTCCAGGAAATGTTTGCAAAAGCCGGATATCCGTTGTGGCACGCAAATATGCAGGCCAGAAAGAACTATTATGACAGTATTTTTGTCCCTGCTTCCGGTAGCCCTGAATATAATCTCCATGCAGATGATATTGATTTTCAGATTGAAGCTGACTATATCGGATTCATGTGTCCGGGTATGCCAAAAACAGCTTCAGCTATTGCTGAAAAGATTGGTCATATCATGAATTATGGTGACGGCGTTTATGGAGGTATTTTTGTAGGGGCGCTTTACTCAGAAGCATTCTTTGATTCAGATATTTTTAAGATAATTGATAAGGCTTTAAAATCAATACCAGCAGAGTGCGATTACTCTAAAATAGTAAAGGATGTAATTAAACTTCATCAGCAATATCCTTCTGACTGGCAGGCAGCATGGAAAGAACTCAATGCCAAATGGGGAGATGTCGATATATGCGGTGCCGGTTCTACCTTTAATATTGACGCCAAGCTTAATGGAGCTTTTATTGTAATGGGGTTGCTATACGGGGAAGGCGATCCGTTGAAAACTCTTGAAATAACTACACGCTGCGGACAGGATTCCGATTGTAATCCATCAAATGCGATGGCTGTACTGGGTGTGATAAAAGGATTCAGCGGTTTGCCACCCGATATGCAGAAAGGCGTCAATGATATAGGAGATTCAATCTTTATAAACACAACTTACTCTTTCAATTCTGCTGTTAAAAGTACCGAAAAATATGCGCGTGATCTTATACTTAAGGATGGCGGGGAGATAAATGATAAGACTATAAGGATTAAGATCCAATTGCCTGTTGCTCCGGTTCCTGAGGTTTCTTTTCCGAATGTAGTGTTTGATAAAACGGTATCGGTTTTTGATAAGCCAGGATGGATATTTAAAGGTAGCTGGAAACCGTTCGAAATTATGTCTGAAAAAGATAACAGGGTTATGAAACAGTCAATGTATGCAGAAACGCCTGGCGACGAGCTTGATATTTATTTTACAGGGACAGGGATTTCAGTAGAAGGTAACTGGTATAAAGATGGCGGGAAAGCCGATATCTATGTCGATGGGAATCTTCATCGCAATATCGACACTTATTATAATTTTGCCAATCAGCAACATACAGTAAGCATCTGGCACATTCTGAATCTGAAACCAGGCGATCATAAGGTCAGAATTATTGTAAAAGGAGAAAAACGACCTGAATCTGCAGGAACCAGGGTCTATATTACTTCTGCTACAACATTCAGGACAGCTCCAAAGAAAAATGAAGCATGGAAATTTTCTTTTGAAAAATAAACTTCAAACTCTAAACTCTAAACTTTAAACTCATTTGCCATGTTCATACCACAAAGTTACACGCTGGCCATAATTCTCTGTATCATAACAATGATCTGCTGGGGTTCATGGGGAAATACCCAAAAATTGACAGGCAAATCATGGCGTTTTGAACTGTTTTACTGGGATTACGTAATTGGTATTCTTCTTTTTTCACTTTTACTCGGGTTTACTCTCGGTAGCACAGGTGAAAGCGGACGGGGTTTTGTTCAGGATATAAAGCAGGCTGAATCACATAATATTTTAAATGCCATGATAGGAGGTATAATTTTTAATGCCTCCAACATATTGCTTGTAGCCGCGATGGCAATTGCCGGGATGGCTGTAGCATTTCCAGTTGGAGTTGGAATTGCCCTGGTACTTGGCGTTATTATCAATTATGTTTTTGCTCCCCATGGTAACGCAAATATACTATTCGGAGGTGTTGCATTGATCGTAGTAGCAATAATTATCGATGCCATTGCATTTAAAAAGCATAGCCTGTCATTGAAGAAAGTTTCAGGAAAAGGTATTTCACTTTCTCTTTCAGCAGGTATTCTTATGGCTCTTTTCTATCGTTTCGTGGCAAGTTCAATGGTCTCCCGTTTTGAGGCCCCGGAACCAGGAAAGTTGACGCCATATTCAGCAATATTCTTCTTTGCTGTTGGTGTGTTTATGAGCAATCTCCTCTTTAACTATCTGATAATGAAACGACCATTTGAAGGGAAACCACTCGCTTTTAAGGATTACACTAAAGGAAGTTTTGATGTCCATTTAAATGGTATTCTTGGAGGGGTAATCTGGAACATTGGAATGTCGATGAGTATTCTAGCTTCAGGTAAAGCCGGATTTGCAATATCTTACGGGTTAGGTCAGGGTGCAACACTTATTGCTGCCTTGTGGGGCGTATTCATATGGAAGGAATTCAAAGGAGCTTCAAAACAGGTAAACAACCTTATTTTTATGATGTTCCTTGCATACCTTGCAGGATTGGCCCTTTTGGTTATTGCTGGATCGTAAGGTTTACAACTGAGTTGGAATCCTATGGAGATTCCTCGCTAGCGCTCGGAATTGACAAGGCGATTTTGGTTTAAAAAATGAATGTCATTCCGAATGGAACGCAGCTAAATGAGGAATCTCATACTTAATCGAGTGAAAATTACCTTACATCAGATCCTTTTCAAAGGTCTCCTTATTGAATTTGTATTTGTTATTCAGAAATCCAATTATCAATCCAGTATCAGTATACGCATTCCCAAGACATGTAGATGCACCTGGTGATGGTGTTATATTAAATATGATTTTGTCACCACATAGTTTTGCCTCTCCCATTTCAAGTTTCCTGGTGGTATTATTTACTATTTGTGGCCGTGTGCCTCCAATCCCTTTGGCATATCGGAGTTCATTAAGTCTCAAAGAAGGTACTATTTTTCTAATTTGCCTGATGAACAATCGTTTTCCTATGAAAGGCAGATCATAAAGAAAATTTACAACAATGTAGTTAAAAAGCACCTTGTCAAAAGTAATATTCAGCAAGCTAAGTATAGGTTTAATACCCATTCCAAAGGTTTTCCAGTACTCGAAGAAGGTTGCCATGTTATGCCTTTCCAGCTGGAATATAGGTTTAGCTGTCGGACCAAACCTGGTTATTTGCTCGCTGTGAACCTCAGGATCCCCATGAATTGCCGCGAAAGGAAGTTTTGGCACCTGCATCGTATATACCTTACCATTAAGCACTTTTGGAGCAGTATAAAAACTTCCTGCCATTGATAATACCGATAAGTTCTTCCCATATCCGAGTGACTTTGCAATCATCAGGCTATGACCACCGGCGGCTATAATAACTACTGAAGCCCTGAACTCACCCTTGTTTGTCAAAATTGTATAGTGATCTTCATTTTTCTTGATCTTTAGAAGTTTAGTATCAAGATGAATATCTAAATCAGGTTTTTCCTTCAGGGCATTGTCGATAAATGAATGACAAAGTCTTTTAAAATCAACCGTATAACCATCTTCTGTAACCAGGGCCAGTATTTCCTGTCCGGGATCTCTTCCCTCCAGGACTCTAGGTTCAATTTTCCCGATTTCATCTCTTTCTATCATTTTCAATTTTGGAAACAGCTCACTGAAAGCAGGATATCTCTTCTTCAGATCCTGAACCTGATCCTTTCCGACAGCAAGAACCATTTTTGAGTACTTACTGAATAATTCCTTACGGTAAGAAATATCTTTTTCACTCTCAAGATACTTCATAACCATATCAGCCATCCGTTTTACACTTCTGGCTTTGTCAATGGAATAGTTAGTTTCTATATCTCCGAAATGAAGAGTTTGGCTGTTATTATAAGATGCAGAGTTTACAAGACCAAAGTCGGAATATTTTTCGATAAGACCTACGCTTTTTACGTCTGTGTATTTACTTAAAGTGTAAAGTAAGGCAGTTCCGACTACACCTCCTCCGACAATAAGTACATCATAACTTTGAATAGTTTCACTCATTTTGTTATTCTCTTACGTTTAGGGGAATATATTCGTGTTTGCCATAGACATTTTTAAATGCAGGCCTGATAATCCTTTTCGCCGAAAAGGTGAGTTCTTCAATCCGATGAGTACACCACCCTGAAACTCTTGCAATTGCAAAAAGCGGAGTATAAAGCTCCTTTGAAATATCAAGACAGGCATATACAAAACCGGAATAAAAATCAACATTAATACAAACCACCTTTGTAGATTTTTCTCCCTTAAAAACTCTGAAAACTTCAGGTGTAAGTCTTTCTACGAGAGCATAAAGCTCAAATTCCTGAAGACGGCCTTTTTCTATGGCAAGTTCTCTTGCCTTTGCCTTTAAAATTGCCGCTCTCGGATCAGAAATAGTATAAACAGCATGCCCTATTCCATATATCTTTCCTGAAAAATCATTAGCCTTTTTATTAAGTATCTTCAAAAGATGCGCTTTGACTTCCTCTTCATCTGTCCAGTCTTTTACGTGAGATTTCATATCTTCCATCATTTCAAGCACTCTTACATTTGCTCCGCCATGTAATGGCCCTTTTAGTGATCCGATAGCAGAAGTTATTGAAGAATAAATATCGGTTTCCGAGGAACTGGTTACTCTCATTGTAAAGGTAGAATTATTACCACCCCCATGTTCTGCGTGAAGAACAAGCATAAGGTCAAGCAGATCAGCCTCAAGTTTTGAAAAAGCTACACAATCACCTTTGATTAAATAGAGAAAATTTTCAGCAGGAGTAAGATTGGGCTGCGGATGACGGATCGACAGAGTCTTTCCCTTATAAAGATGTCTCAGAGCCTGATATGAATATGCAACAATAGTTGGAAATTTCGCAATAATATTTAATGATTGCTTTATCATGTTTTTGAGTTCTATACTATCCGGATTATCATCAAGAGTATAGAGTCCCAATACTGATCTTGCAAGAATATTAAGGACATCTTTACCCTTCATAGATAATATCATGTCTTTAACAAAATCGTCGGGGAGAGCCCTTAAAGACGCCATATGTTCTGCGAATTCAACTAGTTCCTTCTTATTTGGCAAATGTCCTGTTAATAAAAGGTAAACGGTTTCATCAAAACCATGACGATCCTCTTTCTGAAATCCTCTGGTAATATCTTCAATATCTATGCCCCGGTACAATAATCGCCCTGGAATAGCCACTACTTTACCATCTTCTTTTTTATAGCCTACAACATCTCCGATATTTGTCAATCCCACTAAAACGCCAGTTCCATCTTTGTTTCTTAAACCACGCTTCACTTCAAATTCTTCGAATAAGGCCGTATCGATCTGACATGAAGCTCTTACAGGCTCCTCCAGTTTTCCAAAATAATTATTGTCTCCCATAAGAAATAAGATTTTAAATGTTTAAGATATAATATTAGAGATTATTGCATCTGCAAATTCGGAGGTTTTCAATAAGGTTGCATTTTCCATCAACCTGTGAAAATCGTAAGTGACCTTCTTGCTTTGTATTGTGAGTTCCAGTCCGGAATAAATACTTTCAGCAACTTTGCCCCATCCCATGTAATCAAACATCAATGCTCCCGAAAGAATCACAGAACCAGGGTTCACTTTGTCCTGATCAGCGTATTTTGGTGCAGTCCCATGTGTTGCTTCAAATATTGCATGCCCGCTTTCAAAATTTATATTTGCACCGGGAGCGATCCCTATTCCACCTACAATAGCTGCAAGTGCATCTGAGATGTAATCCCCGTTCAGATTTAATGTAGCAATGACAGAATATTCAGCGGGTCGGGTAAGGATTTGCTGTAGGAAAGCATCAGCAATTACATCTTTGATTATTACCTTTCCTGCAGCTTCTGCATTTTTTAGCATCTCATCTGCAACCTTCAAACTCTGCTTTTCTGAAATCTGTTTATGCTGCAACCAGGTAAAAACATCTTTCCCGAATTCTCTTTCAGCTAAAGCATACCCCCATTTCATGAACGACCCCTCAGTAAACTTCATTATGTTCCCCTTATGAACAAGAGTTACGGATGGTAACTTCTTATTAATCGCATATTTAATTGCCTGTCTTACAAGGCGTTCTGTTCCTTCGACTGATACAGGTTTTATTCCTATTGATGATGTATTCGGAAAACGGATTGATTTAACACCCATCTCATCGATCAGAAATCTTTTCACCTTCTCCGTTTCCGGTTTCCCATTCATAAACTCAATTCCGGCATAGATATCTTCAGTATTTTCCCTGAAAATATGCATATTTACTTTTTCAGGATTCTTTACCGGGCTTGGCACTCCATTGAAATATCTTATAGGCCTGTAGCAGGTATAGAGATCCAGTACCTGGCGTAAAGCTACATTTAATGACCGCATTCCTTCACCGACAGGCGTAGTTAGAGGACCTTTAATTCCAACCAGGTACTCCCTGAAACTTGCCAATGTCTCTTCAGGCATCCAGTTTCCGGTTTGTTTATACGCTTTTTCCCCTGCTAAAACCTCCTTCCAGATAACTTTTCTTTTCCCTTTATAAGATTTGCTGACAGCTGCATCAAAAACACGGACAGATGCTTTCCAGATATCGGGGCCGGTTCCGTCCCCCTCAATGAATGGGATAACCGGATTCTCAGGTACAATTAATTTCCCGTCAGTCAATTTGATTTTTTCAGACATTCTTTTTGTTTGATTTTCTAATAATATTTAAAGCACTTCCCGCTTTAAACCATTCAATCTGAGATTCATTATAAGAGTGGTTTGCCTGGAATTGTTCCTTTGTTCCATCGGAATGAGTAAGTGAGACTGTCAGCTGGCTGCCGGCAGCAAATTTGGCCAGTCCTGTGATATCAATTTTGTCATCCTCTTTTATCTTGTCATAATCATCCTTGTTCCGGAAAGTCAATGTTAATACGCCTTGCTTTTTAAGATTAGTCTCGTGAATTCTCGCAAAAGATTTTACCAGTAAAACCTTAACACCCAGGTATCTGGGTTCCATTGCTGCATGTTCACGTGAAGATCCTTCACCAAAATTTTCCTCACCTGTTACTGCAGATCCTGATCCTGAATCACGATATGCCTTTGCAGTCCGTGGTACTGTATCGTACGATCCTGTTAATTGATTTAAAACACTATTTGTACGATCATTAAAATAATTTAAAGCTCCAATCATATAATTCTCAGAGATATTTTCGAGATGTCCCCTGTATTTTAACCAGAATCCTGCCATAGAGATATGATCGGTTGTGCACTTTCCTTTGGTTTTTATCAGCAAAGAAAGGTTTAAAAAGTCATGTCCATCCCACTCTTTGAAAGGAGTAAGAAATTGTAACCTGTCTGAACCTGGAGTAATTAATATCTCCTCTCCATTCTTTCCATGGACCGGTTTCTGATACCCCGATTCGACATTACCAAAACCTTCCGGAGGCAGTTCCAAACCAGATGGTTCAGCTAATCGTACCTCTTTCCCTTCAGAATTTAACAACGTATCAGTAATCGGATTGAATGTAAGTTTACCTGAAAGAACAATGGCTGTAACTATTTCAGGAGAAGCGACAAATGTATGGGTATTTGGATTTCCGTCAGTGCGTTTTGAAAAGTTCCTGTTAAATGAATGAATAATTGTATTAACCTTTTTACTATCAGCATCTTTTCGTGCCCATTGTCCGATACAGGGGCCACAGGCATTAGCGAATACTTCACCGCCTATTTTTCTGAATAATTCAAGGAATCCATCCCTTTCTGCAATTGACCTGATCTGTTCGGAACCCGGTGTAATGGTGAATTCAGATTTAGCAGTAAGTTTTTGAGATAATGCATTTTTTACAACCGATGCTGCCCGTGAAATATCTTCATAAGATGAGTTTGTGCACGATCCTATAAGTCCGACTTCCACCTCTACAGGCCATTTATTTTTTACAGCTTCCTCTTTCATACGTGAGATAGGAGTAGCCAGATCGGGAGTAAAAGGACCATTAATATATGGTTCAAGTTCTGAGAGGTTAATCTCAATATACTGATCATAGTATCTGCCAGGATCAGCATAGACTTCTTTGTCGGCCGTCAAATGAACCCTGTTCTTCAGAGCGAGTTCAGCAACATTTTTTCTCCCGGTTGCTGTAAGATAGTCTATCATTGAATTATCAAAGCTGAAAATGGAGCATGTAGCCCCTGTCTCAGCTCCCATGTTACAAATCGTAGCCTTCCCGGTACATGAAAGCGATTCGGCGCCTTCACCAAAATATTCAATAATATTACCGGTTCCTCCTTTTACAGTAAGCAAGCCGGAAATTTTCAGAATGATGTCTTTTGCACTGGTCCAGCCACTCAGTTTACCTGTTAGCTTTATCCCAATGAGTTTTGGAAATTTGAGTTCCCATCCCATTCCTGCCAGAACATCAACTGCATCAGCTCCGCCAACGCCAATGGCGATCATTCCCAGTCCTCCTGCATTAGGAGTGTGTGAGTCTGTTCCAATCATCATCCCTCCCGGAAAAGCATAATTCTCAAGAACTATCTGATGAATTATACCTGCCCCCGGTTTCCAGAATCCGATATTGTATTTATTACATATGGAACTCAGAAATTCATACACCTCTTTATTAACTATTCCAGCTGATTTCAAATCCGCTACTGCTCCTGATTGAGCAAGAGTAAGATGATCACAATGAACCGAAGTCGGAACAGCTGTAGTCTCTTTCCCTGCCATCATAAATTGCAATATTGCCATCTGTGCTGTGGCATCCTGCATAGCTACCCTGTCGGGCATAAAATCGATGTAATCGACTCCCCTGTTTAATGATTTTGTTTGATTTGAAGAATAAAGATGGCTGAATAGAATTTTTTCGCTTAAGGTCAAAGGGTGATTCAGTTTTTTTCTGATTTCCAATATTCGCGATTCCAACTGCTTGTAGAAAGAATCGATCATCTCAAAATCAAATATCATAAAGCGCTAATTTTTAACAGTTTATTTTCGTATTTGCCCGTTCCCCTCAATAATCCATTTGTAAGTTGTCAAAGCCTCAAGTGCCATAGGTCCCCTCGCATGCAATTTCTGAGTAGATATACCGATTTCAGCTCCAAGTCCAAATTCTGAACCATCAGTAAATGCGGTTGAAGCATTTGAATAAATTGCTGAAGCGTCTACTATGTTATAGAACAATTGAACATTATTTTTGTTCTCAGAAATAATGGCTTCGCTGTGTTTTGATCCAAACTCGGAAATATGGTCTACAGCCTCATCAAATGAACTGACAGTTTTTATGGCCATTTTGTATGACAGAAATTCTGTACCAAATGACTCCCTTGTGGCTATTTGAAGAAACTCCGAAGGGTATTTGTCGGTTAATGCTTCATAAGCTCTTTTATCGGCATAAATAACAACGTCCGAATCAGAACAGAGAGCAACAAGGTAATCAAGATCATCCAGACGTTTTTCATGTATTATCAGACAATCCAAAGCATTACAAACGCTCACCCTGCGTGTCTTTGCATTGTTAATTATCAACCCGTTTGGTCTAGTATTTTTCATAAGAACATGTCCAACAGGGTCCGGCAACTCCACTACTTTCCGAATATCAAAAGCAATACTCTTGATCCTGCCCTCAGTCAGAGTCAAACGGTCATATCTTGGATCCGATTCCGCCATCAAAGCCAGATCCTTTTGATTCTCAGATAAAATGTAATCTATATTTTCAACAGCTGTTTCGGCAACTAATAAAAGATTCTTATTAATTACATCCATGTCCAGAACATTTAATGTCTGGCTGGCTTTTTTTGCGTTTCTGAACAGCGGTGTACAATCCATTTTATAATTCACTAACCATAAATTAATTCTTATTCCTGAAAAGCCGACTTACTCTTCTCATTAATAACCATATAATCATAATGAATAAATGGTTTACCAAGCTTTTCTCCGATATTCTGCTCAGCCTTTTTTGAGTCATATTGCGACTTACCTAACCCAATATTGTTGCCAGAAGCTGACCAGCCTGAATTCCATATTTTCCGAAGAGAAACTGATAACTGGACATAAGCTTAACCTGTCCGATTGCAGCCCATACCTGTTTGGCAATCCTGTTAAAATCCTGTTTATTGTTTTTCAATTTATAACTATTAACACCCGATATAATATAATTTGTCGCAAAATTAATAGAATATGTGAACATATTATAGGAATATTGAATATTTCAGAATATTCATTTAATCCAAAACTATCGAAATGTTAAGGTTTTTTAAAGTAGATATCTGAATAAAATGATATCGTTGTACAAGTTATGGCAGAAAGTTTAACAGGAATCAAAAACCTGACAATTATCATGTATCTGACATCTCTAAGATCTCAGTTACTATTCAATCAGAATCTCTCCATGGAGTTTAAAATCTTCAGATGATGATCCGATAAAGTACTTTACCTTACCCTTTTCCAGAATAAAGGCCTGTTTATCAATATCCCAGTAAGTCAGATCTGATGCTCTCAGAGGAATTGAAACCTTAACGCTCTCTCCTTTATCAACAAATATACGTTTAAAGCCTTTTAACGCTATTCCCGGACGATCTACTCTGGAATCAGGAAAACTTACATAGAGCTGCGTCACCTCATCACTGCCTAAGGTTCCATCATTCTGAAGGTTAAAAGTGAGATTGATCACTTCATTATTTTTCAGAGAGTTTCTTTCAGCTTTTAAGCCTGAATACTTGAAACTTGTATATGTTAACCCGAAACCAAAAGGGTATAACGACGCATGCTTTTTATACATATAAGTTCTCCCATTCCTGATATTATAGTCCAGAATCGGAGGCAACTGATCTATTGAAGATATCCATGTCTGAACCAGTCGCCCCGACGGACTGACTTTGCCAAAAATCACTTCAGCTATTGCATTTCCCATTTCCTGACTCGACTGACTTACATGCAAAATTGCAGGTACATGTTCTGCTGACCAGTTTATTGCATACGGAAAACTTGATACCATAACAAGTATTGTTTTTGGATTTGCAGCAAGGACAAGTCTGACCATATCTTCCTGTTCAATAGTAATTGCCTGTCTGTCAACATCTTCACGACCATCACTTGCTACATGGTTTTGTCCCCAGCCCAATCCATAGCTTAGTGGATGGTTACCTATACATACAATTGCGACATCACTTTCCTTTGCAGCAATGACAGCTGAATCAGCTTTGTTACCAGCTGCAAACCTGATTGTAACATTTTCGCCAGCTGCATTTTTAATACCTTGTAAAATACTTATTCTGTAAGGAGGTGTCCCTGAATACCAGTCTGATATAACTGAATTCGCTGAGGGACCTATCACTGCAATTGATTTTATCTTATCCTTCTGAAGAGGGAGAAGCATCTTTTCATTCTTAAGTAGTACAATTGATTTTTCGGTAGCTTTTCTTACCAGTTCACGCGCTTCCTGTTTTGTCCAGGGAGCAATTGTATCTGTAATACCTATATTTGAGTAAGGATTTTGTCGTGAATCATCCAATAATCCCAACTTAAGAAGAACTCTGAAATTACCATATATAGCTTCTTCAATATCTTTTTCAGTTATCAACCCCTTTTCTAATGCTTCTTTAACTGAAGGTCTGTAATCATCGAGAAACATTGTTATTCCGGCCTTGATACATTCTGCTGCAGCAACGGGCAGTGAAGAATAATATGCATGGGTGGTAATAAGTTGTTTAAATGCGCCTCCATCAGTTGATATAATACCTCTCAATCCCCAGTCTTTCATTGTGACATTACGCAAAACCGGATTAACTGTACATGGAATACCATTATATTTATTGTACGCAGCCATAAAAGCCTGTGATCCGCCTTCAGTTACACCTTTATAAAATCCATAGGAATAATACTCGCGGAATAACCTTTCATCAAAATCAGAACTGTTATAGGCCCGATTATTTTCGTTGCTGTTTGCAAGAAAGTGTTTCATAAGTGAAGCACTCTTCCAGTAAATCTCGTTATTGCCCTGGAGACCTTTTACAAAGGCAGTTACGAGAATTCCGGTCAGGTATGGATCCTCACCATAACATTCTTCAGTTCTTCCCCACCTTATATCTCTGCCAAGATCAGCATTAGGTGCAAAAACTATCAGCCCGGAAACTCCGAAGTTTTTGTTTTGAGCGAGATACCTGCATTCCGTGGCCTCCCATCCGGCAACCTGTTGAATCATTTCAGGGTCCCACATTTCAGCAAGACCTATTGCCTGTGGAAAGGTTGTGGTTGCCGAAGCTTTAGCTCCTTTCACTGCCCAGTTTGCCGGACCGCTATATGCCAGACCATGAAGTCCTTCAACCGTATGGGTTCCTTTTATTCCAAGACGGGAAACAGAAATACGCGTTGAGAGACAATTGATTTTCTCTTCTAATGTCAGAAGTGAAATGAGATTCCTTATCCTTTCATCATCAGTTAGATTTGTATTCTGAAAAGGATAAGTTTGTGCATGGGATGATAAATGCACAAAAACCAGGCTGATAATCAAAATTGCTTTTCTCATCTTATAAAATTTACTTAGTAGTGCTAATAGTACGGCTATACCAAGGTGTGGCCCGGGGTTTTATTTAACCTTTAAAATTTTCTGAAGGAAGAATGTTTTCCCTTCCTGCGTAATACCCTGAATGTTAATTATATAATCCGATTTATTATCAGAACTCCAAAATTCAACTCTGGCTTTGCCATCATTGGTAAGCTTAACAGATGGATTCCAATAGAGTGTATTTCTGTAATCGGGAATCCGGCTATCCTTCATTTCTTGTGACGAATAATCAGGTGAAACAAACGACCTTACAGGTTCTATTACTTTGTAAGGAAGCCTGATCATATAGTCGGGAAGTGAGACACAGCTAAAATCGCCAGACTTAGTGATTATATTTACTATTCCCGGAAAAAAGTATTTCCCCACTAAATATTTTTCTCTGATAACATCAATTTTCTCAACGATTTCAGGATCAAGATTAGCTATCATTGCAGGATCCTTTATTATTACACCGTCTATCATTAAACATGGTGATGTAGAAAACTGCTTGTCATCAATACGATAAGTTATTGATATCTCATATGTTGACTTCCTTTTTTTCAGAGAAACACCAGGTAAAAGTTCAAAAAATATTTCGCTCATAACAGGCAAGCTGATGTAGTCGGCCAGAGTCAGTTCTATATCTGGTTTGCCGTAGAATCTAACCGGGTAGACGAACGGAAAAACCGGCTTTAGAGGGCTTCCCATGGATGAAATTTCAAATATTTTCTGTACCTGATGGTTCACACTCAACTTAGAAATCTGAGGAGTCATTGACCTTGAGGTTGAATCAGCATATACTACAGGTTGAAGATATTGATTAGAAAATGATGATTCCATATTGGCTTTTTCATTTTTGCTCACATCATCTGGCATGATTATTAAATCTTTAAGACCTTCATTGATATGAACCTTGAAGCTGAAATTCCCTTCATTATCCGTTCTGGCATATTGAAATGCAGCCTCTTTGCCAGGGGTACACATCAGTACTAACTCGCCCGAATGAACTGTTTTCTGATCGTTAGATAAAAGTTTTCCTGAAATATTATGATCCTCTTTTTCGAACTGGTATCTAAAATGATACTGATCCCCGGATAGTATTTTTGTCCAATCAATCCAATTACTTCTGACATTTAAAAGAATACTATCAATGATTTCAGGAGTAAGCTCTTCAATTCTCCCAAACTTAATCATATTCCACTCCTGCAATCCATATTCTGTGCCAAACAGCAGATAATCATCCATGTCCATGATTTCTGAGTCATTTGTCTCAGGAGCAACCGATATACTTAAATTGGTTGAATTCAATACTGCAGATTCTTCATTTCCAGGCTCAATTTCGAGTATAATTTTATTTCTTAGATCACAACTGTCGACAGAATGAATAGTGAGAAAATTATTCCGCTTTACAGGAGTATAAATTAATCTTTCAGCAACCTGTTCCCCCTTTGAATTAAATATTGTTATCTGATTAATTCCTGAACTCAGCAAAGTCTTTGGAATAAAGATATTTGTTGTTCCCGGAGTCATCTTTTCAGAACTTACAAGGTTGATATTACCATGTGTCTGAATAAATATGTATAATAGATTATTATTTTCAACCCTGAACTGGTTATCAGAAACCAGAGATACTTCTAATGTATCCTGTTTAGAATTATTGACTGTCAGAGTTATAGGGGTACTTTTAATATCCTGTACAACATTCTTAAGGCGATTTCTTTTAAAGCTTAATTTTCCCTTAGAACCTTTGTTACTTAATGTATTATATATAGCAATGTCCTTCATGAAGCAATTAACCGGAAGAAAATTTTTCATCCAGCTTGTATATGCCCTTATTGTATAGATGCCAGTACTCAGTGAATCGGGTAATAATATTTGCCCGGGTCCAAAGCCTTTATCAATAAGAATCCTCTTCTGCACAACCGGCCTGTTTTCGGCATTTAATAGTTCAAAATATACAATCCTGCTGTTTACTGAAGTCTTAAAGCTCTGTCTATCAATCAAATAAATATTAAACCAAAATTCTTCACCGGCTATATACTCCTCCCTGTCGGAGTGTATAAATATTTCTTCCCTTGGGACAGATTTACAGTAATTCAAAAACCTTTGACTCAGATAGTCAGTCATACTACCCGGATTCTGACCAAAAATTCCTTGCAGAAACAGAATATGTATCAGAATAAGAATCGCAGGTTTTATTCGTTTTGTCATGAAAAATACTTTCTTCGATAATTTATTATTTATCATCTGTCCAGAAAACAGGTTTTACCGTAGTACCTCTTACAGTACAATCTGCACATCCCCTGGTCCTTGTAAGTATTATGAAGCCAGGGGGTCCAAAAGGAGTACCTGGAACATTAAAAAGTGTCCATACAGAAATACCCAAACCCGGAATAGAAAGAGAATCAAGAGGTCCTCCTCCTATGAGTGTATCTGTACCACAATGAGCATATTGATCAATAATACCTTCAAAATTATCTTTTATGAATATCCTTTTAGATGAAATAGCAGAAACACTAAAATAACCTAAAACTTTTTCAGCAGGAGCCTCAATACACCTGATATTACTTGGAACAGAAGCAGGAATCACATCATAAAGGCCGCCTACCTGTACAGCAATGTTTTGAATTTTCTCCCAGTAGATGTATTCATCCTCATTCATGGAATATTGGTTCACCAAAATGCTGTATTTTGTTTTCAATCTGTCGGTAATATTGGATATATAATTTATAGGAAAGTGGTCTATCCTCGCTTCATTAAAAGCAGCCGTACTTTTAATATTGATTGAATGAGATTTATCCGATATCCAGCATGTGTTATTTTGAATCTCAAAGGGAAGCCTGAGCTTCCATGTCTCTGAGAAATCCCACCTGTAAAACCTGCATTTGTTTTCAGGATCAAAAGTGTCTAAGTAGATCTGGCAACCGTTTATACCACGGAAGAATCCATTCGCCTCCTCAATAACGGTTTTTTCATAATATATACTATCTATCGGAGGAACAGGCTTCATCTCCATAGAAAATGATTCGTAATTAAGAGTACCAGATTCAGAATTTGTATTGATATGCAGGGTATATGATCGTCCTATTATCCCATGAAAATATGAAGGGGTTATGTAGGTTCCCGGTACAGTTTCCGATAAAAGGACAACATTGTGTAGATCATCGGTAATTGATACGAAGACTCCGCTCACAGGTCTGGCAGCGCTTATTTCTCCCAGGGGTAATGACTTAGATAGCTTAATCGTATCAGGTTCCATTCGATCTGTAATTAAACCCTGAACAACAAGCAGTTCCTTTTCCTCATCGATCTTAGGAATAAATTGTGTTATACAACCGTTGATAAGAAGTAAAAATAAAAACAGGATAAAATATTGTATTGGTTTAACAGGCATATATTTTCTTATATATTGCATGAAAATCAATGTATTATGGAAAATATTTGTTTTCATATCTGCTTAAAAGTCAAAACTAAAAGTAACTGATGGAATAGCCCTGCCAAACACTGACAATTTATAACCAGTGTATACTTCACCAACCCTCTTAAAATAGATTGAATAAACATTTTGTCTTCCAAGAAGGTTAAATACTGAGAATGTCCAGTTTGGATGAGCAAGCTTATGTGATCTGAGGTTTCCACTTATTTTGAAAGCGAGATCAAGCCTCGAATAATCGGGAATTCTGTATTTATTACGGTCGGAATAATGTACCAGTACATCATCGTACATATTATAAGTAGCAACGGGAAATGTTATCGGACGTCCAGTGCTCCACGTATAGTTGGATGATATACTGAAGCGACGTGAGAAGAGGTAATTAAATGTGACAACAAGATCATGCGGTTTATCAAAATTAGCCGGGAACCATTTGCCTGAATTAATAATTTCTTCACTGAAATTACTGAGACTTCTGATGAATGTTCTTGAATAGGTGTAGCCAATGCTGTAACGGATTTTTCCTTCAGTCTTTTTCAAAACCAATTCCAAACCATAAGCCTTACCCTTCACATTTACAATATCTTTTTCAATGTTCTCATCCATTATGAAATTTGTACCTCCCTTAAAGTCGATCATATTCCTTATCACTTTATAATATACCTCAGCGGAGGCTTCGAAGTTGTTTTTAAACAACATCTCATAAAATCCCAATGCGACCTGGTCACCAATCTGTGGTTTCACATGGTAATCACTTAGTTTCCAGGTGTCTGTCGGAGATATCGAGGTTGAATTTGAAAGAAGATGCAGATATTGTCTCGTTCTGTTATAATTTATTTTGAAAGAATTCTTGTCGGTAATCCTGAAATTTAAGGAGACTCTGAACTCGGGACCTGCGTATTTACTTGTTATCTCGTGACGTCTGAAATTAAGGGTATCAGTAATGGTTGATACACTTTTTGAAAACTCGGGATTGTATATCATAACCGTTTGAGGGCCGAATGTAAAAAAAGATGACATTCTCATTCCTACATTAGCAGACAGAAAGCTTGTCAGAAGAAATTTGTCGTCAATGTATAAAGCTCCTTCCCATGCCCGTCCTTTTTCAAGCGTATGTGGTACAACAAGTGATGAATCACTAAAAGGCTGATAGCTACCAGGAATTACTGCATACCGGTTAAGGTCAAGACCAAAATTTATCTCATGTCTTCCTGTAAACCAGTTAAAATCTGCTTTTAATCCCGTACTGTTAATTTTGTGAGAAAGAACAAAAGCCTCTTTAACCAGGTACTGGCTCGAAATATTGTAATTGTAAAAACTGTTATTTATAGAAAAGGATGAAAAGAACCTGCTGCTGAAAAAATGACGCCACTTTAATGCAAGAATACTGTTGTTATAACTGTAAACTGTGTCGGAGTTAAAGCGAAAAGAGTCGTGACTCAGGTATGCAGAAAAATCTATTTTATTGTTTTTATCCAGGTCATAAGTTAATTTACCGTTCAAATCATAGAAAGAGGCTCTGCTCTTATGAAGAGCCGGATCTTTAATCAATCCGAATATCCAGTTTGAATAAGTGGTACGTGCCGTAAGGAGGTAGGTAAGTGTATCTTTTATGATGGGCCCTTCCATCGATATATGGGTTGTTATGGGACTTATACCTGCGTTTCCTGCAAATTCCTTCCTGTTTCCTTCTTTTGATCCTATATCAAGCACCGAGGAAATCCTCCCACCATAACGGCTGGGTATTCCGCCTTTATATAATGTAACATCCTTTATCAGATCGGAATTGACTGCTGAAAAGAATCCGAAGAAATGAGAGGAATTGTATATAGGAGCCCCATAGAGAAGGATCAGGTTCTGATCAGCAGAGCCTCCTCTTACATTAAACCCTGCTGAACCCTCTCCAACAGTCTGAACACCCGGAATTAAAAGTACACTTTTTATGATGTCCGACTCTCCCATAGAAGTTGGCAACAACTTGAAAGATGTGATGTTTATCTTCTCCGCTCCTACTTCAAATCGCTGAAGTGTAACATTTTTCTGAGCTGAAATAACCGTTTCTTTTAATGGGATGAGAACACTCTTCATATCAACATTGAGTTCTCCGGTTCCATAAAGATTCAGATTTATCTTTTTTTCTCTCATACCGATGAATGAGAACTGGAGAAAATGAATTCCCCTGGGTAGTGTCAGGTTATAATACCCATACTCGTTGGATACAGTACCTAATGAGAGTTTCTGGATAAATACAGTTACTCCGTGTACGGGTTCTTTTGTATCCTTGTTTCTTATATAGCCTGATAGAACAACATTCCCCGGTTTATTTCTTTCTGCCGGATTCCCGATCTCAACAGACGCATTTCCTTCTGTATGCTGGTTTTCTACGGAACCGGCATAATCGTTCGGAGGGAGAAAATTATTGTCTTTTACTATTGGCGTAACCGATACTTTAATGGCATATTTATCTGTAATAACTATATTACCTGATTCTTCAATAATATAGTAAAGAGAAGTTCCTTTAAACAGGTTATCCATCACACAGGATAGTGTCTGGCAGTCAGAATAATCGCCTATTTTCAGGCTACTCACCCATTCATCTTTATAAAAGAATTTTATAGCAAAAAGTTTTTCAGTTCTGGCTGCAAATTCTTTAAACTTCAGGCCTTTAAAATTTGATAATATTCTGTATTTTTCCTGAGCTCCCAGATTTAAGGATAAGGACAAGATTAATATAAGGATAGGGAACTTTAATTTCATAAATAACAGTTCTAATGGCTTATACTATCATAAAACTTTATTACTGGAATAAAACTTTCGGGCACTTTTTCTGAAATATCCGGTTTATTTTTTCTAATGAAATTTTTAATAAGCGCTTTATCTTTATTCAGGACTTTTAATAAATCACTTTTACCGCCTATTGGAAAAATTGTATTGCCTTTCACGAAATAAATCCGGATCAACTCATAAAACCTATCATTGTGTCCTTCTACAGGCGTCTTGTCAATTTTTTTGGAGTACCTGAGATAAAGAGCAGTCTTACCTTCATACAATACGTTAAAATACCTGTTTGATTCCCTGGTGCTATCTTCCTGCATCCTGACAAACCTGTATGTTCTATCTTGAAAGATAATAGAAAAACTGTCAACCATTTCTTTATTCAGCTGCAGTATTCCTCCGGTGTCGGCCGGAGTCAGGATTTCATCATTTAATATATCATACTTAAGAGGAATATTTGTAAATTTTTCCCCTTTAATTGTCAATGATCCTGGCAAAAACATTCTGGAATAAAAAAATTGATCTCCTTCCACCATATAATAAATGTTACTCCATATTTTACCATTATAAAGGATCTGATTCTCTTTAAGAGTATCCTGCCCGCTTAATTCAACCGGGAGTGTTTCAAAGCTATGAGTGACGACGGCAAAGCCCGGGACTATAATAAATGTAGAAAAAATTATAACCAGGAAACTAAATATGCGCATTGAAAAGCCGTCTTATGATTAGATTAATTGATATTTTCTCAGGTAAGTATTAATGAAATCCACATCTTTCTTGAGTTTCCGGACAATTATCTCCTGTTGCCGAATAAAAGATAGTTTTTCTTCATCTTTATCCAGCAATGGATATTCAACATGCAGTGTTAACGGAGCTTTTATATTTAGTTCTTTCAGCATTTTAAAGAAGAGGTCCCAGTCAATCATCCCATCCCCTAATGGTACTGTTACAGGTTCTGGTTTACCTCCAGTAGTTTTCCATGTAAAATCCTTAATTGCAAGGGTTTTTATATGGCTGGCAATCAGACGCATACCAATCATCCAGGTACCGTTTCCTTCCACCATTGCATGACGGACATCATATTGACTGCCTAAAAATTCCGACGGAAAATCGCGAAGTAGTTCATGCAAATCCCATACAGGTCCACCCACTCTGATACCGTCGTGGTTTTGATAACCACCATGAATTTTATATTTCCGGTTAAGTTCGGCTATATCAAATAACCTGGTTCTGTATTTCTGCAATGTCTCCCATATGTCATTTTTATAATCATATTCAAACCAGCCCAATCTATAGTATTTTACACCGGAATCCGAAGCGGTGCTCAATATCTTTTCAGTATAAGTTTCTGAAGCAGAAACTATTCCTGTAACAATCATGTCGATTGCCAGATTATACTTCCGTGCCTTATCAATAAGTTTCGGTAAAGATGTTTCAACCACTTGTGGCTCTACTTTTCCTTCCGGACGAACTGTAAGGTCAAGCCCTCCTATTCCTGATCTGGCTGTACATTCGCAAATAAAATCAAAGTCATAATTATCAAGAGGTTTAGAAAATAACCTGATTGGATACCGATCCTTATCAGGTACCGGAATTAATGATTGAATGCCTGATAATAAAGGAACTGCAACACTGCCAGCTACCATTGTCGAAATGAATTTTCTCCTGTTTTGTGTCATTGGAAAATATTTTATTACCAATTTTCTGATTGAATTCCCATGTCTGAAAATAATATCCATCAGGCACGATATCGAAAACCTGGTGGATTTCGTATGAGATCCAAAAATCGAGACTTAAAGCAAATGATGGAACAGAGTTGGCAAGCCCTGACAATTTGAAATCATTTATTACTTCTTAATCTTAATGGTTTTCTTAAGCGAAAAGGATTTGCCTTCCTGTGTGATTCCCTGAATATTAATTTCATAATCGGAACCAATATCGGATGTCCAAAACTCAATCCTGGCCTTACCCTCTTTATCTGGCTTTACGGATGGATTCCAATAGAGTGTATTTCTGAAATCCGGAATTCGGCTTCTCTTCATTGATACTGATGAGTAATCCGGGGAAACAAACGAATAAACTGGATCTATTACTCTGTAAGGCAGCCTGATAGCATAATCAGGCAGGGTTACATTGCTGAAATCTCCTGCTTTTGTTATAATATTCACTATCCCAAAGAACAAGTAATCACCAACAAAATACTTATCTCTAACGACATCTATTTTTTCCACAAGTTCAGGATTAAGTCCGGCAATTACTGAAGGATCTTTTACCATGACACCATCAATAAACAAACCAGGTGGAACATCATATGTTTTATTAATTACAGGATCATTCATGATTATCTCGTAGCCTGATTTTTTACTTTTCAGGAAAACACCCACTAAAAGTTCAAAAAAGACCTCTTGCATAACAGGCAGAGCAATGTAATCTTTCATTATTATCTCATTAGAAGGTTTCCCGTAAAATCTTTTTGGTACGGATCGTGATATGACATTTGTAAGAGGTTCTCCTACTGAAGTTGTTCCATAAATTTTCCTTACCTGATGGTTTGCGCTCCAATTTGAAATATATGGAGGTATGGGTTCATTCGTCGAATCAACAGATGTCTCTGATTTTGGATATTGATCCGAAAATGATGATTCAATATCAATAGACTGATTTTTAGTTACTTCATCCGGTTGGATAATTAATTCATTATCCTTCCCATCAATATGAATTCTGAAACTGAAATTCCCTTCCTCATCTGTTTTGGCATATTGAAAAACAGCGATTTTGCCGGGATAGGTCAATATAACAAACTTATCAGCATCTACTGCTTTCTTATCACCGGTTAACAGTTTCCCCATAAGGTAATGATCGTCTTTTTCGAGCTGGTATCTAAAAACAGGTAGTTCATCTGCCAGGACAGCGTTCCAGTCTATCCAGTTACTTTTCACAGTCTGAAGAAGGCTATCGATGAATTCGGGAGCAACATTGTTGGCTTTTTTATCTTTAAGTGCATTCCGTTGCAATAATCCAAATTCTGTACCAAAGACCATATAATCATTTATATCCGTGGTAGAATGGTTATTATTTAAAGGTACAACTGATATGCTTAAATTAGTTGAATTTAATCCTGTGGTTAGTCCATTCCCAAGTTCTAAATCGAGAGATATTTTATTCCTGAGCCTGGAGCTGTCGGCGGAATGAACTGTTACAACAGAATTCTCCTTATCCGGTGTGTAAATAAACCTTTCACCAACAGGCTGCCCTTTTGAATTAAAAACTGTTATTTGATTGATTCCTGCAGGCAACTGATTTTTAGATACAAAGATTTTTGTGTAACCATCAGTTATCCCCTCGGAACTTATACGGTTAATATTTCCATGTGTCTGAATGCTCAAATAAAACAGATTGTTATTAGCAGTGCGATACTTTTCATCAGTTACCACATTGATTTCCAATACATCTGGTTTTAGATTATCGACTTTTAACGTCAGTCCGGAATTATTGGGTGCAGGATAATTCTTCCCGTTTATACCTGCAGCAACCATTTTGCCTGAATTAACCTTTTCTTTAAATGCCCTGGAACTAAATGCATTATAGATATGAATATCCTTGGAGAAGCAATTAAAAGGGAGAAAATTTTTCATCCAGCTGGTATATGCCCTGATTGTATAGACCCCTGTACTTAATGTATCAGGCAGGACAATCTGTCCCGGACCAAAACCACCATTAAGCCAGATCCTCTTTTGCACAATCGGACGGTTATCAGGATTAAGAAGTTCGAAGTAGGCAATTTTACTATTTACCGAGGGTTTAAAGCTTTGCCTGTCAATCAAATAGGTATTAAACCATAGATCTTCGCCTGATATATACTCGTCCCTGTCGGTGTGAATATATATTTCTTCTCTGGGTACAGATTTAGTATATCTTGAAAACTTTTCACTAAGATAAGCTGTCATATTCACTGGTGTCTGACCATTAACACCTTGCTGAAACAGGGAATATATCAAAAAGAGAATAACCGGTTTTAATTTTTTTATCATTTATAGTACTTTCGTCGATAATTTGTCATTTTCCCCCTTCCCAGAAATCAGGTTTTATATTTGTACCCCTTACCGTACAATCATAACAAAGCTTGTTACGTGTAATTACACTGTAAACTGGTGGTGGACTCGGGTGATTAATAATTACCCAAACACTAGTATTCAGATATAGAATTGGGCCACCGCCGAAAACAGTATCGGAAATACATGCCGCATCAGTATATGGAGTGATCACACCTGCAAATTGATCTTTAATGAAAATCCGCCTGGATGAATTGGCTGAAACACTGAAATAACCAAGTACTTTTTGATTTGGGTCATCAAGACAATAAACATTGCTGGGAATTGCCGATGGTATAACATCATAAAGCCCTCCTACCTGTTCTGAGATATTCTGCAATTTCTCCCAATAGAGATATTCGTCTTCATTCAGCGAGTATTGGTTCACTAATATGCTGTATTTTACTCTCAACCTGTCTGTTAGATTAGAAATAAAGTTTAAGGGATAACGGTTGATCCTGTCTTCCTCAAAAACAGAAGTATTTTTGATATTAATTACATTTGAATTACTTGATAACCAGCATATACTGTTTGGAACCAGATAGGGCAGACGAAATTCCCAGGTCTCAGTATACTCCCATCTGAAGAATTTACATTGGTTTGTCTGATCATGGGTATCTAAGTAAACCTGGCATCCCTCCTGACCTGCAGAGACGTTGCTGCTTTCCACAATAGAAACTTTCTCATAATATACACTGTCGATAGGAGGCACAGGTTTGAGTTCCATCGGAATTGACTCATAATTCAGATTATTATTAGTAACGTTTGTACTGACGTGCAGAGTATAAAAGCGGCCTATAATACCTTGAAATTTTGCCGGGTCTGAAGTATATGTTCCTGGAGTCGTTTCACTGAAACTGAATGACTGACCCAAATCATCGGATATTCTGATGTCGCATCCTGTGAGAGGTTTTGGTACATTAAATCCTCCCAGATGAAAAGATCTGGAAAGTTTTATGGTATTAGCTTCCGGTTTATCCGTTATCAACCCTTCAACAACAAGTAATTCCTGATCCTCAGTAGTCTTAGGAATAAACTCAGTTATACAACTGCTAAAAAGAAGTATAATTGATACTAATAATATTTGCCGGATGTTTTTCATAATTCATTTAGAAATCAAAGCTAAAAGTAACTGACGGAATTGGCCTGCCAAACACTGCCAGTTTGAAACCATCTACATTTTCTCCTTCATTTTTGAAAAATATTGAGTAAACATTTTGCCGGCCGAGAACATTATAGACTGAGAAAGTCCAATACGGATGAGCAATTCTATGTGACCTGAGATTCCCATTTACCCTGAATGAAAGATCTAGCCGTGAATAATCCGGTATTCTATATGCATTCCTGTCGGAATATGTTACTACTAACTTATTGGCCACATTATATGTTGCTATGGGATATGTTATCGGACGCCCTGTGCTCCAGGAATAGTTTGATGAGAAACTAAAACGACGTGAGAGGAGATAACTAAATGTAACAATAAGGTCATTTGGTTTATCAAAATTAGCAGGGAACCATTTTCCTGAATTGATAATTTCATCACTAAAGGTACCAAGGCTCTTAATAAAGGTTCTGGAATATGTATAACCAATACTATAGCGGATTTTTCCTTCTGTCTTTTTAAGTACCAATTCTAAACCATAAGCTTTACCCCTAACATTTACGATATCTTTTTCAATGTTCTCATCCATTATCAGATTTGTACCTCCTTTAAAATCGACCATATTCCGTATAATCTTATAGTATAATTCAGCGGATGCTTCGAAGTTGTTCTTAAACAGCATTTCATAAAATCCTAATGCAACCTGGTCCCCAATTTGGGGTTTAAGATAATAATCACTGAGTTTCCAGGTATCTGTAGGAGCAATGGAAGTTGAATTTGACAGAAGATGCAGATATTGTCTCGTCCTGTTATAATTGATCTTAAAGGAGTTCTTGTCAGAAATCCTGAAATTTATTGAGACTCTGAACTCCGGACCCGCATATTTACTTATAACCGCTCCGGCCTTAAAGTTAAGAGTATCGGTAATAGTTGATTTGCTCTTCGAAAACTCGGGGTTATAGATCATAACTGCTTTTGGTCCCAATGAGAAATAAGATGACATTCTCATGCCAACATTAAATGACAGAAAATCTGTAAGAAAAAATTTGTCTTCAATGTACAAAGCTCCTTCCCAGGCACGTTCTTTTTCGATTGTCCGTGGTATAACAAGCGATGAATCATTGTTTGGGAGATAGGTTCCAGGGGTTATAGTATATTTGGTAAGGTCAAGACCAAAATTAATCTCATTTCTTCCAAGAAACCAGTTAATATCAGCTTTTAAACCAGTACTGTTTACATTATGAGATAGTACAAATGCCTCTATCGGAATATTTTGGCTCGAAATATCGTAATTATATGAACTGCTATTTATTGAAAGTGAAGAAAAAAACCTGCTATTGAAAAAATGACGCCATTTTAAGGCAAAAATATTGTTGTTATATCTATACGTTGAGTCTGAGTTGAATCGGAATGCATCGTGACTCGTGTATGCAGAAAAATCTATTTTATTATTTTTATTCAGGTCGTAGGTTAATTTCCCGTTCAGATCGTAGAATGACGCTCTGCTGTTGTGAAGAGCAGGATTTTTGATAAGACCTAATATCCAGTTTGAGTAAGTAGTACGGGCTGTAAGAATATAGGTGAGGGTATCTTTTATAATAGGGCCTTCTAATGATATATGTGTCGTTATCGGGCTGATACCTGCATTGCCAGCAAATTCTTTTCTGTTACCTTCTTTTGATCCTATATCAAGTACTGAAGAGATCCTTCCTCCATACTTGCTCGGGATTCCTCCTTTATATAATGTCACATCTTTTATTATATCGGAATTGACCGCTGAAAAGAATCCAAAGAAATGAGAGGAATTGTATATGGGCGCCCCATAAAGAAGGATCAGATTTTGGTCGGCAGAGCCGCCTCTTACGTTAAAACCAGCCGAACCCTCTCCAACAGACTGAACACCAGGAAGTAAAAGAACGCTTTTTATTATGTCCGATTCTCCCATCGATGTTGGTAACAACTTGAAAGATGTTATATTGATTTTCTCTGCACCGACTTCAAATCGCTGAAGTGTAAAACTTTTCTGGGCTGAGATAATTGTTTCTCTTAAAGGGATCAAAACACTTTTCATATCAACATTTAGCTCACCAGTTCCGTATAGATTAATGTTTATTATTTTATTTCTCATCCCGATAAATGAAAACTGAACTTCGTGAATCCCCCTGGGTAGTGTAAGAGTGTAATATCCGTATTCGTTGGAGATTGCTCCAAGTGAGAGCTTCTGAATAAACACTGTCACTCCGGGCACCGGTTCCTTTGTGTCCTTGTTCGTGATATATCCTGAGATAATAACATTCCCCGGTTTGTTTTTTTCAGCTGGATTACCGATTTCCACAGATACATTTCCTGTCATCCGCTGGTTTTCTGAAGAGCTTGAGAAATCAGACGGAGGCATGAACTTATTGTTTTTTTCTACTGCTCTGTTTGAAATTTTAACAGAGTAATTATTTGTAATCACAATATTTCCAAAGTCATCGATATAATAATAAAGAGATGTTCCTTTCAAAAGATTGTCCATAACACACTGAATCGTTGTACAATCAGGATAATCACCTAACTTCAGATCTTTCACCCATTCATCCATGTAAAAGAATTTTACAGGAAGAATGTTTTCAACTCTGGTTACAAAATCGACAAATGAAATATCCTTGTAATTTGATGATAGCTTATATTGCTCCTGAGCTGCCAGATTTACCGACAAGGATAATATAATAATGAGGATATTGATCTTTAATTTCATAAATACAGGTCTATCTGCTTATACTATCATAATACCTGATTACAGGAATAAAACTTTCTGCCTCTTTTTTTGAAACTCTCAGCCTGTTTTTTTTCATGAATTCTTTAATCCGGATTTTATCTGTCTTTAAAATCTTTAATAGGTCACTTTTATTTGATATCTGATGAACTTTCCCCTCATTCAGGAAGTAAATCCGATATGTCTGATAAAACAAATCATACTTGTCATCAACAGCAAGTGATTCAATTTCTTTCTTGTACTTGACATACAGTGCGGATTTTCCTCTATATAACACGTTGACAAAACCTTTAATAACTGGCAGGCTGTCCTCCTGCGTATTTACAAATCTGTATGTTTCACCTCCGAAAACCAGAGTAAAACTATCAACCATCTCTTTGTTAAGCTGTACAATTGATCCTTTATTTTTTGGAGTCAGAATCTCGTCATTATAAATATCGTAGTTGAGAAGAATGTTCTTATAAAAGTTGCCATTAATTGTCAGCGACCCATATAAATACTCCTGAGAAAAAAGGAATTGATCGCCTTTCATCATGGTATATGGGTTTCTCCACATTTTGCCATTATAAAGAATCTGATTTTCTCTTAACGTATCCCGCTTACTTAAATCAACAGGCAGGGACTGGCCATTCGCGGGTACAGAGTTGAGAGCAAAACCAGTAAAAATGGTAAGCAAGAATATATATAGAAAATTATTTCTGTTCATTAAAAGGTCACTGGTATTTCTGGATCGGGATTCTTAAATAAAAGAGATTTTAAAACTTTCTAAAGATATTAAAAAGTTTAGCTATTAATAATAATGAAGTATTTAAAGTATGATGATTTAATTAAAATTTAACACCTCAGGTACTTATTTTATAAGACCACTGACTTTAAATACATATGCAAGCTGATTGTCATCAGGAGTAAGTAAAGGTGCAGTTATGAGCAAATTTCCTCCGGCTTTTTTAACAGAAACAGATCGGTCTGTTCCCAAAAGAAGGGCTCGCACCATATTATCCGGAGCAACTCCCTTCAGTACAATATCACCCCTGGGCCAGTTAAGACAAATGATATACAGCTCTTTATTCTTTTGAGTAAAAAAGATGGTTTTGTTTGTTTCCGGGTTGATTTCTACATCCCTTTTGGTCTTTATATAAGTTTTTGTACTATAAATCGCTTCACCATTTGTATTTAACCACTTACCAAGTTCGAGAAGTCGCTGTTGCATAATAACAGGTATTGTTCCATCAGCGGCAGGCCCTATATCAAGAAGTAAATTTCCTCCTGCAGAAACTGTTGATACTAATAGTCTGATAAGCTGTTTGGAAGTGGAATAATCAGAAAGGCCTTCGTTCCGGTTGAAACCGAAAGAAGTTCCGATTCCCCTGCACTCCTCCCATGGATGAGGAACAGAATTATCAATTCCTTCTTTATCACCAATAAGACCGTATTCGGTCGTATAGAAACCTCCGTGTTTACTTCTTGTTTCACTTCCCCACCTGTCGTTTACTACAATATTATCCTTCACAGGAGATTCATTGTAAAGCCATGCAAGGAATTCTTCACTTTTCCAATCCCTGCTTGGTTTGTCCCACTCACCATCAGTCCACAGGATATCGGGCGTATAACGTATAACAAGATCCTTCATCTGTGGTATCATGTGTTCATTAACATAAGCCGTGAGATTGCTCTGGTAAATTGGATTATACCATTCATAAAGTGAATAATAGAAACCCATGTGAAGACCTTTATTTTTTACCGCTGTCGTCAGGTCGCCGCAGAGATCACGGTGAGGGCCGACATCAACACTGTTCCAGTTCCAGCTTTGTGCGCTTGGCCAGAGTGTAAACCCTTCGTGATGTTTTGAAGTCAGAACTATGTATTTTGCTCCTGATTCCTTAAATAGTTCTGCCCATTTATCCGGGTCAAAAAGCTCTGCTTTAAACATAGGCGCAAAATCCTGGTATCTGAAGTTCGGTCCGTAAGTTTTCGTATGAAAATCCTTAAAATATTTCTGAACTTTTCCGGCTTGGTCCATTTTTCTCCAATACCATTCTGCATATTTGTCATAAACACCAATGCTATCTCCTGTTGGTCCCCAGGCAGGTACCGAATAAACACCCCAATGAATGAAAATTCCGAACTTTGAATCCTGAAACCATTGTGGAACAGGTCTTTTATCGAGTGATTCCCATTCGGGTTTGTAGTTCTGGCCATTTATATTTAATGCCGGAAATAATAAGAAAAACAAAATTGTATTTTTCATAAAAACTAAAGTTGAAAAAAGACAACTATATGTCTTTAAGGTGCTATCATGTAAATTACTCTTCAGATTTTTTCAATTCACGTACAGGTTTATCCAGAATCTCAAAATCAGGCAAAACATCTTTATTATCAGTCGCTTTTAACTGTTCCAGTTTTCTGCCTGCAGGTAATACCCGGCTTTCCCATGATCCTATTGCATCATTATATCCTTTCAGTGCGGTTTTTAATCCGCCTCCTACTTTATCAAGATGATCGGCAAACACGTTTACCCTCCCATAAAAATCCATTGCAGCTTCCATTATCTGCAATGCATTCTCCGTTATATTATGCTGTTGCCACGACATGGCAACCGATTTAAGAACTACAATCAAAGTTGTCGGTGTAGTTAATATTATTTTATTATTCATTGCATCCTGCAATAAAGTTTTATCTGTCATCAAAGCCACATTCAATGCAGATTCGACCTCCATGTACAATACAACAAAGTCGGGAGTATTCTGAAACTGAGACCAATATTGTTTTTTGCTTAACCGGTTTACATGATCTCTAAGGTCTTTTGCATGTTTAGCGAAAAGAAGATTCCGTGAATTTTCATCATCTGTTTCCAAGGCCTGCAGATAGGCATCGAGTGGTAATTTTGAATCGACGACAACATGACTGTTCCCGGGCAGATTTATTATCATGTCGGGCTTTAAAACTGAATCCTCTCCTTCAGTATAAGCCTGCTCAACAAAATCACAATGGGCCGACAAGCCGGAAAACTCAACAACTCTTTTTAAGCCAATCTCTCCCCATCTTCCTCTTACCCTTGGGTTTCTCAGTGCATTTACCAGGGCCCCTGTTTCCTTTTGCAAACTGGCATTGGTTATCTGAATATTTGATAACATCGCCGTAACCTGTCCGAAAGTTTTTTCTGAACCTTTTTCAAGTTCCTCAATCCGCTTTTTATAACTATCGATTGATTCTTTTACAGGTTTAAGCATCTCGGCAATTGCAGACTTGCGTTCATCAAGATTTCCTTCGGCCTCCTTTACATGGGTTTCAAGCTGAGATTTTGCCAGATCAATGAACTGTTTATTATTTTGAGTCAGAGCATCAGAAGCGGCAGATTTAAATGTATCTACCATTGCCTTTTTTACCTCTTCGAGACTATTTGCCTGTGCTTCAACCTTCGACTGCAAGATGCTGTTCTGTCTGCCAAGCATATTATTTTCATCAGCTTTTAAAAGTAATTCCTTCTGATGTAAGGAGGTTAGTCCAGACTTTGTACCCAGATAAGCGATAAGTGCCCCGGTTACAAGGCCAATAATTATATAGAGTATTATTTCCATCTTCCAATTATCTATTAGTTTTCAAATTTAAAGGATTTAAGCGTAAAAGCCTGATAAAAGTTTCATTTTACCAAATTTACTATCTTCGTAATACTTATTATAACTATAGAAAAGGACAACATCAGTTTTTACCTCATTAATAACCATTCTTGTCGCCATCAACATCAGAACAAAATGATTTCAATACCAGAATCAGTTAATCCAGGTATTTAACATTCAGAAATATGAAAATTAAAATTGCAGATTATCCGACTTTTGACAAAACAATGGACAAAAAGGAAACCCGGGAGAAAACAAAAAAAATTTTAAAAAATATCGGGAAGCTTCAGTACAAAATGTATGGTCAGAATAAATTCAGCCTGCTGATTTTGTTCCAGGGGATTGATGCATCGGGTAAAGACGGCGTGACGAAAGATCTTATTGAGTATTGTAATGCTGTTGGCATAAAAATACACAGCTTTAAGAAACCTACTGAAGAAGAATTTGCACACGATTTTCTGTGGAGGGTTCATGAAGTTACTCCTGGCAAAGGTGAAATGCAGATATTTGTCCGGTCACATTATGAAGATATACTTGTTCCAACTGTCGAAAAGTATATCCCGGAAGATATCATTGATCAACGTTACGATCTGATCAACGATTTTGAAAAACTGATTGAAAGTAATAATACCCGGGTATTGAAGTTTTTTCTTCATGTATCAAAAGAGGCTCAGAAAGAGAGACTTATGGAGAGAATTGAATGCAAGAAAAAGCATTGGAAACACAAAGACGGTGATTGGGATACCCGGGAAAAATTTGATGATTATATGGCAGTTTATGAAAAAATCATTAACAAATGCAGCGACATCCCCTGGCATATAGTACCTTCCGACAAGAACTGGCAAAAAACTTTCGTAGTTGCCGGGGTAGTTTTAAAAACACTTAAAGAACTGGATATCAAATGGCCGGAACTTGTAAGTGAACGATTTCAATCTGGTAAATGATATATAAATCAGATACTTCTCAGCCAATTAAAAACTGAAAAACTATGGCAAAACAGCTTGATTATTTTGTTCATCATGTCTTTTTCTGGTTAAAAAGGCCTGTAACCAGGGAGATCCGGATCAAGTTCGAAAATGGACTGAAAGAACTTGTTAAAATCGAGACCATCGTAGGGAAGCATCTCGGAATTCCTGCTTCCACTGACCGCGGAGTAATAGATAGTTCATATTCTTATTCCCTTCTCCTTACATTCAATAGTAAGGAGGATCAGGATATTTACCAGACCCACCCCGTGCATCTTAAGTTCATAGACGAGTGTGAGGATTTGTGGGAAAGGGTAGTTGTGTATGATTCAATCAGATTCTAATTAATATTCTTTATTTAAACATTTATCCGGTTATTTAAATACTCTGAATTAGTATAGTTTATGAATTAAAATGATATTATAAATCCAGTTTTATGAAAAAACTTCTTCCATTTTTTTTATTAGCAGTATTGACTGCCTGTTCGACACATGAACCAAAAAAGGAAATTACTAAATCAGCGATATACATCAGTGAGACAACTGTTAAGGCTGTTATAGATACTGTGAAAGCTGCTCAGCCTGCCTCTGAACTGAGGCTCCTTGAAAAAGGGGTAAAACATGCCGCTTCGCTATGGAGGCAGGAAGATGGAACTGCCAGGGATTTTTCAGAATTTGTAAAGAAAAATTATATCTCTGATCCTGCAAAGCGGCGAATTGTCTTCAATAAGATCAGCGGTTACATCGAGTCGCTTTCAGGATACAATAATGAAATAACCCTTGACCTCAGGAAAACTCTTGATGAGGCCCGGGGTGAAATTGATGAAATTGACCGTATGTTTGGTAACTACTCGGTGGGTTCACATACTCAAAACGATTTTTATTCAAACAAGATAGCTTTTACAATCGCTCTCAATTTCCCGTATTTTACATTGGCTGAGAAGGAAGAACTTGGACCAAAATGGAGTCGTGATGAATGGGCAATGGCTCGGTTGGGTGATCTTTTTATATCACGGGTTCCGGCGGAACTTGAACAGGCAGTTACTGAAGCTACAGGAAACTCCGAAATGTATATTGCTGAATACAACATTCATATGGGGCATCTTCGCACTGATGATGGCCGTCAGATCTTTCCAGATAATATGATACTTCTTTCCCATTGGAACCTGCGTGACGAGCTGAAAGCCGATTATGCTGATAAAAAGATTGGAACCGAAAAACAGGAAATGATATATAAAGTGATGCAACGTATTATCAACCAGGATATTCCTAAAATGGTTATAAATAGTCCTGATTATGAATGGGCTCCTTATTCAAACATTGTAACAAAAGCAGGTGTAAAGGTTCAGGCATCTTCAGAACCAGACACACGCTACTCTCATATAATCAACAATTTCATGACAAGAAAGGAGATGGATGTCTTTAATCCTGAAATGAACACTTTTATTCTCCGCAAATTCTCTCTCGAGATGGAGGTCTCTCAAAATGAGGTTGAATCACTCTTCGATTCGTTTTTGAGTTCTCCCGAGCTGATTAAAGTTGGTTTGTTGATTAAAGAGAGGTTAGGACGCGATCTGAAGCCTTATGATATATGGTATGACGGTTTCAAGACAAGGAGCAGTATTTCAGAGGATCTGCTCACTTCAAAAACCGCAGCTCTTTATCCTGATCCAGCTTCATTCCATGCCGGAATGCCTTTGATGTTGAAAAAATTAGGTTGGTCCCCCGAACGGGCTTCATACCTCGCAGATAAGATAGTTGTTGATCCGGCAAGGGGCTCGGGTCATGCCTGGGGTGCAGCCAGAAAGGGATCATTTTCACATCTACGCACACGTATATCAAATAAAGGTATGGACTACAAAGGATACAATATAGCCGTCCATGAATTTGGTCATAATGTTGAGCAGACGATATCACTTTATAATGTTGATAATTTCACGATGTCAGGTGTCCCTAATACCGCTTTTACCGAAGCAAATGCTTTCATCTTTCAGAGCCGTGATCTATTCTTACTGGAGATGAAAGATGATAATCCCGACAAGGATAAAATGGAGACTTTTGACGCCGTCTGGTCACTTATGGAGATCATGGGAGTCGGAATGGTTGATATGAAAGTCTGGAAATGGCTTTATTCAAATGCCAATGCCACTCCGGCACAGCTGAAAGGGAGAACCATAGAAATCGCCATAGAAGTCTGGAACAAATATTTCGCACCCGTGCTTGGAGTTAAGGACTCACCCATTCTGGCAATTTATTCACATATGATTGATTCCCCTCTTTACCTTGCAAATTATTCATATGGTCATGTAATTCAATTCCAGATAGAAGAATTTCTAAAAGGCAAGAAATTCTCAGATCAGATTGACCGCATATACAGTCAGGGACGTCTTACTCCACAGCAATGGATGATGGGTGCCGTTGGAAATAAAATTTCGACTCAACCTATCCTAAATGCACTTGACAAGGCTTTGAAATGAACTTCTGATAAGGCGAATGTTTCAAAATGCAAGTTGCAGATTAAATGCAACTTGCATCCCGGAACACTTGTTTTACTTCAGATAAATCTCAAGAACAGGGATTTCCACCTGAGGTTTCTGGACTGGAAGTGAGAGGATTAGATCGTTGTTGGCCTCATCGCTTCCTGCTCTGAATCTTATTTCAGAAGCATCATTCAAAAACTGAACATATTTAACTTTATCTGCCATGTTTGACAGCGTAAGGCTTCCCATTGGATATGCCAGTAAATGAATATATAATCTTTTTGTTACAGGATTATAAGTCAATAGTGTATTGGATGGTGCAGAAAAACCGGCCGGAGCTTCAGTACATCCGTAGATTGAACGATTATTGAATTTCATCCATTCTCCCATTGCTTTCAACCTGTCCTGAGCCCTGGAGTCAAAAACGCCACGCGCAGTCGGACCGACATTCAATAGTAAATTACCTCCTTTGCTGACAGATTCAATAAGAAGTTCGAGAAGTTGCGCCGGGCTTTTCCACGTATTTTCATCGCGGTAATAGCCCCATGAGCCTGAGAATGTCTGGCATGTTTCCCATGGGACTCTTTTACCATTCACTTCCGGCCATTTTGAAACCTGCACTTGTTCAGGTGTTGTGAAATCCCATCCACCTTCAACATTGTCAAGGTCGAGACGATCGTCAACAATAATTCCGGGCTGAAGTGAACGAGCCATCTTTAACAGGTTTTCAGAATCCCAGTCGTCATGGCCTTTTCCATTCTTACCGGGGAACGAAAAATCAAACCAGATAATGCTGATCTCACCATAATTTGTCAGTAACTCCCGGACCTGATTTTTTATATACTCGCGATATTTGCTCATATTCCTCCCTTTATTCAGTCTGATATATGCAGAATCAGATGTCTGCCGCTGCGGATGATTACTGTCAATTGTGTAATCAGGATGATGCCAGTCAAGAAGTGAGTAGTAGAACCCAACTTTTAATCCTTCTGCTCTGAATGCTTCAACATATTCTTTTACTATATCTTTCCCATAGGGAGTATTTGTCGCTTTATAGTCAGTAAATCTGGAGTCGAACATACAGAAACCCTCGTGATGTTTGGCGGTAAGCACAACATACTTCATTCCGGCAGCTTTTGCCATTTTTGCCCATTCGTGCGGATCCCACATGTCGGGGTTAAATACATCAAAATATTTGTGATACTGTTCGTTAGTCATTCTCTCGGCATTCTTTACCCATTCATGACGTGCTGGTAAAGCATATAAGCCCCAGTGAATGAACATTCCAAAACGTGCATCGGTCCACCATTTCATCCGTTCAGCTTTCTGGGTTTCTGTTTCTTTAGGCAGCTGAGCCAAAGTGAACCGGGTGGTAAATGACATGGAAACTAGTAAAAAAACTGTAAATAAGGTTTTTGTTTTCATACAAAGTGGTTTTTTAATCTTATAATGAAAAGTGACAATTTTTTCTAAAAACTTTTAAGCAGTATCTGAGCTAAATCCTCCTCAGCTAATTTAACCGGATTATTTTTAATTTCAGTTTCAGAGCAGATTATTCCGACATCCTTTTCTTCAAGACCTGATTTTCGCAAACCAGTCAATTGCAGATCATGTGAGAGTTTATTCAGGTAGCTTACAAAACTGTCTGTATAGTACTCTTCAGTCTGCCCGGTTTTATTAATAAACAACTTCCCGAGAGTTGCATATTTTTTTAATGCAACGGGATTAATACCTTTCTTTCTTAGTTCCCTGATATTTATCTCATTTGATTTTGCCATAAGAATGCCGCAAATCAAACCATGGGGAATATCATACATCCCTCCTATTGAAGATGCAAAACCATGTACAACACCAAGACCGGCATTTGCCAGACAAATTCCTGATGTAAGGGCAGCGAAGGACATTCCAGTCCTGGCTTCAATATCTTCACCATTAATATAACTTCTTAATAATGATTCTTTTATTGCTTTGAGTCCCTCTATAGCCAGGGCATCTGTGTATTCATTCGATTTATTAGAAAGATAAGCTTCTGTAAGTTGTGTAAAACAGTCCATACCGCTTGCAGCAGTAATATCCTTAGGACAATGTAAAGTTAGTTCCGGGTCAACTAGAGCTAAATCAGGTACAAAGTTATCGTGGCG
>JADGPU010000107.1 GCA_017882305.1 Bacteroidales bacterium | reverse complement strand
TTGCAGAATTCATGAGTCTTCTCTCCAGGGTATTAAGTTTTATCCCGTTGGGTCCCCTAAGTTTCAAAATAGGTTGTAGTTTCTTTATAGCAGCTAAAGAAACTCCTTTCTCTTTGAGCTCTGAATTAACTGCATCAATTCCAATCTTGTCGATCTTATCAATCGATACAGTGATATCAGTAATTCTGTTGGATTCACCAATATAGTCTGCAATACCTGTAAGAACTTTCCTGTTGCTAATTTTGATGACCGTGGAAATTCTTAATTTTTTAAAGATATCATCGATGATTTTTATCAGCTCATATTCATTTAATAGTGAATCGCTTCCGATTACATCAACATCGCATTGAAAAAACTCCCGGTACCTGCCTTTTTGAGGTCTGTCGGCCCTCCAGACAGGCTGTATCTGATATCTTTTGAATGGAAAGACAATTTCATCACGATGTTGCACTACATAACGTGCGAATGGGACTGTAAGATCATATCTCAACCCTTTTTCGCAGATCATGGAAGATAGGTTACCATATTCGCGCTTTGCCAGATCATCATCGGTTAACGATGATAAGAAATCACCTGAATTCAGTATCCTGAATAGTAGCTTATCTCCTTCTTCCCCATATTTACCGAGCAGAGTAGTAAGATTTTCGATAGCGGGAGTCTCGATAGGCTGATAGCCATATAACCTGAATATCTGTTTTATTGATTCAAAAATATATTCACGTTTCAGCATCTCCTCTGTAGAGAAATCTCTTGTTCCTTTCGGTATGGACGGTTTTGAAGACATAGTCGGATATTAAAAGACTAAAGATAAAAGTATAAAGACAAAAGTATAAAAGATACTGAGAAACTAAAATAATAAGAGGTGTACTAAGAATAGGAAATCCATTAACCGCAAAGTTCGCAGAGGTTTAAATCCTAAGATCGCAAAGAACTTAAAGTGTCGGCCTTTTCTTTGCGTGCTTTGCGGTTAAAAAATTAAATTAATATTTTTCCGGAACAAATGTCTGCTCTGTAACAGGAGGTCTTACATAAGCTACATCGTGTTTCAAAGAAGGAAGTTTCAATGGTTTGGGGGTAAGATCCTCATAAGGAATGAGGGAAAGAAGATGGCTGATACAGTTGAGTCTTGCTCTCTTTTTATCATCAGCACGGACAACATACCATGGTGACTGTTTGGTATCAGTATAAGAGAACATCTTATCTTTTGCCATCGAATATTCAACCCATTTATCACGCGATTCGATATCCATCGGACTGATCTTCCATCGTTTTGAAGGATCTTTTATTCTATCCTGAAACCGTTTTTCCTGTTCCTGGTCACTTACGGAAAACCAATATTTAATAAGAATTGTACCTGACCTGATAAGCATCTTTTCGAATTCCGGGCATGATCTGAGAAACTCCTCGTACTCATCATTGGTACAGTAACCCATGACCTGTTCTACACCTGCCCTGTTATACCAGCTCCTGTCAAAAAGGACTATCTCACCTCCGGCAGGCAATTCGGAAGCATATCGCTGGAAATACCATTGAGATTTTTCTTTTTCAGTGGGTATACCAAGAGCAACAATTCTACATATTCTGGGATTAAGACAACCGGCAATGGTTTTAATTACGCCACCTTTCCCTGCTGCATCCCTCCCTTCAAATACCACAACCACTTTTAACTTATTAGCCTTTACCCATTCCTGAAGTTTTACCAATTCAATCTCAAGAGTCAAAAGCAACTCCTCATACTCCCCGGGATTGAGTTTTTTCTTCTTTTCCTGTTTTATATCATGATATAAATCGTCCTTTCCGACAGCTTTTGCTTTAGTTGGAACCTTATCTTTTTTAGTTGCCATTACACATAATTTAAATAAAAAAGAAAATTACTATATATTTCCGGAAATCAGAAATTACATTTTCCATTTTCCCCGCTGATCTCGCAGATTTTGGAAGATAGTTAAAATTTGATCTGCGCTGATCAGCGTAATCTGCGGGAAATATAAATTAAGGTAAGTGGTCAGGAGGTAAACTCTTATTGTATAAACGGTATCACCAGCGGGTATCTGAAAAGTTCTCCCTTTGGCGCTTTGACACTGGCAATAATTACACAGACTACCTTAAGAGTTCCCAGTAACATAATTATCGGAATCCCAATTATGATGATAATTAAAGGAATAGCAAGAACTATGTAAAGTAACATAGATAACTGGAAGTTAAGAGATGCCTTCCCATTTATGTTTACCCATGAAGATTCATCTCTTCTTGTCAGCCAGCAAATTAGAGGTCCGATTACGCCGCCGAACGGGAAAAAGAAACCAGCAAAAGCCGAAAGGTGACATAGCATTGCCCAATTTCTTTCTGTTTCTGATAATACTCTGCTCTCTTCCATGATATTTAAGTATTTATTTAAAAGACGGCTTTACTAGTCCAGTGATGCATGTTTTCTTTCAAGCCGTTTCAAATCGTCGGGTAACAGACCATTCGGATTGGCATTGTCAACCATATGCAGATTATAGTAGTACAATTCTGAATCATCAGTGCCTATCAGCATTATGAAGCAGTAACCTGAATATCTTTCTCCCATAGGTCCCACCTTATGGAGAATCACAGTATCAGGAGTTTTATTTTCTATCGCCTTAATAATTTCTTCATCTGTGACTATCTCAATATTGCCAGTATAAACTGCTTTTATCTTTTCAATTGTTGAGATTTCAGGAGTAAGATCCTCCTGTTCCACAAGTATAGTTTTATTCTTAATACCGGGTATGTTTTTGTTATAATATTTAAGATATTTTCTCAGGGTTAGCGACGGGTCATCTGAGATCTTTTGTGCATGCTTCTGCATAAAAGAGACAATAGCACCAAGTTTGTAGCTATATACAAGATCACTTACCCCGGCAAAAGAAAGAGGGATAGCACAAATTTCAGGCATCTCACTCAGCTTATTTACATCTTTCCCCTGGAGAAGATTTATAAAGTTATATAGGCCATGGGCTTTGTCCTTATCAAAGTTCGTCTGGGTAATTACAAGGAATGAGTAAGCCGGATTCAATCTCCTGACATTAAAATCCTTTACTGTAATAAATTCATAAGGGGTGATTTTCCAGGATGATTTAACCACCTCTTGTATATATATATTATATGATGAGAAGGGATCATCTTCAAGTACCACGCAGGTTTTTGATGCGTTAAATTGTTTAATTTCATCTGTGCTCGGGAATGGGGCCTGGCCTGACAATAGAACAGTGGGAAGAAACAATGTAAAGGATAAAAGTAATGTTCTCATGTCGCTGGCATTATTGTACCGGTACCGGTATATACAAGGGATTATTTTCGTTGAATTTTCTGATATATACGAACATCAGGTCCTTCTTTTTTTTCCTCGACAGTTGAACATACTCCTCGTATAATTTATTATCCTTCATGAGAAGCAGTTCCGTATTATCAACATCAAATTCCAGTACTTTTCCACTCTCAAAATCGATCAGATACTGCTTTAATTCGCTGCGGGTCATATTAGATCTGTAAGGCGAATAATACGGATTATAAGGATTGTAATAATTACTGTAGCTATATGGAGAATAATAGGGGTCGTAATATCCATAAGGAGAGTTATAATAACGCGAATCATAAGTTGTTATATCCGCAACAAAGTGACATATACTTCCAACGAAGGTGATCCTGTTGAAGCTTTCCTGAATCTGAACATACAAAATTCCATTGCGTGAATAACCCCAAATGTTGCTTTTCACTATTTCCTGCCGCACACCCATATTGTCATAGAAATAGATTTTATCCCCTTCAAGGATCTTCTTAAAGAATTCTCTGTCGTTGTAATCGATTGAAGTGAGCAATTTTGCTTTAGGTATAGGACTATTCATTTTAACCTGGTCAAAATTGATGTAGATACCATCATTGAACCTGAAATCAGTAGTGTATTTTACCATCCCTTCTTTCTCTTGTCCAGATGATCTGATTGATGGCACAACCTGTGAAAATAAACTAATTAAAAAAATAACCCTTAATATTTTCAACATAGCATTCGAAGGTTTTCTTCTTACGTTCAAATTTCGTACCGTAAAGACAAAATTAACGTTTTCCTTGAAAGGTTGTTAATTTCAGTTAATGTATATTTATTACTTATTTTGTGTAAATTTACATAACCTCAAAATTTTGGTTTATGGTCAGTGAAACTGAACACGGTTCCAAGAATAAAGGTTTAAATAAGTCTACTGAGGAAATTTTCGATAAGAAGAAAAAGATCATTGAGTCCTACTCAATAATTGTACTTCTTATTCTTATATCAGCTGTACTATTAATCTCCTTTAATCTTAAGCTTCCTGCAGGATGTATGATTATTGCAGGTGCAAGTCTTGGAATAATCATTATCAAAAAGGCATCGGACCTTAATACGAGCTTTAAAGAATCATTAAATGAGTTTTCTTCACTGAACGAAAGGAAAGATGATGTTATAATAGATTTTTCGCACAGGATAAGAGAACCTTTGAATAACCTGGTTATTATCTCTGATATGCTTATGGAATCAGGCCTTCAGAAAAAACAAAAGGAACTCCTCGAAACTTTTATTGCTTCTACAAATAACATGGTGACTACTGTTAATGAGTTAACAATGCAGTCTGCCGGAAACCTGAGTTATGAGCATAGAAAAGCTATCAGGTTTAATTTGTTTTCAACTATTCAGAACACTATTGAACTTTATAATCTTAAAGATAAAGCCAATATCGATTTTATTCTTAACAAAAAGGAATTCAGTGACTTCGAATGCTTTGGTGACCCAATAATTCTTAAACAGATTTTTTTAGATCTATTCAATACCATCGAGATTCAATCATCAGAGAGAGTTACCAAAGTTGCTATAAACCTTAAAAAAACAAAAGAAACAGGAACTGAAAGCACAGTTGCGTTAAGGATACAAACCGATAATCCAATTGTTCTTATAAATGATATCGGAGTTGAGAAAAGTCTTGCTGCCAGATTCATCTCATCAGGTAAGGGCAATTTCAGCCAGGAGATAGGAACCAATTCAACAGTTTTGAACATTTTTCTTCCTTATGCCAACCCTGTTGCTGAAACAAAGCAGAGCATTGCTTCTCAAAAGATCGAAGAGTTAATACAGAAAGACAAAATTCATAAAGATCTAAAAGACCTCAAAATACTTCTTGTTGAGGATAATCTTATAAACCAGAAGATCACTCTGCTTACTCTCAGACCTCTGGTTCATAGTATTGATACTGCTTCAAATGGGAAAGAGGCTCTTGACAGGTTCGGAACCACCAGCTTCGATCTCATTCTTATGGATATTCAGATGCCGATTATGAGCGGACTTGTGGCTGCTGAAAAGATCAGAGCACTGGAATCAACCACCAATTCACATGTGCCGATAATAGCTATTACAGCTAATGCCATGATCGGGGATAAAGAGAAATGCCTGTCAGCAGGTATTGATGATTATATCAGCAAACCATTTCAGCCGTCAGCACTGATTGATAAAATAAAAAAAATCATTTAGTTTCTGCAATTAATGGGCGGAATCCTATTACCATCATATCATCGACCTGTTCATTAATACCCATCCATGTCTTAATATTCTCCTCCAGAATTGCTTTCTGATCATTCACAGGGAAATTGTGAATAGTCATCAACAGGTACCTGAAGCGCCTGTACATGAATTTTTTATTTTCTGTTCCACCAAACTGATCTACATATCCGTCAGAGAAGATATAGAAAATATCATCATCCAGAAGATCCAGTTCATGATCGGTATAAGGCAGCCCTTCTGGATTCATTCCAATAATAATCTTATCTGCCATTATTTCAACCAGACTGCCGTCACGAATAAGATAGAGAGGTAAAAAAGCTCCGGCATATTCCAACTTTTTTCTTTTTCTGTCAATGACACAGAGTCCGATATCCATTCCATCCCTTATTATTGTTCCTATGTTTTTTTCCCTGCTGAAGGTTTTTTCCAATCCTTTATTCATTACTGCCAGAATCCCCGACGGAACTTCAATATTATCTTCATTAATGGTTTTTTCAATGATCTTCAATCCAATCATCGACATCAGGGCGCCTGGCACACCATGTCCGGTACAATCGGCTGCCACTACGAAAACCTTTTCATCCTTTTCACCAATCCAGTAGAAATCGCCACTTACAATATCTTTAGGTTTGAATAAAATAAAGGAATCTGCAAAGTGTTTTCTGAAATAGGTTTCAGATGGTAAAAGAGCTTCCTGGATTCTTTGTGCATATATCAGACTATCCGTAATGTTCTTATCTTTTAATTCCAGTTCGACCTTCTGAAATTCAATAAACTTAAGTGCCTGCTCCTTTTCCCTGAGTAGTCTCCTGGTTTTAACAAGCGTCCTTGTCTGAGACATAACAAGTAAAAAAACAATTGAAATTAGTAGTACACTGAAGAAAATAAAATGGGATGGAGAGGAGGTAGAATCAGTTAAACCACCGATCAATATGCGATTAATGGCTTTTATACTATCAATAAAATATATATTAAAATATGTTAAATACATGAGTACCATCAGATAATGCAAAATTAGGTTAATTATCCGAATGTTATCTGCATGTACTTAAAAATGCATCCCGACTAATCAATAAGAATTTCATCAGTCCCTCTCCGGCATAATCTTATGTATCTGGCTGATGGAGAATTTATAAACGCTCCAATTCCGAGAGACTCCCATTTCTGATCTATTGCCGAAATAGTTTCATTACCGGCGCTTACTATGTTCGGCCATTTTCTGGGGAATCCACCTTTCCTGTAAGCCTTTATTGTTCCATCAAACAAAACAGAAAGAGGCGAAATGAATTCATGATCGCGTTGAGGATCAGTGTTTCCCAGAAGTTGCCAGGCTACCATAAACAAATCAGTGACATCAACAGTATGATCAACTATAATAATCAATCTGAAGATCCCATCGGAGTCATTTGTCCTGAAAAGATTCTTTACTTTTTCAATAACATCGACATCCTCTGACTGGTTCACTGAAATTATTAGTATTGGAATATGATCTGCGATAAGGTTGAGATTATAACTTTTTATGATATTCCTGTCGAGGAAATCAACCTTAATCTCAGAAATTTCCAGTATTTCTGATTTTGTATTTTGACCTCTTCCGGAGTTTTCCTCAATTTGTTTTACTGTTGCATCTACTCCAATCTTTCCTCCGAAAGAAAAGTAATCGGATGAATGATCAAGAACATCAAGCGGACCATGGCTGAATAGCAGGTCCCTGTTGATATCAACATTAGCAAAAACATGAGAAATAAGTTCCAAATAATTCCTGATATTGATATCGCCGCTCACCACAATCATATACTTTGTAAACATCATCTGTCCTGCTCCAGACAATGAACTTATCACTTTCATACCCTGGCCGGGATAACTTTTTTTGATCTTTATAATTACCAGGTTATGGGCTATTCCGGCATCGGGCATATGAAAATCTTCAATTTCAGGTTGCAAGGTCATCTTTATGGGTGAAAGGAATAATCTTTCTGTTGCTTTAGCCATCCAGGCATCTTCCTGCGGAGGTATTCCGACAATTGTTGCAGGATAAATTGCTTTATTTGAATGTGTTATGCAAGTAACGTGAAATTTAGGGTACCAGTCGGCCAAAGAATAGAATCCTGTATGATCTCCAAACGGACCTTCCCATACAAGATCTTCAGCAGGATCAACAAAACCTTCGATAATTATGTCAGCATCTTCCGGTACAAACAGATCATTAGTGATGCACCGTACCATATTAACCTTCTTTTTTCTAAGGAACCCTGCAAGAATATATTCATTAATATTTTCGGGAAGAGGAGCTGTTGCAGCATATGTATAAACAGGATCACCTCCAAGAGCAACAGAGACCGGCATTTTTTTACCTTTTGTTTTCCATGCCTCAAAATGATTGGCGCCGGTTTTATGGCGCTGCCAATGCATTGCTGTAGTGCTTTTATCAAGAATCTGCATCCTGTACATTCCCACATTTGTAATGCCTGTTTCCGGATGACGTGTATGTACCATAGGAAGCGTAATAAACCGACCTCCATCGTATGGCCAGCATTTCAATACAGGAAGAATGCCAAGGTCGGGTATTCTGTGAATCTGCTGCTGGCACTGACCTTTTCTTTTAATTCGTGATGGAAGAAGGCCTGTAAGTTTAAAGAGAGCTGGCAGGGTCGAAAGTTTTTGAAAAAGTGTCTCCTTATTGTACGATACATTGTTAAATAAATTCTCTAATTCTGCTCCTGCTTCATCCAGGTTTTTCCTTCCTATTGCCATGGCCATCCTCAAATCTGATCCGAATGCATTTATGAGTATTGGAAAACCGGTCCCGGTATTTTCAAACAACAATGCTTTTCCGTCTGATTTAGTTACTCTGTCGGCTATTTCCGTGATTTCAAGTACCGGATTGACAAATTGTTTAATCCTAAGAAGTTCCCCCTTTTTCTCGAGATCAGTTATAAAATCAGTTAATCCTGAGTAACTCATAAACGATTATCTTATGAAATCCAAAGATATTCAATATGCTATAATATTTACCCCTAAATCCCCCATTTGGGGGACTTTTAACCATTTTCTATAAATTATAAGTCTCGCTTTGCGGGATTGGGGGGTTGAAAAAGGTTGAAAGGGGGTATAAAAACAATAATGGGAACTCATCGCTAGGATTAGTTCCCATTCACCGTTTACAACCAAGGTTATTAACGATGCCAGATTACTGTTATTCTGACCGGTTGCTTCGCTGGATACGAGACCCATTTCTGCAACCCATGCTTTCGGGTCTTGTCTGTTACAACATAACCTTCCAGCTGTCCTTTTGTCTGTTTTAAAGCAGACTTCCGGGACGAAGTGTCATTCAGGCGCTGGTACATATTTCCCGAAGGATATTGCATCAGTTTCAAATAACCCGGGGCCGAAGCCCTTCATTTTCTGAAGCCCTGTGACTCAATCTCTGAAAGAACGTTTCCGGTTTTCGTTGACTTACTGAACATATTGGACGCGAAGTCCATTTAGTTCAGGCTTCGGCTCTCCTGGTGCGCAGACCCGAGGGTCTGACTGAAACGGATCTTGCTTCAATTAAGTAACCTTTTCCATTTCCACATCTTTTGAGCAGTCTTTTATCGCTCACCTGATAAAATCAAATGTATGGCAAGAATCTTTAAGAACCATGAAATTGGGACCGTTGTTATAAACCCGATATAAACACGAGTTTTCAACAATTGTTAATAACGTCTGTATTACTGTCCCCTGGCCGCTTCGCGGCCGTCCCTCTGAAGGGGGACTAATTCTTTCCATTTGGTGAATTAGCCCACCTTTAGGGGAGTTGGGGGGCAAACAAATGAAGCTGCCTTCTCAGACAGCCTCTTTATTTCAATAATTATCCTTAATAACAGAGATAAACCCCCTTTAGAGGGGGGATGGGGGATATTTCAATTTATTTCTTATATCCATATACAGCCAGATTACCAAGAGTCTCTTCAATTCTGAGTAATTGATTGTATTTAGCAATCCTGTCTGTTCTGCTTGCAGATCCGGTTTTGATCTGACCCGAATTAGTAGCAACTGCTATATCTGCTATAGTGGTATCTTCGGTTTCACCAGAGCGGTGTGACGTAACAGTTGTATAGCCTGCCCTGTGAGCCATCTCAATACAATTGAGAGTCTCTGTAAGAGATCCGATCTGGTTGACTTTTATCAGAATGGAGTTTGCACAACCCATTTCAATACCTTTTTTCAGATAGTCAACATTGGTTACAAATACATCGTCGCCTACAATCTGGATTTTCTTGCCAATCCTGTCTGTCAGTAACTTCCAGCCATCCCAGTCATTTTCAGCCATTCCGTCCTCAATAGAATCTATTGGGTATTTATTTATCAGATATTCAAAATAATCCACTTGTTCTTTAGAAGTTTTTCTAGCTCCTTTTGGTCCCTCAAATTTCGTATAATTGTACATCCCATCTTTGTAAAATTCAGATGCTGCAGGATCGAGTGCAATAGTAATATCAGTGCCAGGTTTGTAACCGGCGCCAATTATTGCTTTAAGAATTGTTTCCAGGGCATCTTCAGTTCCTTCGAAATTTGGAGCAAAGCCACCTTCATCACCAACTGCAGTGCTCAATCCACGCTCTTTAAGAACTTTTTTCAATGAATGGAACACTTCAGCACCCATACGTAATCCTTCACTGAATGACGGAGCTCCTATAGGCCTTATCATGAATTCCTGGAAAGCTATCGGGGCATCTGAATGAGATCCTCCGTTAATGATATTCATCATCGGGACAGGCAGTGTAACTGCATTAGTTCCGCCGATATAACGAAAAAGTGGCAGCCCATGATAGGAAGCGGCTGCTTTTGCAACCGCCAGAGAGACCCCAAGTATTGCATTGGCTCCAAGGCTGCTTTTTGTTTTTGTACCATCGAGGTCGATCATTTTTTTATCAATTCCGGCCTGGTCTGTAACATCCATCCCGATTACCTCTTCGGCAATAACGTTATTGACATTATGAACTGCTTTCAGAACACCTTTGCCCATATAACGATTCTTGTCGCCATCTCTGAGCTCCAATGCTTCGTTTTCTCCGGTTGATGCACCAGATGGTATTGCTGCCCTACCAAAATAGCCACTTGTTGTCATTACATCAACTTCAATTGTTGGATTACCACGCGAATCAAGAATCTCACGAGCGTGAACGCTAACTATCTGACCCATAGATTTTTATTTTTTATTCAACACTTATGCAATATACTAAAAAAGGGATTAAGTAGTTAATGGCTTATCCCTTTTCGATTTAATGTTTTTTTAACATCTTATTCTCCTTCCGGAACTGATTCTCCGAGAGCTTCTTTAGCTTTTACAACGGATTTTTCACTCTTTTCTGCTTTTATTTTAGCAGCTTTAGAAGCTTTTGTCTCAGCTACAGCATCTTCTTTTTTCTTTGTGGTTCTCCTTCTTCTTGTTGTTTTGGTTTTTGCAGCTTCCCCTCCAAGCATAGCTTCATTATAATCAACAAGCTCCATTATACACATATCTGCATTGTCTCCTATCCTGTTGCCGATCTTTAATATACGTGTATAGCCACCCGGGCGTTCAGCGACTTTCGGGGATACTTCTCTGAACAATTCAGCTACAGCAGTTTTATCTTTCAGATAACTGAATACCACTCTCCTTGAATGTGTTGAATCTTCCTTGGATTTAGTAATAAGCGGTTCAACAAAAGTACGAAGTGCTTTAGCCTTGGCTGTTGTTGTCGTAATCCTCTTATGAAGGATAAGTGATGTTGCCATGTTTGAAAGCATCGCCTTCCTGTGTGAACTGGTTCTTCCTAAATGGTTAAAAACTCTTGAATGTCGCATTGCTCTATTTCCTTAACCAGTTTTCAAATTAATCTTTCTCTAATTTATATTTGCTTACATCCATCCCGAATGACAGGCTCATGGATTCGAGCAATTCATCCAGCTCGGTGAG
>JADGPU010000106.1 GCA_017882305.1 Bacteroidales bacterium | reverse complement strand
AAAAGGGGAAATCATTTAACCGACATATTTCACCCCTAAATCCACCAGGGGGAACTTTTAAGACTTTGGGTTACATAAATTTTCAGCCATCCCCATATTCCACCCCTAAATCCCCCAAGGGGGACTTTTAAGACATTAGGTTACTGGAATTTTAACCATATTCAGTCAATCATGCCTTTGTTTGGTTTTCCTACCTGGGGGAGTCAGAGGGGTAAAACAAAGACATTGCGGTCAAAGGTTTTGGATTTTTATTTAATAAGAAAATCAAGAAGAGCTTCATCACCCAGATACGCAACAAGATTATCATTTTTATGAAGTTGCCCGACTCCCGGTGGTGTCCCGGTAAATATCAAATCACCTGTTTTGAGGGTGAAAAATTTTGAGACATATTCGATTATCTCATTAAAGCCAAATATCATGTCGGAGGTGTTGCCTTTCTGCACCACTTTATCATTGATCTCAAGCCGGAAATCCAGATCTGCCATATTCTTTATTCGCGTTACAGGAATAAAACGACCCAGAGGTGCAGCACCATCAAAACATTTTGAAATTTCCCATGGCATTCCTGCTGCCTTCAACTGGTTCTGAAGATCACGGGCAGTAATATCGATACCTAAGGTAATTTCATCAAAGTACCGGGGAGCAAATTTTGCAGAGATTCCCTTTCCAAGTTTACCGATCTTTATCACAACCTCAACTTCGTAATGGATATCAGCAGAAAAATCAGGAAGAAAAAAAGGTTTATTATTTTTCAGGATTGAAGAATCGGGTTTCAGGAATACAACAGGTTCTTCAGGGACCGGCCATCCAAGCTCAGAAGCATGTTTCCTGTAGTTGAGCCCTATACATATGATCTTCATTTTATCCCTGGGTTTTTCCGAAAGATCTTAACTTAATCTCAGTAAGAACTTTTTTTGTGTATAATGGAAATTCCCCGTTCATCATCCATGAATAATATGCAGGTTCCTCATTAAAAACAGCTTCTACTGGTTTTCCCTTATGCTTGCCAAAATTGAAAACTTCAACACCATTCTCATCAAGAATTATTCTTCCTGCAAAATCTACATTAGTGTTAAAAGAACTGAACTCTGCAAGCTTCTCAACATCGTTTTCCAGATCTTGATATCGGTCGAGCTGTGATTTGAGAATTTCAAAAGTTGCGGCCGTATCTGCCTTTGAACTATGAGCGTCTTCCAGATCTTTTTTGCAGTAGAACTGATAAGCAGCAGATAGTGTACGTTGTTCTTTTTTATGGAAGATCACCTGAACATCAATATACCTTCTTTTTATGAAACTGAAATCGATATTCACCCTTAGAAATTCTTCTGCAAGAACAGGTATATCAAATTTAATGGCATTGTAGCCTGCCAGGTCGCACCCTTCAAGAAATGCGGCAAGATTTCTGGCTACTTCTTTGAATGTCGGTGATTTAGCTATATCTTCATCTTTGATCCCATGTATAGCTGTACTTTTGGGAGGAATAGCCATTTCGGGGTTTACCCTTGTGCTCATCCACTGCTCTTTTCCATTGGGACTGATTTTTAAGACTGAGAGCTCTACGATCCGATCGCTTGAAACATTAATTCCGGTCGTTTCAAGGTCAATAAAAGCGATGGGACGTTTAAGATTCAGATTCAAAGGTCAGGCATTTATCATCATTGGCATAAGAAGCATCAGCAGATCTTCCGCTTCATTATCGGTAATTACAGGAAGAAAGAGTCCGGCTCTTGTGGGATCGGCCAGTTCGATCATAACATCCTGTGAGCCGATATTAGATAGAATCTCCAGAAGGAAAACCGATTTGAAACCGATCTCAATTTCATCTCCTTCATATTGGCACTTGATCCTTTCATATGCGGAAATTGAAAAATCGATATCCTGGGCAGAAACCATAACCTGATTACCTTTAAGTTGAAGTTTCACAAGATTACTCGCCTGATTTGAAAAAACCGATACTCTCTTGAGCGTGTTAAAGAATTCTACCCGGTCAATAGTTATCTTCCGTGGATTGTTTTTCGGTATAACAGAATTGTAATTCGGATAATTACCTTCAACCAACCGAGAGACAACCTTGTAATTATTCAGGATAAAAAATGCATTTTTATCATCAAATTCAACAGTTACGGGTCCCTCCTCTTTAGGTAAAATATTTTTTAGCAGAGAAGCCGGCTTCTTTGGTAGTATAAATGATGCATTATCATCTGCATGTGCGTCTGTTCTCTGATACCTTACCAGTTTATGAGCATCGGACGCAACAAATGTAATTTTGTCGGTGGAGGCCTCTACAAAGATACCTCCCATAACAGGACGAAGTTCATCATCAGCAGTAGCAAAAAGAGTCTTACTTATTCCTGCAAGCAATACATCAGCATTAATTACAAATACAAATTTTTTATCTTTCTTTATTGAAGGCAAGGCAGGAAAGTCAATCCCATTCTGCCCGACAACATTGAATTTACCATTTTCAGAGCTGATAACGACCGCCATGGTTTCCATATTGATATCAAATGTGAGCGGTTGAACTGAAAACTCTTTTAATGTGTCGAGTAATATTCTTGCCGGAAGAGCTATTGTACCGTCTCCATCAGTATTCTCAAGCTTCATCCTTGTTATCAGCGTCGATTCAAGGTCCGATGCAGTTATTTCAAGATCGTTCCCTGAAAGATTGAAGAGAAAATTATCAAGTATGGGAAGCGTATTCTTTGAACTGATTACCCTGCTTATTGCCTGCAGATGACCAAGAAGTTCAGAGCTGGATACTACAAATTTCATATTGGTATCGTTTTAAGTTGATTTATTGATTTCCAAGTTTTACTATTCAAGTCAAAATGAATGAATTGAACTATAGGATCTGCTCAATTCTCAATTACCAATATTACAAAAAAAAACTATTCCCTCAAACAAAATATTATTGTGGGAAGAAATATGATCTCTTCTTAAGCAGGGGATCGATATCGAAATAACGCATTATGAAAAGCTCATCCTTTTCCTCAGTTTTACCGAATAGCCTGTCACTGTCAATTTCACTCGTACTGCTTTTACCGGTCAGCTTTCCCCATAATGTCAGAGTACTCTTTCTGCCAGTATGAGTAATGACTGTAATCTTGTATAGAGGTTTCTGAGCTTCAATTGATTTCTTCTCCGCTTCTCCTATTTGAAAAGCCCAGGATTCAAAAGGGACCCATGCAAAATATGAAATATAACGGACAACAAGCGAAGAATCCCATCCGGTCAGTTTACCCGCAGCATCGGAAAGAAAAAAATGATGATCTCTGTTAATAATTGAAAAAGAGGCTGTAGTGTCAGATAAGTTCTCGAGTTTTACAGAAGCTATTTCTGAAGGTAAAAGATTGAATACCGTGTAAGGTTGCCAGTACGGCTCATTTAGTGTAAACCCCGAACCAATATCACCCTCATAACCAGGTACATAGACAATAAAAGGTTTTGAAGCCTCCTTTATCTTCATTATGTTTCCGTAAGTGTTTGATTCCGTTTTATAAACAAGAAAAGTCTTCAGAAGTTTCCTCTTTTCATAAACTTTCACCTTTACTGGAATAACATTTTTCCCGGATATTTCGCTTTCAAACAATTCAGGAGACACAGGGGATTTAATTTTTATCTCATTCAAAATCCTGAGAATATATAGGACTCCGCTTTTCCTTGCTTCTGACTTTCCGTTTATCAGCCAGCTCTCCCTCTTTTTCTCAAGAGTCAATTTCTTCCCGCTTTCTGAAAATTCGATTTTGGTAATCTCTTCCTTAGGTTCACTGGCAAACGAGCTATTGCTTTTTCCGAAAGGTAATCTGCTCCTGAACAGGATCAGGAGAAACAGCCCGATTACAATGAATAAAAAAACACTTCTGATTAATATTTTATTCATTATCAATTCTTTGTGTATTTTTTTCTTCTGAAATAGCTATAAAGTAATCCTCCAATGATAACTATTATAGCAGGGCCGGCTATATTAATAATCTGCCACTTAAGCTTATCGGCTTTAATCATCTGAGAGTTCAGCAATCTTAATTTAAGTTCTCTGGATCTCAACTCCATGATCCCATTCTTATCAACCAGCCAATTAAGACAATTGATCAGAAAATCCCTGTTACCATATACTTGTCCGGTATATTTATCCTCTCCCAAAGGCTGCGGGATCTCATTCAATCCTGACTTTTTTACTTCGTTCCTTATAATATCTGCATCAGCAATTACGATCATCCTGGTTTCTTTGCTTTCAGTCCTGATCCTGAGATTTTTATCATCAGTAAGATTACTAACTATTCTGTTTTTAAAAGCAGATGGGAAAATACCTTCAAGCAAAACCGCTACCGGAAGGTTTGGTTTATTAAAATCTTTCTTAACAGGATTCAGTTCTGCCTCTTTCAGGCTTATCATCACAGGAGGTGAAATTGTACGACTTAAGTCAGAGGTCGAAAGAAGTACCTTTTTTCTGATTGCAGTGTCGAGACCAACCGTGTCGATATAATTCACGAACTCTCCTTCCACTCTGTTCAGGTTTCTTGTAATGGGATGATTTGCAGATGGTTTTAGTAAAGGATAATAGACCCATGGAGCCGGAACAACCTGTTGACGTATACCCCCACTCATAACCATAAGCCTGATCGGGACACATTCAATATCCTGAACAATTGCCGGGTTTATTCTGGCTCCATACCTGAACAACTGATCCTCAATGTTTAACGGACGGTATAGGCCTACTGTTTCACCAAACACAAGACTATCTGAATTTACTGCCACTTCATCAATCAGCCACAATACTTTGCCTCCATTCATTATGTACTGATCGAGCACCAGTTTATCGGACTCATTGAACACTTTTTCGGGTCCGGCAATTATCACAGCAGCATATTTGTCAAGTACCCCTTGTTTGCCTCCGATAACTCCCCTGTCGATTGTAAAAAACTTCGCCAGATTCATTGTTATGTCGGCAGTTTCTATTTCCGGAATTTCACCCTGCCCTTCGAGAAATGCGACCTTATTTATGGTATCAGAACATAACGTCGAAATAGTCTGAATCATCTCATATTCAAGACCTTCAACTGAACGCAGTATATTTTGCTCGTATGAACCCGAGGAATTATTCAAAAAATTTACCGGCACTTCAATTCCATTATAATTAACAATCATTCCAGGAAAAATAATTTTCTGAGAGGATCCACCCTCAGCGTCGCTGGCATGAAGATCTATCGGATTTAATCCTTTTTTAGAAAGAGTCTGGTACAAAGATTCTCTTTGTTTAACATCCTTTCCGGCTGAAGGATTTATAAACTCATAATCAATTTTCCTTCCCGAAGCTATTTTGAATTCGTCAAGCAATTCTCCGACGGATCTTTTTAAACGTTTCAGGGGGATTGGTATGTCTCCGTCAAGATAGACCTGAATGTAGATATCATTTTTTAAGTGACTGAGTACGTGACGGGTTGGTTCGGAAAGAGTGAACCTTTTGTCTTCAGTAAGGTCATACCTTAATCGTAAAAATGAGATGACCAATGAAACCAGAATAATTCCTGTAATTGCAGTCAGAAATTGCAGCCAGCTTCTCAGTTTAATTCGTTTGTTATCCGTTGTTGCTGTCATGGCTTAACTTTTTTTCTTCCATTTACGCGATAACAGTTGAAATCTTGTACCTTCATTAAAAAGAACAGCTACTGCTATGAAATAGACAACATCTTTGATATCAATAACTCCTCTGCTTATCGATTTATAATGCTCATTTATTCCAAGTCTTATTACAAATTCATCCAGTTTTTTTAACCCGGGAAGATAAGCAAATGAATCAAAGCCCATGAAGAGAACAAAACAAATCAGTATACCAAGGATAAATGCAATTACCTGATTATCTGTAAGAGATGAAGCAAATATCCCGGCAGAAGCATATACTGATGCCAGAAAGAAAAGGCCGATAAATGATCCCATTGTACCTCCCTTGTCAAGGTTTCCGGGAGATTCACCAAGCTGATAGACCGAAAAATAGTATATCAGTCCGGGTAAAAGTGCAAGCAGAACCAGGCAGACCGAAGCAAAGTATTTTCCATAAACAAGTCCTCTTTCTGTGATTGGCCTCGAATAAATCAGCTCAATTGTACCCAGCCTTTTTTCCTCAGCTATCATTCTCATCGTAACAGCTGGAATAAGAAACATAAAAACCCATGGGGAAAGGAAAAACAGGGTATCAAGTCCGGCATATCCGCTATCCAGAATATTCCACTCACCTGGAAATACCCACATGAACAGGCTGTTAATCAGGAGGAAAACAATTATTACAATATAACCTGTCAGGCTGCTGAAAAAACCGCTTATCTCCTTTCTGAAAATTGCGAACATAATATATCATTCGTTTTTAATAATAACCGCATTATTAATATCCGAAATTAAAACACCAAAATAATAAAAATCAATGATCTGTTTAAAATTGAATCCCTTCGATGCCATCTCCATCGCACCCTCCTGACAAAGACCGACACCATGTCCATAACCTTTTCCTTTAAGTAATACTGAATCTCCTTTTGCATTTACAGAAAAAAAAGTTGACCTGAGGTTCAGATCAGATCTTATCTTCGTTAATGGCATTGTGAATGATCCGACTTTATAATCAGCCAGTCTGGATTCCTGTAAAAAGTTGAATGCCGATGGATCGCCAACTTTTTCATTATATCCCGATTTTCTCACATAGTTTACCCATTCGTTTACCGAAAGACTCTTTTGCCATGTAGCATTTCTTGAGCCACGGCAGTACGGATCTACAACCCCTTTAAGGTAAGGTTGACTCAAAAGCCAGACATCATCAGAAGATGAAGTCTCTCCACCGCAGTTCGAATGGAAAGCAGATATGATCAAAGCACTATCTTTATCAAGAATAACAAGTCCCCTGGTTTCCAGAGCAGCCTTATTAAGAAGAGAATCTGAGGATAATCCGTTAAACGCCTGACAATGTGTATTATCACATACATTATACCTGTCAGGCAAATGTTTTTCGAAATATTTGTACATATATGTCCTGGCAATAATAGCCTGGGTCTTAAAGTACTCCAAATTTTTCCCGGTTCCGCCTTCAGCCATTACCACTCCGGAAATATATTTTTCAACATCGGAAATATTTATGAATACCAATGTTCCAAGATCAGGATAACACTGCAGATTACCTGAATAGTATTGTCTTGAAGGTGATTTCCCATTCATTCTGAGGGAAAAAGAATCATTCCCGGTTTTGCCCGAGAGGTCCAGAGAATCACAAATAAAACCCTTAGTATTTCTCTTTTTGACAGCCAGCTTTCCTTTATACTTAGTTATAATGACAGGTTCCTCTTTTAACACTGTAAGAATCCTCCCGTTAAAGAGATTTAATTCGTAAGTTCCTTCAGTAACTGAAAACACAGCTGATTCGGGGGACTGATTCGCGAAAAGTCGAATTTTTATCTGTGCAAAACCAACTGAACAAAAGACAGTTAGTAAAAAAACAAATAATATTTTCAATTTCACCATAAACCGAATTTTGTTTCGCATTCCCTTCTTAACCACGGAGTTACACGGAATTTTTCACAGAGTTACACGGCTTCAAAATCTGTTTTTCATCTCTAAGTCTCTCAGTCTGTTAGTCTTTTTTCATTTCTTCAACTCCCCGACCATCTCCCTGGCAATCCTTCCTGAAGCTCCTGCTGATCCAAGCTTGCTTTTTAGTAATTTATAGTCAGATAATAATTTTTCACGTTTTGCACCACCTGGCAGAATGGCTTTTAGCTCTGTCAGAAGAGAATTCTCTGTAAGGTCGTACTGGACTAATTCCTTTACAACTTCAGAACCCATAATGAGATTGACCAGTGAGATATATTTCACTTTGACTACCATCCATGCAATCAGCATAGAGAAAAAATCTCCTTTATAACAAACAACCTGCGGAGTTCCATGCAGAGCAGCTTCAAGCGTTGCTGTGCCTGAAGTAACCAGCGCAGCTTCTGCAGCATAAAGAATTTCATAAGTCTTTTCTTTAATCACTTTAACCGGGGCATTGCCAATGATTTTAATATACAGTTGATCCGGTATATTCTTAACTCCGGCAAGAACAAACTGGTATCCCGGGAAATGATTTATGGTTTTCATCATTTCAGGGAGGATTAGCTCAATTTCATGCCTGCGACTTCCGGCTAATAATGCAATAACAGGTTTCTCTTCAATCCTGAGATACTTGAACATGCTTTCCTTTGCAGGAAACAGTGAGATACGTTTTTCAGTCTCATCGATAAGTGGATTTCCCTGATATTCAACGGTTATTCCATGCTTTTTATAAAAATCGACCTCGAAAGGAAAGATGATAAACATGCGATCGATATACTTTTTAATCTTTTTTACCCTGCCTTCATTCCAGGCCCATAGTTTAGGTGATATATAATAGAAAGTCTTATATCCGGCTTCTTTAGCAAACCGGGCAATCCTGAGATTGAAGCCCGGATAATCGATAAAAATTACAACATTCGGTTTATATTCAGTAATATGTTGTTTACACAGATTTATATTTTTAGAAATTGCGTCAATGTTTTTTAAAACAGCGACAAAGCCCATAAAAGCTAACTTCCGGTAGTGAACGAGAAGAGTGGCTCCGGCAGATTCCATAAGATCGCCTCCCCAGCAAAAGATCTCAGCGCCTTTATCCGCTACGAATAACTCTCTGACAAGATTTGAACCATGAAGGTCGCCCGATTGTTCTCCGGCTATTATAAAGTACCTCATTATAAAATCTTTACGCCAAAAACAATCACAGCCCACACGATAGTCATTGCCAGCACTCCACGGGTAGCTCTCAGCATGTCTAACCGGTTAAATATCATAAAAATAAGAATATTCGGGAATACACATAAAGTAATTGAATGTGTAATAATATTTGAATCAGCTATCCGGACAAGATATGAATGAAGCGATTGATGACCTGAGGAAAACAGATAAATGACTATTCCTACAATAAATGGAAATATAAGTCCTGAAACAACACCCGTTAGTACACTGTCGTATTTCTCGTAAAATTTCATTTTTTGAACCTGACTTTAAGTTTATCAACATACCAATGAGCAGTCATATCGACAGTAACGGGCACTACTGAAACAAAATTGTGTGCAATAGCCCATTCATCCGTATCGGTTGCGTCAGGTTCATGATTCTGAAAAACTCCGGTTAGCCAGTAATATGTTTTTCCCATTGGGTCTTTTCTTTTTTCAAACTCCTCTCTCCAGTTGCCTTTTGATTGCCGGCAAATTTTTATTCCTTTTATTTCACTTTTCTTAGATGCCGGAATATTTACGTTCAGGCAAATGCCAACAGGGAGAGGCTCAGAAGCAAGCTTCTTCATTATGATCCGGATGTATTTTTTACATATTGAGAAATCAGCTGTAGGTGAAAAATTATTCAAAGAAAATCCGACAGAACTTATCCCATAAAGACACCCTTCAATAGCAGCTGCCATGGTACCTGAATAGAGAACACTTACTGACGCGTTGGATCCATGGTTTATCCCTGAAACTACCCAGTCAGGGGTTCTTTCAACCAATTGATTAACAGCCAGTTTTACACTATCTGTCGGAGTTCCGTTGCAGGCATATATCCTGTGTCTGTCATTCTCTTCAAGCAACTTGACGCGTAATGGTGTTTTGACAGTTAAAGCCTGCGACATTCCCGACATACTTTCCACAGTTGATACGAGAATAACCTTTCCAAATTCCTCCATCACCTCAAGCAGCGTCTTTAATCCTCCCGCATACAAACCGTCATCATTTGTTAAAAGAATCAGTTTATCTTCTTTTTCAAAAACCATATAAATTGTGTGTTTGAGTTACAAATATAGACAAATTAGAGACACTTTTCACTAAATTACAATATCTTAACTACTTATGTCATTATTCTTAATAAATCTATATTTAAAAATATCAAATATTATTGTCTCATATACCACAGAACCTCACTAATTACCTACCAAATAATTTGATTGAAGACTTTTTCTATTACCTTTAACGCATACAAATAAAAAAATTATGTCAGCAAATTTTCGACTTGAACCCAATGGATATTTGTATTTGTATCACTGGATAAACTCAGATGTACCGTTCAAAGTTAGTACAAAAGTTAAAATAAAGCCCGACCAATGGAATAAAATAGCACAGCAACCAACTGATCCCGGTTTAAAGGATGCTAAAGGGGTCAAGATTGTGAACACACTTGCTAAGTACCGAACAGCTTTAACTGACTCCCTTGCTGAAATAAAGGTAACCAGAAAAGACCTAAAAACTACATTTCAAAATAAGCTGTCAGGTCAGATAATCAGGGGTGGTGTTTCATCTGTTAAATTCTTAGAGTTTTATTCTGAAATAATCCAACGAGACAAGGCCGATGGAAAAAGAAATTGGAAAAGTTATCAAACTACTTATAACAAGCTCGTTAAGTTTTTTGGGCGCAGTCGTCCCACCTTTGACCAGATTAATGCTCAGTTCTATAAAGATTTCACGAGGTATCTGGAAAAGGAAAGTCTGAAAGTCGGAAGCATTGCAACATATTGGAACAATATTAAGTTTATTTGCGGCGAAGCGTATTTATTGAAAATAAGCAGTAATACAGATTATCAGCAATTCAATTCTATACAGCCCAAAGATAGGAATGAGGAAAAAGTTAGCGTTTATCTAACCATCTCTGAACTGGATAAGATATACAACCTCAATTTCAAAAATCATAAAAGACTTGAAAAAGTCCGTGATCTTTTTATAATTGGGGCAAATACCGGATTAAGATTTTCAGACTGGCATAAAATTTCTTCTGATCTTATAAAAGACGACGTAATTAAGCTGAAAGCAAAAAAGACAAATATAACTTCGGTAATCATCTGCAATAAATACGTTATTGCTATTCTGAAAAAATACAATGGTAAATTACCAAGACTTACAAATCTGAACATTGTAAATCATCAACTTCGTACTATTGGAATGACAGCACGACTTAACGAAATTTTTGAAATTAACCCAACTACGGGTGGCAAAAGGTTAGATGTTCCAGTCAAATTAAAGAAATGGGAACTGATAACAACACATACAGCCAGAAGGTCACTTGCTACAAATTGCATCCTTTCAGGGGCAAGTCCTTTCATAGTACAAAAGATAACTGGTCATAAATCAGTTTCATCATTAAGTAAATATGTCAATCTAAAAGATCAAGATGCAGTTGAAAAACTGAAGGGACTGACAATGTTCCAATAATTAATCCTACAGCCCTCATTGCATATAGGATACCATAAAACAGCAAATCCCGGATTTCTCCAGGATTGTCTCGCTGCATGGTGATGTGCTTTTCATAGCATCATCCGAGTTAGCAGTAGAATTTATTCCCAATAATTGGTCAATCTAATCTTATCTTAACTATAGGAGATAGGATATATCGATAATTTCAAAAACAATATCTTTCTTGGCTTGTTTTAAAATAACTTTGTCTCCAATTTTTTTACTTATTAATGCCTTGGCTATAGGTGATATAAAGGAGACTTTCC